>JASJIO010000125.1:0-11893 GCA_037625035.1 Amylibacter sp.
ATCTTGGACGCATCGAAATGGTTCTGCGCAACATTTGATCCGCCATCCTGCACTTGGGCGCAGTTTGACGCGGGTTTGGTCAGCCAATGTTGGCACTGGAAATTCAAAGAAACACGCAATCACATCAAGCCCGATTGTCGCTGATGGCCGCGTTTACACGATGGATGCCAACGCTGGTGTTCGCGCGTTTTCAACGGCTGGCGCGCCTGTTTGGGCTGTTGATTTGACACCGCCGAATGAAAAATCGAACGAGGCATCTGGTGGCGGATTGGCGTTTGGAAACGGTATCTTAGCGGTGACAACGGGTCACGGTGAAGTTGTAGTTATGAACCCTGCTACGGGTGCTGTGCGCTGGCGTCATCAAATGACGGGCGCGATTTCCGTGGACCCTGTGATTGTTGGAGACATCGTTGTTGCCGTTGGCCGCAACAATGTAGCCCTTGGACTTGATATCAAAAACGGACGTATTTTGTGGCAACAATTGAGCC
Organism: Amylibacter sp.; assembly: GCA_037625035.1. GTDB lineage: Bacteria > Pseudomonadota > Alphaproteobacteria > Rhodobacterales > Rhodobacteraceae > Amylibacter. Next base: position 489 of record JASJIO010000125.1, read on the forward strand.
CTGGAAACACCGCTGGTGTTGCGGGTGCTGCCGCGCCTGCGGCCCTTGGGAAGCTGGTTGTGATCCCGTTTTCATCAGGTGAGCTGGTTGGAACGGTTGCATCAAACGGCCTGCGCGCATGGAGCAGTTCTGTGTCTGGTGGCAACAAAGGCTTGGCGCGCAATTTGGTTGCAGATATTTCTGGCGACCCCGTGATTGATGGTCGCACGTTGTATGTTGCAAACCAATCTGGCCGTTTGGCTGCGATGGATTGTCGTTCGGGTGATCGGTTGTGGACTGCGAAAGATGGGTCTTATTCACCGGTCTGGCCCGCAGGCGGCGCAGTATTCATGGTTACTGATCGGTTCGCGGTCAAACGTTTGAACGCATCTGATGGAACCGAAGTGTGGTCCCAAGAGCTCCCTGATTTTAAAGAGAAAAAAGATCGCCGCAAGCGTGCGGCCTATGCTTATTTCGGCCCAATTTTGGCGGGTGGTCAGGTTTGGGTTGGGGGCAGCGATGGCCTTTTACGCAGCTATGACCCGGTTAATGGAACCTTAACAGGAACCGTCGATATTCCGGGTGGTGCGGCATCCCAGCCAGCGATTGCGGGAAATCGGATGTATATCTTGTCTGGTAACGGGCAGTTGCACGCGTTTCAGTGATCCGTTCGAAACGCTTATACGCTTTCCATTGAAAGCATGATGGGCTAGAGGGCGTGTCTAATCTTCTAGCACAGGTGTGTTAAAATGTCGTTTACGCTGGCCATTGTTGGGCGTCCGAATGTCGGAAAATCTACGTTGTTCAACCGTTTGGTAGGCCGCAAGCTTGCGCTTGTGGATGACCAACCCGGGGTCACCCGCGATCTGCGCGAAGGAGACGCCCGTTTAGGGCCGTTGCGGTTCACCGTGATTGATACCGCTGGGCTGGAAGAAGCCACGGATGAGAGCCTGCAAGGGCGCATGCGAATGCTTACGGAACGGGCGGTCGAAATGGCCGATGTTTGTCTGTTTATGATGGACGCACGAGCCGGAGTTTTGCCTGCAGATCTAGTGTTTGCAGAGATTTTGCGCAAGAAAAATGCGCGGGTTGTTTTGGGCGCGAATAAGGCCGAAGGAAACGCGGGTGAGTCTGGCTATTACGATGCCTTCTCGCTTGGCCTTGGAGAGCCTGTGCAGCTGTCTGCAGAGCACGGCGAAGGCATGGATGATTTGATGCGCGTGCTGATCCCGATTGCGGATGAGTTTGCGGATCGTCGGATTGAGCCAGAGACCGAAGTTGACGTTGAGGATGACGGTTTTGAAGAGGGTGATGTCGAGATCACCTATTCCAAAGAACGCCCTTTGCAGATTGCGGTTGTTGGTCGCCCGAACGCGGGTAAGTCCACATTAATTAACAAGATTTTGGGTCAAGACAAATTGCTGACTGGCCCCGAAGCTGGCATTACACGTGACGCGATTTCCACCAATACGGATTGGGACGGCGTGCCGTTTCGAATCTGGGACACGGCGGGTATGCGCAAGCGGGCCAAAGTGCAAGAAAAACTGGAAAAACTGTCGGTTTCTGATGGTTTGCGCGCTGTCAAATTTTCGGAAGTTGTGGTGGTTTTGCTGGACGCGGATATTCCGTTTGAACAGCAAGATTTGCGCATTGCCGATTTGGCAGAACGCGAAGGCCGTGCGGTTGTTGTCGCCGTAAATAAGTGGGACCTTGAGACCGAAAAGCAAACCAAGTTGAAGCACTTACGCGAAAGTTTTACGCGGTTGTTGCCACAGCTGCGCGGTGCGCCGATGGTGACTGTTTCGGCCGAAACGGGTAAGGGAATTGACCGCCTGCATGACGCCATTTTGGCCGCGCATAAGGTTTGGAACCGTCGCGTTTCTACCGCACGTTTGAACCGTTGGTTGGCTGGACAATTAGAAGCCCATCCGCCGCCTGCACCGGGTGGGAAACGCATTCGTATGCGATACATGACCCAAGTGAAGACGCGGCCACCGAGTTTTGTGGTGATGTGCTCGCATCCTGATTTGGTTCCTGAAAGCTATAATCGTTATCTTGTCAACGGCTTAAGGGCCGATCTTGATATGCCAGGTACGCCTATTCGTATTTTCCTTCGCTCGCAATCGGACAAAAATCCGTATGCGAATAAGAAGGAAAAGAAGGTGACCAAGCTGAACAAACACACTGAAGGTAAGTTTCGCAAAGAAGCGGGTCGTGGTGTGAAGCCAAAGCCGAAATAACGCCAGCGCAACGGGGGCGAACGTGGTGTTACCGACACACTGTGTTGCTGATTTCACATAGCTGAAAAACGTCCGCAAAGCGTATGCAAACGGTATGCAAAGCGTATGGCATGTGTATGGCACTTTGGATTTTGCAAAGGTTAACGGCATTTTTGCACCTGTTGCGTTCGGCTGTGTCGGTTTTTGGTAAATGAGAACAAAAAACAGTGGTAGCTTTCGGGAAATCACCCGAGAGGACCACCATGTTGAACGAAACCAAAACCCGCACCGCGAATATGCAAAAACGAATGTCCGAATTGTGCATCGAACGGGCGATTTTCACTGACGAAAGTTCCATCGCGTATTTGGCAGGATTTTGGGGCTATCTCGGGATCGAATTCGGGCGGCCAACGATGTTGGTTGTGCCCGCCGATGGGGATCCCGTGGTGATCACGCCGCTGATGGAATCAGAGATGGTCGGCGAGATGACTTGGGTGAGCGATATCCGCGTTTGGGAGGATATGGGGCAGCGGTCTTGGGGGCGTGTTCTGTCCGAGATTATTCCCGATAGATCGGCGGATTTGTGGATCGAATTGGGGCAGGTGCCTGCGATTGTGCGCCGATACTTGGATGAGGCCTATTCTGGTGCAACGTTAAAAGATATTGGCCCTGTTTTGGGGGCGCAGCGGATGATTAAATCGCCGCTGGAAATTGATGTGATGCGCCAAGCGGGGCAAATTGCGGGCGCAATGATGGGGGCAGCGCATGGATCGTTGCAGGCGGGCGCAAAAGAGTGGGAGAGCGCGCTGGCGGTGATTGATGCGGGCACACGCAAGGCGGCTGGGTTTTTGACGGATAAAGGCTGGGAGCGGTTTGTGTCGCCGATGATCCATAATTTGCAGATCGTGCAATCTGGCAAGGACACGTCGATGGTGCATCGCCGTGCTTCGGTGAAAAAATACGAAAAATTTGATCCCGTTTATTTTTGTTTTTGTAATATGGCGCAGTTCAAACAGTATAAATTGGGCTTTGATCGGATGTTCCACATTGGCGATGTGCATGATGATGCCGCGCGGGTGCAATTGGCCGCGATTGAAGCGCAACGAGCGGCGATTGCAGCGATTAAACCAGGGGTCGTGGCGCAGGATGTGGCGGCGGCGGCAAATGCGGTTTACGCCGAGCGCGGGTACGAGACGGGGTATCGCACCGGACGCTCCATCGGGGTGGCCTATTTGGAGGCACCAGAGCTGAAAGCGGGCGATGAAACCGTTTTGCAGGCTGGCATGACCTTTGCAGTGGACGGCGGCATTTCGATTGATGGCGTCACGGCGGGGCGGATCGGTGACAGCATCGTGGTAACGGAAACGGGCGCGGAATATCTGACGGAATATCCCCGTGAATTGCTTGTGACGGCGGATTGATGTTTCGCCTTGCGGGTGGGCAGGTTGATGGGGGGCTAGAACCCGCTGCACAGTTGGATTAGCTGGCGCAAATCTTGCAAGGGTTGGACGCGGATATGCTGGTGCTGTCAGAACTGTTTGCGTGTGGGTACAATGTCGGTGATGCGTTGAAATCGCGGGCAGAGGCAGCGGATGGGGTGAGCGCAGTTGCGAATGGAAAACTGGCGCAAGCGCATGATATTGCAATACATTATGGGTATGTTGAGGCAGCTGACGGCGTGTTTTTTAACAGTGCGCAGTGCATTTCGTCAGATGGCAGAACGCGGGGGCATCATCGCAAGTTGATGATCCCGACAGGGTTTGAGGCAGCGTATTTTAGCACAGGGAGCGAGACGCAAACCTTTGAGTATCGCGGTGTGCGTTTTGGCATGTTGATCTGCTATGATGTGGAGTTTCCAGAGGCGGCGCGGCGAGTGGCTGCACTTGGAGTGGATGTGATTTTGGTTCCCACGGCGCTCGGTTCTGATTGGGGCTGGGTTGCGCGAACGATGGTTCCGACGCGTGGGTTTGAAAACGGTGTTTATCTGGCCTATGCCAATTCGGCGGGGGTGAAAAACGGCATTGCGTTTTTGGGTGAGAGTTTCATTGGTGCGCCAGATGGAGAGGTAATGGCGCGCGCTGGCGGCGCGGCGCAGGTGATTGTGACGCAGATTGACCTTATGCGGGTGAAAACGACGCAAAAGCGGTTGCCGTAATTGCGCGAATTTCAGCGTTTGGCGTTATGAGTTGATGCCGCGTGGCTGAACGGGTTCTGCGAAATCTTCTGGAAGCATAAGTTGGAGGTCTTCGCGCAGGGATTCTAGGGTTTCGGACAGGTCGGCCAGCGGGTTTGAGAGCAGGTTTGTATGCTCAAACGGGTCGGTTTTGTGATCATACAGTTCTTCGGTGCCGTCCCAATACAGGATATAACGGTGGCTGCGTGAACGGGCCGACATGGCGAGTTGTGGGCCGTCTGATCGGAAACCTTTGCCCCAAACAGCGACGGCGTTGCCCCGTAGTTTTGCTGCTGGTTTGGTGAACAAAGGCGTGAGGTCTTGGCCTTAAAACTGTGTGGGGATTTCGATGCCCATACTCGCAAAAAGTGTTGGGGCGATGTCGGTGAGGGTGACAGGTTCTGCGGCGCGTGCGGGTTTGATGCCAGCGACCGCGAACATGAGGGAAACGCGAAGGGAACGATCCCAGAGCGTGAATTTGCGAAAGGCGAGTTTTTCGCCTAACTGCCAGCCGTGATCGGACCATAGGACAACCAGCGTGTCATCCCAAAGATTGCAGTCATCCATGCGGTCGAGGACTTTGCCCAACAGCTCATCAGCATAGTTGATCGAGGCGAGGTAGGCTTTCAGAAAGTCTTTGTATTCATCTTGGCGATTTAATTGGTTACGCAACATGCGGCTGCCATTTTCCATGCCTTTACCCGCATCAGGAAGCGGTTGATGAAGGGTCTCGTTGTCGGGATTAAAACGGTTGAGGCCAAGGCCCGATGGATCGGCGACAAGGTCTGGCAGGCGATCAAAAACAACGTTGCGGGGCGATGAACGGCAGGTGTGGGCGATAGAGGCCGAGCGCCCAGAATTTGCCAGTATCGCTCGTTTGGATTTTGTCGATCAGCCATTTGGTGTTGTGGTCATCGTATTGCAGATCATCGTCGTCAATCGCGCCGAAATCAGTGTTTCCGCCCGCTTTGCCAACTTGGCGCGTGCGTGAAATTGGGTCGAATTGTTCTATTTGAATGCGGCTGTAATCTGTCCAATCCGCGTCGTCGAAATGATCGGGCGCGACGTGAAAAACTTTGCCAGCGCCGTAAGTTTCAAAGTCAGCATCTTTGAAGCGGCCAACAAGGGATGTTTTGGCCCCGTGGTCAAAAGCGTGGTGGGATTTGTGGTTGTTGGCGTAAACGCCCGAGGTCCACGGGTGTTGGCCGAACATTGTGGCGGTGCGGAACGGGGAACAGGCGGGGGCTTCGGCGTAGGCATTTTCGCAATTAAGCGCGCGTTTGGCGAGGCGGGTGAGGTTGGGCGTGATCGTGTCGGGGTGGCCGCCAAGCGGTTCGATCCAGTCTTTGAGATCCTTCATCGAGAGGAAAAGCACGTTTTTGCGTGTTTTGGACGGGGTTTTGGACACTGCGGGCGGCCTGTTTTGTTTTTATGAGTTTGGGGCAAAACGGTTGGTTTGGGAAGCCTTTAAAACGGTTCACGACGTCCTTGAAAAGCCTGCGTATCGCAAGCCGTTCTGGGTTGGATATTTTTGGCCAGAGGGAAGTTGTTTACAGGTTAAGGAGTTTTGGGAGGTCGATCATGGAGGCAAACGGCGTTGCGCCGTGCAGCTGCATTTCGGCGTGGGGCGCGTAGGCGTAGCCTGGCATTTTGGCGGCGGCGGCTTGTAGGCCTGTGGCGCTGTCTTCAATGACGCAGCAATCTTTGGGTGCGATGTTGAATTGTGCGGCGGCGTGCAGGGACAGATCGTGGGCGGGATTGCCGTTGGCTACATCGTAGCCAGAGTATGCTTTGCCCTTAAAATAGGGCAGCAAACCTGTTGTTTCTAGGGTGGCGCGCATTTTGGGGTGAACGCCGTTTGATGCAACGCAGAAGGGGATTTTTGCGGTGACCAGCGCGTCGAGGACGGAACGGATGTGGGGGATGGGTTTGCAGTTTTGGACAGTTCTTTGATGCTGGTGGCGTAAAATTCCTTGGACCAATCGTAGGGCAGGGCGATGCCATGTTTTTGCGCGTAAGTAATTACGGTGTAACGGTTTTTACTTATGAACTCCGCGCAAAATTCCGCTTAAGAAAACGTTGCACCATGGCGGGTTAGGATGTTGTGCAGCACACGGTTGGCAATCGGCTGGCTGTCCACCAAAACGCCGTCGCAATCGAATATGATGAGTTCGGGTGGGACTTGCATCGCTTAACCTTCGAGCTGGCGGATGAGGCGTTGGGCCTCGTCGGCGCAAGGCGTGAGTTTGGCGCGCACTTCGCCGGGGTAAAACCGTGCGCGGGTGGCTGTTGGCATCGGGTTTGGGGAGAATCCGATGACTTTGCGGCCCAAGGGTTCGACCTCTTGTGCCCAAGAATTGAATAGGGCGCATTGCGCGGCTTTTGATGCGCCGTAGGCAGCGAAAAACTTTTGGCCTGCGCGGGGGTCAATGCAATGCACGGCGGTGCCTTTGCGCGGGGTGAGCAGGGGGTCGATGTTGACAATCAACTGCTGAGCGATGCGCACGTTGGTGTTAAAACTGTCGTCCCAATCTTTCTGCGCGGCCATGTTGGCGGGCGAAAGCGGCGCTGCGTGAACGATCGTGTGCAGCCACATATCGAGGCCGCCCCAGCGATCATTTATCGAAATGCACAGACGTGCGACGGCGTCGGTGTCTTTGATATCAAGAGGCACGAGGGTGGTCGTGCCGCCCTGTGCTTTGATGCGATCATCCAGCTCTTCGAGCGCACCTGTGGTGCGGGCCAGCGCAATGATGTGGTGACCTTGCGCAGAGAAGGCTTCAGCGGCGGCGGCACCGAGGCCACGCGAGGCACCAGTGATGAGGGTGATGGGTTGTTTTGTCATGGGGGTGGTTTCGCTGGAATGGAGGGAGGGGTCAAGAGGCTCTATTTAATAGGAGTGATATCGTGTCCAAACCGAGAGAGAAAACCAACTAATTCCTGAGGGTTTAATCCAATTTGCTGTTTCTCATAAAGGTCCTGAGAAGGATCACTACATACTAACAAAGGTCTTGTTCCATTAGGTCGAAGGTAAAGTTTGCATTAAAGAAATTCATCGATTTCCGTGCATTGAGTGTTGCATGACTAGCTGAAGAAATGAGGCAAATCTTAGTCGTCTCGATCATCAAAAAGGGAAAGGTAGATATCGAAGTTTTTACGACTAAGAGAGCCCCAGACCCCAAGTGTGATTTTTTATTATCGATTCTGAAGCGGTATTTCGAGGATTGAGCGAACAAATCTATGATCGTCAATCCTACAGAAATCTTCGGTTAGAATATCGCCGTTCTGCTCTAAGAGTTCGCTGTTATCCAAAATCAGAAAATCAGTTGGGCAAGGGTCCGGGCGGGAATGAGCAAGGCTCAGTAAATTTGCATTGCTTTCAACACAGCATGCGTATTGTATTGTTTGATCAAATATATGTTCGATAGGCTCCCAAACTGCACGTGCGGAGGGCTGGGCGCTGGTCCTTCCAAAAAATGATTTTAGAAACTTCACTCAGCCGCTTTCATCACGAACCCATTCTCGATCTGATCCGCAGGTCGTACTGGGTATTCACCGCTAAAACAGGCGTCGCAGTAGGCGGGTTTGGCGGTGTCGCGGCCCTTTGGTTCGCCTGCGGCGCGGTAAAGGCCGTTTAGGGTTACGAATTTCAGCGACGAGACGCCGAGGTGTTCGCGCATTTCTTCAGCGCTCATGTTTGAGGCGAGGAGTTTTTCGCGGTTCGGTGTATCGACGCCGTAAAAGCAGGGCCATGCGGTTGGGGGGGATGCGATGCGAAGGTGGACTTCGGCGGCACCTGCATCGAGGACCATGTCTTTGATTTTGATGGAGGTCGTGCCACGCACCACTGAATCGTCCACAAGGATCACGCGTTTGCCTTTGATCAAGGCGCGGTTCACGTTGAGTTTGAGGCGCACGCCCATGTTTCGGATCTGCTCGGTTGGTTCGATGAAGGTGCGGCCCATGTATTGGTTTCGGATGATGCCCATGGCGTATGGGATGCCGCTTTCTTGGGAATAACCAATGGCCGCTGGTGTGCCGCTGTCAGGGACGGGGCAGACGAGATCTGCGTCGACCGGGGATTCTTTAGCCAGTTCCACACCGATTTGACGGCGGGTTTCATAAACGGAACGGCCGCCCAAGATGCTGTCGGGGCGCGAGAAATAGACGTGTTCAAAGATGCAGGGGCGTGGGTCTAGTTTTTCGAAGGGGTAGCTGCTCTCAATGCCTTTGGCTGAGCAGATAACCATTTCGCCAGGGTTCACTTCACGGATAAATTCTGCGCCGATGATATCGAGCGCGCAGGTCTCGGATGACAGCACCCAAGCATCGCCGAGTTTGCCAAGTACGAGCGGGCGCACGCCAAGCGCGTCGCGCACACCGATAAGTTTGGTGCGGGTTTGGGCGATGACGGAAAACGCGCCTTCAACACGGCGCAGCGCGTCTTTTAGGCGTTCGGGCAGGGTGGATTGGTAGGATCGGGCGATCAGATGGATGATGCATTCGGAATCGGATGAGGATTGAAAGATCGAGCCGCGATTGATGAGTTCTTTGCGCAGGGCATCGGCATTGGTGAGGTTGCCGTTGTGCGCGATGGCGCAGCCGCCAAGGGAGAATTCGCCAAAGAAAGGTTGCACGTCGCGGATGGCGGTTTGCCCTTTGGAGCCAGCCGTGGAATAGCGCACGTGGCCGATGGAATTTGACCCTGGCAAGGTTTCCATAAGCGAGGCTTTGGTGAAATTGTCGCGCACGTAGCCAAAGCGGCGGGCAGAGTTGAAACCGTGATCTGGATCGTAGGCGACGATGCCGCCTGCTTCTTGTCCGCGATGTTGCAGGGCGTGAAGGCCGAGGGCGACGAAGTTTGCCGCGTCTGCAACGCCAATGACGCCGAAAATACCACATTCCTCCTTGAGCTTGTCGTCATCAAATGGGTGCGCAAGAAAGGGCTTGGTTTGGCTTAGCATGAAGCGATTCCAGATGTGGCAGTGGCTGGGGTGGGTATAGCGTGAGGGGGCAGCGAGAGTCTATGGCGGAATGACGGGTTAATCGCTGAGTGGGTGACCTGCGGGGCGGGGTTTGTTGAGGGGCCACGGGGTGCCGGTTTTTTGTAGGAGCGTGCCTTTGGGGCAGATGTATTTGGCGCGGGTTTGTTCAAGGTTTTCCCTAGGTCGTTTTATATTTTCGAGCAGCCCTTCCAAGTTTTAGAAATTTTTAGAGCGCTCCAGCATGTCCAAACGCCCAAACCATCGGTGCCAAACTGCGGTTCTGGTAACAATGTGAATTCGTCACCGATGACGAATTCGAGCTGCTCCTGCGTCAGGTTTACGGCGCCTCTGAAATCTGCGCCATGTGCGGTGGCACTTAATATTGTTGTATTTTTACAATCTGATGATTGAAGTCCGGCTTTGCGTATATTTGTGCCTTCAAGGACAGCACGCTCAAAAAGTGCATCTTCTAAGTGGGCTGTTTCCATGTTCGTCCCAATCAGTCGTGTGCCCCATAGACCTGCACCTTTTAACCGTGCTTCGCTTAAATCTGCCCCTTCCAGTTGGGCGAAAGATAGGCTCGCTTTTTGCAGTCGTGCGTTGCTTAAATCTGCTTGAACCAAAAATGCGTCACTTAGATTTGCATTGCGCAGATCGCGGCGTTGCAGGTTGGCTGTTTTTGCCCCTATCATAAGGCTCTGGCGCTCCTCGGCCCATTCCGCAAGAAAGCGTTTGTCAAGTTTTGTGAAATACGGCGTGCATTCATCGTCCAGAAACTTGGTTTCGCACCAGTTTGCGCGCAGGGGCAAAAGGTTGTTCGGCGCGATTGTTTCAATGCCGTATATATATCCGCAGGTATCCAAGGGGATATTTTGCCGTTTGCACCATGTGGCGCGAAAGCGGCGTTGGGCGGTGTTGATGTCACGCCAGCCTTTGGGGCGTTCTGATAGATTTTGCCCGCTTAAGTTTGCTCTTGCGAGCGGTTGAAGACCGGTAATTTTGACCCCTGTATAAAAATCGAAATCGCCCTCTGTGGTGAGCCAAGATATTGTGACGAGCCCGAAAATATAGGGTGCAGCGATATTGGGGTTCAGCGTATTGTAGCGTTTTGTTGTTGTGGTATCGGTGTCTTTGGTCAAATTGCGCAAGTACCGCCAACTGATAAAGCCTGAGCGCAGAGCGAGGTAAACCAGTGCGGTGATTAAAAGAGTCATCCATTCGTTTAGGGCAGGGGAACTCCTAACCCAAAACCCTGCAAGGATCATCGGGCCTGCTAGAAATACCAATGCGATTGTGACCCCTTTTGAAAGCCTGCCAAGCGGGCGTTTTCGCAGGGCCTCGTCTGTTCGCAGCGACAGGTCCAGATCGTTGATGAGCCACGGGGTTAGGTGGTCGGAGATTGGGGCGTTTTTGTGGGTGTTTGGAACGGTGGCGAGTTCGTCCCAAAGTTTCAGAAGGTAGAGTTGTAGGTAGATGTAGAGTGCTGCGCCCAAGATTGGGGCGAAGATGAAGAAGCTGGCGGTAGGGATGGCGACACCGATAAGCGGCAGGTCGGTTTGGCGGCTTGGATCGAAGAAATCGACGTTCTCGACACCCAGAAGGGTGACGCCGACAAAGGCGAGGTAGCCGAGGAGGGAGAGCCATGTGGCGTGGGCGGTGCGCGACAGCTCGTTTATACTGTTGATTTGGTCGTCAGTGGACGTGTCCGCCGGAGGGCGTCGTCTGATTGGCTTGCCGATTCGGTAGTTTGGTTTGAAGCTGGATTTGGGCATAAAAAAACTTCAGGTGAAAGAATATTCCACCCGAAGTTAGCTGTGTAATTGCCTGTTTGGCAAAAATTATGTGTCGGACGTGCCTGTTGTGCTTGTGTCTGCAGCGTCATCCGCTGGGGCCGCGCCACAGGCGCCAACGAAGCCTTCGTAGCGTTCTTCGAGCCATGTGGGGACTTCGGTTGGGAGCATTTCTGCGAGGTTGGACTGGCTGGAGGAGAGGATCACACGTGATTTGCTGTCTTCTACCATGGTAAGGCGGTCGCCTTCTGGGAATATA
>JASJIO010000126.1:0-14685 GCA_037625035.1 Amylibacter sp.
TAAATGCGCGGATGGCCTGTAAGCCGGATTTTGTCCCAGAGGCGAACCTCCTTAGACGACCATTCATCTGGGCCTGTCGTTGCCAACAGGCTTTTGCAACCAACCCGGACCTGCTGAGGAAAGAACATCCTCAGACTTGCGCCCACGCGATCCCTATTTGGTCTTGCTCCCAGCGGGGCTTGCCATGCCAGTGATGTCACCACCACCGCGGTGGGCTCTTACTCCACCGTTTCACCGTTACCTGCGCGAACGCGGGCAGTCTCTTCTCTGTGGCGCTTTCCCTCGGGTTGCCCCGGGCGGGCGTTACCCGCCGCCGTTGTTCTTTGGAGTCCGGACTTTCCTCACTTGTTGCCAAGTGCAGCCGTCCAGCCATCCACGCACCTATGCCTCTACGCCGTGTGGTGTACCGGGGTCAACGGCCTGACATGGCCATTTTTCTGCCAATCGCGCCATGATCCCCACATCTGTCGCATCAAGTGGCCCAGAAACACGGGGGCGAAACCGCAATCGAAATGTATTCAGCACAATCTGCCAGCTTTCGTCGCTGTTATCTGCTGGCCGATATCCAAAACAAAACGCCGCTGTGCGAAACGCGCCTTGATCCGCTTCATCTGATGCAGGGGCCGCACTGTTCACCCAAACAGACAGACCTTTACCCGCCAAACGCGCCCAGTCAAAATACGGCCCTGGATCAATCTTGCGCCCAGGCGCCATATCGGAATGCCCGATCACCCGTTCGGGCTGAATATCAAACGCGACCATAACCCGCGCCAATTCCTGTTCCAACGCGGCCATCTGTGCCTCAGGAAACTGCGGTACCTCGCTTTCTGGTCCACGGTTCGCCAACTCGAACCCGATGGAATGGGAGTTCACGTCACTAACCCAGCCCCATTGCCCAGCGCCCGCGTGCCACGCACGATTCGTGTCCGCCACCAGCTGCGTAACGGTGCCATCCTCGGCAATCACATAATGGGCTGAAACCTCGGCCACAGGGTCACACAACCGTTCAATCGCGGCCTGCGCACTTTCCATAGCCGTGTAATGCAGCACCACCATATCTGGCGCTAACCCGTGTTTACGAACGCCACAATTCGGCGATTTCAACATCAGCTATCGGTGGATGGGAGTTCTGATACCGTTGGTGTCGTGCCGACATTTTGCAACAGGCTGCGATATTTGTCAGGGTTCCAGCTGCAGGCAAACCCATCGCCATCACCGTCCAAACGCTTGCGATCCTTTGCGGGGCCGCCCGCATCCAAGAACGCACGTTGCGCCGCATCTGGGTCATTGCGATAGCGCGAACAGCCACCAGAGCCCGTATTAAACCGACCGAAGGCTTTTGTACCCACAGAATGTTTTTGTGACAGCGCATAGGCCACCAAATTCACCCCAGTGCGGCCCCGCGTTGGCAAGGCTTCTGGCTCTATCACTTTGTAAGATTGCTTTAACTCGGCAAGTTTCGCCGCATCAGAGGCAATGGTTTCTTGCGCCGTTACAGCCTTAAAATCTTGGGTGTTCGAAATCGCCACGTTTTCCGTCACGGCAGGTTTACGCGTGCCCGTGGTTTCACCGGGCAACTGCACAGCTTGCTGGCCCGTTCCCGCTTCTGCAGTGCGCAATCGACCGTTCTCAGCCTCCAACGCGGCTGGATCAGGCGTAATATTGTCGAAATACTGGTCCTGATCATTTGGCCGTTGTGGCGCCGCACAGGCAACCAAAACACCACATATCGCTATCGTCGTAAAAATCGCCCGCATTTTATACCTCTTGATCACTTTTTTAGGTGTTTACCACCATTTATCCGCCTTGGAAACAAAACCTGCCGATTGCTCCAGCGCATAAGCGGTGTTCAGCATATCTGCTTCTTCCCACGGCTTGCCAATCAACTGCAATCCCAGCGGCAATCCTTGTGAATCCAGCCCCGCAGGAACAGATACACCCGGCAAACCCGCAAGGTTCACCGTTACTGTAAACACATCGTTCAGATACATTTTCACCGGATCAACATCCGCCATTTCGCCCAAACCAAAGGCCGCAGACGGGGTCGCAGGGGTCAGGATCGCATCCACGCCCATTGCATACACGTCCTCGAAATCTTTCTTAATCAGTGTGCGAACCCGTTGCGCACGGCGATAATACGCATCGTAAAACCCAGCCGACAAAACATACGCCCCGATCATAATGCGGCGCTGTACTTCTTTGCCAAAACCCTCGGCGCGCGTGCGGGCGTACATTTCGTGAATACCCTCGCCCGCTTGCAACTTGGCGCGGTGGCCGTATTTCACACCATCATAGCGCGCAAGGTTCGAAGATGCCTCCGCTGGTGCCAAAACGTAATACGCAGGCAGCGCATATTTCGTATGCGGCAGGGTAACATCAACAATTTCAGCCCCCGCATCGCGCAGCATATCGGCCCCTTGGGACCACAGTTTTTCAATCTCGTCTGGCATGCCATCCAAACGGTATTCTTTCGGAATACCAATCTTTTTGCCACGAATATCGCCTGTCAGGGCCACTTCAAAATCAGGCACAGCAATATTTGCAGACGTGCTGTCCTTCGCATCATGCCCAGAAATCGCATTCATGAAAATCGCGCTATCCCGAACCGTCTTTGTCATCGGGCCTGCCTGATCTAACGACGACGCAAACGCAATAATCCCCCAGCGCGATACACGGCCATAGGTCGGCTTCACCCCAACAATACCGGTAAACGCGGCAGGTTGGCGAATAGAACCACCAGTGTCTGTGCCGGTCGCGGCCAAACACAAATCCGCAGAAACCGCAGAGGCAGACCCACCAGATGATCCACCCGGCGTCAGCGCCCCCTCCAAACCATTGCGCCGCCAAGGGCTCACAACAGGGCCATAGGCAGATGTTTCGTTGGACGATCCCATCGCGAATTCATCCATGTTCAACTTGCCCAGCATCACCGCGCCCGCATCCCACAACTTGGACGTGACAGTGCTGTCATACTCTGGCTTGAACCCTTCCAAGATGTTGGATGCCGCCTGTGATGCCACACCTTTGGTGCAGAATAAATCTTTGATCCCCAGCGGAATACCACATAAATCAGGCGCATCCCCCGCCGCTATCCGCGCATCTGCGACCCTAGCTTGATCCAGCGCCAATTCAGGTGTCTTCACGCTAAACGCATTCAGCGCATCAGAACCCGCAACGGCAGCATTACAAACTTCTGTTAGCTCCACAGACGAAATCTCTTTGCTGCGCAACTTGTCGCGCGCATCCGCAATGGTCAGGCTGTTCAAAGTGCTCATGTTCTTACTCCACAACCTTTGGCACTGCGAAAAATCCTTCGCGTGCATCTGGCGCGTTCTTTAAAATCGCACCCTGTTTATCGCCATCCGTCACAACATCGGCGCGGCGTGGCAAACTCATCGGAGTCACAGATGTCATCGGCTCAACACCTTCAACATCCACTTCGTTCAACTGTTCCATGAACCCCAGAATACCATTCAGCTCGCCCGCCAAATGCTCCAACTGATCCTCGGCCACTTCAATGCGGGCCAAATGCGCCACACGGCGCGCTGTTTCTTTATCAATCGACATGGCTGTTCACTCTCGCGGTTAAACACATATTTTCAGCCCAACCATGTACCGCCACACCCCGCGCAAGACAACCCACACATCCGTTTCTTTTGAGCAGAAATATCTTGGGGTCTGGGGTAAAACCCCAGTGCGCACCAATCAACGCTTACTCGCAAAAAACGAAACCAAAAGCGCGGCGGCCTCTGCTTCCTTTATCCCGTCGTAAACCTCTGGCACGTGATGACACTGCGCATGCTCAAACACCCGCGCGCCTTGCGCCACGCCACCAGATTTTGGATCCCCCGCACCGTAATACAGCCGCGCAATCCGTGCGTTTGAAATGGCCGCCGCACACATCGGGCACGGCTCCAATGTCACATATAAATCCGCACCGTTCAGCCGTTCAGCACTCTCGGCGCCACACGCCGCCCGAATTGCCAATACTTCTGCGTGCGCAGTGGGGTCATTCAACTCGCGCGTTCTATTCCCCGCAGCTGCCAAAACCACGCCTGCGCGCACGATAACCGCGCCCACAGGCACCTCGCCACGCGCGCCCGCAGCACGTGCTTCATCCAGTGCTTGATCCATATAAGACGTAAATTCCATATCAACGGCCATAGCGCGCGCGGTTCCCTTGGACAAGCACATCAACCCCCCCTATAGAATGCCCATGACCAACAAACTTTCAGACGAAGGCGAGCGTATCGCCAAATTCCTTTCCCGCGCAGGCGTAGCTTCGCGCCGTGAAGTGGAACGCATGATCGATGCAGGGCGCATCACGTTGAACGGCCAGCCGCTCAAGACGCCTGCGATCAAAGTATCCGAATCCGACACCATCACCGTGGACGGCAACCCAATTGCTGAAAAACAGCCCGCAAAACTGTGGCTCTACAATAAACCTTTGGGTTTGGTGACGACAGAACGCGATGAAAAAGGCCGCACGACAGTTTTTGACGAACTGCCAGATACCCTGCCCCGCGTCATGTCTGTGGGTCGTCTTGATATCAACTCAGAAGGCCTGCTTTTACTCACCAACGACGGCGAGCTGAAACGTAAACTCGAACTGCCTTCAACGGGTTGGGTGCGCAAATACCGCGTCCGTGTCAAAGGCACCCCGACAGAGGCCAGCATCGAACCCTTGCGCAAAGGCATCACGGTTGAGGGTGAACATTTCCAGCCGATGCAGATCAGCATCGACAAACTGCAAGGCGCAAACGCGTGGCTGACAATCGCCCTGCGCGAAGGCAAGAACCGCGAAATCCGCCGCGCAGTCGAGGTTATCGGCCTGACCGTGAACCGTTTGATCCGCATTTCCTACGGCCCATTCCAGTTGAACACGCTCGCTTCTGGCGAAGTCGAAGAAGTCCGCAGCAAAGTATTGCGCGACCAGCTTGGGATCGCGCCACCAGAATCACACGCCGTCAAGAAATCCTCTCGCAAAGTAACGAGAAAACCGCGTAACGCACCCCCAGAAGGGCAGTCAAACGGTAAACCAAAGGGCAAGCCACAAGGTAAACCGGACAGCAGACCACCCGGCAAACGACCCGACCGCAAATAACTTATTGCGTCAGCGTGATATTCCCAGCCATCTGGCGTCCATCCACGCCATCGACCATTTCAAATTCAATCGGTTGATTGTTTTCGAGCGACTGTAACCCAGACGCTTGCACTTGAGAGATGTGGACGAAAATATCGTTCCCACCCCCTTCTGGCTCAATAAAACCGTACCCCTTGTCGGCGTTGAACCACTTGACCATACCTTTGGCCATAACCGTATTCCCTTCGCATTCACCGGCGCAGTTTGCACCAGCTTCCTTGCAGAGCCAAAAACGGATCGCCTGAACGTAATTGCAGCCCATAGGCGCCAAAACCTTTGACCCAACGTAAGCTCAGCCTATCGGATGGACTGATTCCCACAAAATAGAAAGATGTGCGCGATTCTAAGGCGTTAGCGTCAGGTGCTTGCCCTTCCCAAGGGTCTTGGGCTAAATGTGGGGCAAATGGCATCCGAAAAAGGGGAACACGCGCGATGGCTGACTTATTAACGATCGAAAACCTCGCCAACCTATGCGTTTTGATCTTTCTTCAGGCCGTTCTGGGCTTTGATAACCTGCTTTTCATCTCAATCGAGAGCCAACGCGCTCCCAAAGAATACCAGAAACGCGTTCGCTTTTGGGGCATCATCATTGCCGTGGTTCTGCGGGTCGTCTTGTTGTTCACCATGATCCAATTGATCGACTCGCTCAAAGATCCGTTCTACATTTTCGATATGCCGGGCATCATTACGGGTGGCGTCAACTTCTCGACCATCGTGTTTATCTTTGGCGGCGTGTTCATCATATACACCGCGTTCAAAGAAATCACCCACATGCTCACAATCCACGATTTGGGCCACGATCCAGATGGCAAATCGGGTAAATCGGCTCGCCAAGTTGTCATCCTCATCGTGATTATGAACCTCGTCTTCAGCTTTGACAGCATCCTATCCGCACTTGCGATCACCGATGTTTTCCCCGTTCTTGCCATCGCAATCCTTACCTCTGGCCTTGCCATGCTGGTTCTGGCCGATGGCGTGACGGCGTTCTTGCAAAAGAACCGCATGTACGAGGTCCTCGGTCTTTTCATCCTGCTGATTGTCGGCGTTGTTCTGCTCGGCGAAGCAGGTCCGGCAGCGGCACACGCCATGCACGACGATAGCCTCCAGATCAAAGTCTTCGGCTACGCTTTGTTGCCAATGTCCAAGATGACCTTCTATTTTTCGGTTGTTGTGCTGGTTTTGGTTGAACTTGTTCAAACAGGCTATCAACGCAAATTGGCCAAAGAACGCGGCCCAGACGGGCACTAAGCCTCGCGCAAAAGGCAAGTTTTTGCCGAATTTGGCGCTAGAAACCAAAGACGCGGTATAAAATCCACGTCTAAACCCTAGTATCCGCCACCACGGCATCATATGTTAAAGGCCGAACGGTCCTAATGTCGTTATCTCGGGGGAACAGCGTGTCTGCAACAACTTTGCAGTGGATATACTACATTATACTGATCGCCACCATTTTTACGGTGTCATTCGGCAGCTTTGGAAGCCTGTCCTGATGGCACAGAAATTTGGCGGGCAACACAGCCCTGAAGGTAGCCCAAAAAACGCAACACCCACGCCCGCATTCCCCGCAAGCAAGTTTCGCGGTCGCCGTGTCGTAAACTCCAGCTTCTGCTCAAAATTCCTGTTTATCGCGCCCCTGCCCCTTTTGTTTTCAGGCATCGGCGAAATGCGCCGTGGCGACGCCACTGGAATGCTTACTGAATTTGGCGCGCTCGCGATCCTTCTGCTGGCCGCTTGGCTGCTGCGCGATGGCCTGATTGCCGAGGCCGCGTACCAAGACCGCAAAGTCGCGCGTCCACTCGCAATTCCACGCAAGATGTTCGCCACCGCCCTGACGGGTATTGGCGTTTTCATGGCTGGGGCCTTTGCCACCGGTGACGGTATCGCCGCCGCCATCGTTTTCGCAATTCTTGCGATAGCCGCCCACGTGTTCAGCTTTGGCATCGACCCCCTTCACAAAAAAGGCATGGAGGGCATGTCTGAATTTGAAACCGAACGTGTCGCCAAAGCCGTAGACAAAGCCAAAGGGTTGTTGGGCGAAACCATCGCTGCATCGCGCCGCATCAGGGATCGCAAGATGGAAGCCCGCGTTGAATCCCTCGCGACATCTGTACGTGAAATGTTCCGCGCGGTAGAGGACGATCCGCGTGATCTATCTGGTGCGCGCAAATTTTTGGGCGTCTATTTGATGGGCGCACGCGATGCGACGATCAAATTTGCCGATCTTTACAGCAAAAGCCGTAATACAGACGCCAAAACGAAATACAAATCCTTGCTTACGGATTTAGAAGCCAGCTTTAATAACCAGCGTGAAACCATGATGCTGGACAACCGAACCGACCTTGAAGTTGAAATCGAGGTTCTTCGCGACGGACTGAAACAAGAAGTTCTCAAGGCCAGTTAACAGGAGTCACCCATGTCCGATATCCGTACCAAAGCAGAAGGCGCCCTGAAAGAAGTTGAAGAAATCAACGCAGTGGTCCTGCCAAAAACAAAGAACGAATTGATTGTGGTGTCCGAAGTGACGCCAGATCTGCAATTGTCGATCAAGTCGCGCATGGACGAAATCGACATGGACAACACCCAGTCCATCATCGAGTTCGGTTCTAAGGCGCAAGAAGAAATGCAACAGATCAGCCAAGAGATGCTGTCTGGTGTGCGCAACAAAGACGTCCGCCCAGCGGGCGAAAGCCTGCGCAACACGGTCGCCTCGATCCATGGGTTTTCGATTGAAGAACTGAACCCAAACCGCAAATTATCGTGGTGGAAAAAAATCCTTGGCCGCGCCGCACCCGTTGCAAAATTCATGGCCCGGTATGAAGACGTGCAAGGCCAAATCGACCGCATCACGGACGAGCTGTTGGAGCACGAACATGTGCTGCTCAAAGACATCAAATCCTTTGATAAGCTGTATGGCAAAACGCTGGCATTTTACGACGGACTTGCGCTTTATATCGCTGTGGGTACGGAAAAGCTGAAAGGGTTGGATGACAAAATCATCCCTACGAAAGAAAAAGAGTTCGCAAAAGCGTCCAAAGACAAAGGCATCATCAAAGCACAGCAATTGCGCAATCTAAGTGCGGCCCGTGATGATCTGGAACGTCGTGTGCATGATCTGAAACTCACACGTCAGGTTACGATGCAATCCTTGCCGTCCATACGATTGGTTCAAGAAAACGACAAATCTTTGGTCACCAAAATCAACTCAACGCTCGTGAACACTGTGCCGCTGTGGGAAACGAAATTGGCCCAAGCCGTGACGATCCACCGTTCGCACGAAGCCGCCGAAGTGGTGAAACAAGCCAATGATCTGACCAACGAACTACTGGAATCCAACGCGGCCAACCTGCAAGAAGCCAACCGCGAAGTGCGCAAGCAAATGGAACGCTGCGTGTTCGACATCGAAAGCATCAAAAAGGCCAACCAGTACCTTATCGACACCATCGAAGAGAGTTTGGCCATTGCGGATGAGGGCAAAGCAAAACGTGCTGATGCTGAAAAAGAGCTGATCCACATGGAAGACGAGTTGAAGAAAACTCTGTCCGCTCCCAAAGCCAAATCAACGGGTACAGGCGACAATATTGGAACCAGCACAGGCGCGTAATGCGCGTCTGGCGCACCAGAGGGGCAACAACACCGCAATGACATTTGGCCGAATTCTGCTGGTGATCACATTGTTTCTGGCTGGCTGCGAGGAAGCCATTGTTGCGCCCACCTCCGTGCTGACCCCAAAACTCAGACCAGTCGTGCTCAAGCCCGCTGTTTCAGACGAAAGTGTGCGGATCAAATCCTATTACGCCTCCGTCCAGGCACGGCTTTTGTCGCAAGGGAAATTGCGCCAAGAACACAGCCCAAAAGACGCGCCGTTCACCGCAGTTGATCTGGTGCGCAATTTTGAACGGGTAGCGCTGTACGATGAATACACCAATGAAGCGGGCGTATTCGTCGAAGAACAAACATCATCTTATCTGCGCCGTTGGCAAAAACCCGTGCGCATCGGCCTGCATTTTGGCGCATCCGTAACCGATACCCAAAAAGCAAAAGACAAAAAACTCGTCAGCTCATTCGCCGCACGTTTGGGCGCCATCACAGGGCTGAACATCCGCATCACCAACATCAGAAACGCGAACTTTGTGATGTTGTTCCTTAATCGCGACGAACAGCAAATCGACCCCGGACTTTTGGCCACCACCGTCCCCCAACTGCTGCCATCCATCGTGCGTGAAATCGAAACCAGCCCGCGCAACATCTTTTGCGTCGCCTACGCGTTATCAAACGCCGACAGCCCTACGGATTATTCGGGCGCCGTGGTCCTTGTAAAAGCCGAACACAGCGCCATCATGCGCCGCTCCTGCATCGAGGAAGAGATGACCCAAGCCCTCGGTCTTGCAAACGACGACCCCAACATCCGCCCCTCTATTTTTAACGACGACGAGGAGTTCGCCCTGCTAACCAAGCACGACGAAATCCTTCTCAAAATGCTCTATGATCCGCGCCTGCGCGTGGGCATGACCCCTGAACGCGCCCGCCCTTTGCTGCGTTCTGTGGCTGAAGATGCATTGAAATCAAACCGAATTTAACAGGAGAACCTCATGGGTATTTTAGATTTTCTGACAGATGAATTTGTCGACGTCATCCATTGGACAGACGACACGCGCGACACAATGGTTTGGCGGTTCGAGCGCGAAGACCACGAAATCAAATACGGTGCGAAACTGACTGTGCGCGAAGGCCAGGCGGCCGTTATGGTACACGAAGGCCAACTTGCAGATGTGTTCGCGCCGGGGCTTTATATGTTGAAAACCAACGACATGCCCATCATGACAACCCTGCAATATTGGGATCATAGTTTCGAAAGCCCCTTTAAATCTGAGATTTACTACGTCAACACAACGCGGTTCACCGATCTGAATTGGGGCACCAAAAACCCAATCATCTGCCGCGACCCAAAATTTGGCCCAGTGCGCATCCGTGCCTACGGCACCTATGAAATCAAAGTGTCCGATCCTGCCAAATTCCTGTCCGAAGTTGTCGGCACAGACGGCGAATTCACAATGGATGAAATCAGCTACCAAATCCGCAACATCATCACCACGCAGTTTTCTGCGGCAATCGCCAGCTTTGGTATTCCCGTCCTTGATATGGCGACCAACACCATTGATCTGGAAAAACTCCTCGCCAGCAAAATCGCACCTGCGCTGGCTGAATTTGGCCTCTCTATTCCAAACCTTTACATCGAAAACATCTCCCTGCCGCCAAAGGTAGAAGAAACCCTCGATAAACGCACCTCGATGGGGCTGGCAGGGGA
Source organism: Amylibacter sp. (assembly GCA_037625035.1). Classification (GTDB taxonomy): domain Bacteria; phylum Pseudomonadota; class Alphaproteobacteria; order Rhodobacterales; family Rhodobacteraceae; genus Amylibacter. The sequence continues at coordinate 10,449 of JASJIO010000126.1, forward strand.
TCTTGACCAGTTCATGAAATACTCCGCAGCCGAAGCCATGAGCAACCTAGACAGCGCCGCAGGTGGCTCTATGGTCGCTGGAATGGGCGCGGGCATGGGCATGGCAATGGCCCAGCAAATGAACCAAGGACCGTGGGGCCAACGTGTGTCCGCACAACCAACCGCAATAGCCCTCCCGCCAGCGCCCGTCGAAAAAGTCTGGCACACAGCCGTCAAAGGCGAAACCAAAGACCCGTTCTCACGCGCCGCTCTTGGTCGCATGGCCGCCAACGGATCGCTTAGCCGTGAAACCCACGTCTGGACCGCAGGCCAAGACGGCTGGAAACCCGCTGTCGATGTGATGGAACTGGCGCAACTGTTCACCGTAATGCCACCGCCACCGCCAGCCGCATAATCCCCATGCGGGCAGCACTCACGCGCCTTAGATCCAGATGGCCCCACCGACGCACACTGATGAAATGGACCCACTGGATCATGCTGCCCTTGCTGATCTGGTTCGTCCTTGTCCAACCCAAAGACGTGCTTCCCTTTGGGCGGAAGGCATTCCTCGTTCATTCCAACCTTGCGGTGATTTTCGTGGCTATTTCAATCCTGTGGACAGCCGATCTCATGCGCCGTGGCCTCGCGGGTAAACCCGGCCCAAAACTCCCGACTTGGGCGCGGCGGCTCCATCAGATCGTGCATAAAACCATCATCTGGGGCCTGTTTACTGTCGGCCTCACGGGGTTGCTGCTCGGCCTTACCTCCAGCGTGCTGCTAAAAGCAGACGGTTTCCTTCCGATCGCCCCGCCAATGGGTTGGCGTCAGCTAAACGAATACGTTGGCGATTTTCACATCATCCAATTCTACACCCTCGCTTGCATCGTTGCCGCACACGCGCTTTTCAACATCTGGCGTCACTTTCGCTTGCGCAACAACGCCTTGCGCATCATGGTACCTAAGACCTTTCACAAATGGCTTTGATCTAAGTGGACGCTGCCCCGATTGAACATAAATTCCCCTGCAACACCTGCGGCTCGGACATGCGGTTTGCCCCTGGCACGAACCAATTGCTGTGTGATCACTGCGGCGCGGTCGAACCCATCGGCTCCACCACCAACGCCACCGCGATCAAGGAGTTGGATTTCAAACAGGAGCTGCGCGACGAGTTGTCAAAATCCGAAACTGCAAAAATCCACACAACCACTTGTGAAAAATTGCGGCGCACACGTGGAATTTGACAGCAAAACCCACGCTACCGAATGCCCGTTTTGCGCTACACCCGTGGTCACTGGCACAGGAACAGAGCGCCAAATCAAACCACGCGCCCTTGTCCCTTTCGCTTTAACCGAACCAAACGCACGCCGCCAAATGACAGATTGGCTCGGCTTGCTTTGGTTTGCGCCAAATGGATTGCAGGAATACGCCAGAAAAGGCCGCACGTTGCAGGGTATTTACGTCCCCTACTGGACCTATGACGCCGACACGAAATCCACCTATTCAGGCTCGCGCGGTGATATTTATTACGTCACCGAACAGGTCCACGTAAAAAGAGACGGCAAATCCGTTGTCGAAAACCGCCAAGTCCAAAAGGTTCGTTGGTCGCCAGCCCGTGGTCGTGTCGCACGATTCTTTGACGATGTGCTGGTCCTCGCCTCGAAATCACTGCCTAAATCCTACACCGATGCGCTGGCCCCTTGGGATCTGTCCGCCCTCACACCTTACGATCCGCAATACCCCGCGGGGCTGCGCGCCGAAGGTTACACCATCGCGCTCGATGATGGCTTCGATGAGGCACGCGATCAAATGAATCACATGATCCTACGGGATGTGAAATTCGATATCGGCGGCGATAAACAGCGCGTGACCCACGTAGACACCGCCATTTCCGACGTCACCTTCAAACATGTTCTGCTGCCGATCTGGATGGCCGCGTATAAATACCGTGGCACGACCTATCGTTTTGTGGTGAACGGCCAAACGGGTGCGGTGCGCGGTGAACGCCCGTATTCCAAAATCAAGATCGCCGTTGCTATCATTTCGGGCCTGATCATCGCTGGCCTTCTTGGCGCGGTTATCGCCTTGAACGGGCAAAGCTGATGTTTCCGATCCGCGATCACAATCCGTCGCGCAACACGCCCTTCGTGACCTATACGCTGCTGCTGGCCAACATTCTGGTCTTCGTTGCGTATTACCCCGCTCTCAGCGGTGATCCTGCCACGCTCGGCGCGTTCTGGGATGCTTGGGCCATTGTGCCCGACGAAATCACCTCAGGTTCCGCATTCCAGACCCTTGTTACCAGCATGTTCCTGCATGGAGGCTGGATGCACATCATCGGCAACATGCTGTTTCTCTATATCTTTGGCGACAACATCGAAGACGCCTTTGGTCACATCCCGTTTTTGCTGTTCTATCTGCTGTGCGGGCTAGCAGCCTCGGGCATCCAAATCCTTGCCGATCCAAGCTCAACAGTCCCGATCGTGGGCGCATCAGGGGCCATCGCGGGCGTCTTGGGCGGGTATCTTCTGCTGTATCCCAAAGCGCGCGTTGATATCGTCATCATCTTTATCGTGTTCTTCAAAACCTTCACCCTGCCCGCATGGGCAGTTCTGTGCGGTTGGTTTGCCATGCAAATATTTGGGGGGCTGTCGAACACTGGATTAGGGGCCGGCGTCGCCTATTGGGCGCATATCGGCGGCTTTGCCTCTGGCTTGCTGATCGCGATGCCATTCTGGTTCGCACGAGGCGGCAAAATATTCTGGGTCCAAACAGAGGGCAAGCCGCCCCATCCCCCAACAGACGCGACCACAACCATCCCGATCGTGCGCCGTCGCAAACGATAATTCCGTTACCGCATAAAAAAAGGCCCCACAAAAAAGCAGGGCGTTTTTTTTAAATACCGTGGGCTTAAGCTGCTTTAGCAGCCTGTTGGCGTTCGCTTTCTTCGCGGCTCAGTGCAACAGAAGTCCGTACGCCGCGGCCTACGAATTCCATCATACCTTTAACACACCGTTCAGTTGGCTCGATACCGGCGCACATTAACACCTCACGACCGTCGCGTGAACGCGCCCACCGTGCGATGGAATCTACACCATTCCCGTATTTTTTATCATCCGCAATGGCATCATCCAGTGCAGCAAGTACAACAGCGGCAAACAGCTTTTGTGAGCGTTTACCTTGGTCGTTGTTGATAGCAGTCTCATCAACGTAATCGAACATCACGTCCTCTTTACTTTTTTGTTTTTGTGGCAGTCTGCGCAATATGGCAACTTTGCAGCGATTCGATAGGGCCTGTAACGCAGGGGAGCCATGCATTTTTTGCATACCTCTCGATAAGGCCTGACGAACGTTTAGTGTGGGTTGTATTGAGCATTGCTTAATCATATAGAACAAAACGGCTCAAAAACCAACTGCGCGAAGGGTAAAATTCATGCCAAAGATAAACGGCAACGAGATTCGACCAGGTAATATCTTGGAACATAATGCGGGTCTTTGGATCGCAGTTAAAGTGGATCACGTGAAACCAGGCAAAGGCGGTGCGTTTGCTCAGGTCGAAATGAAGAACCTTCGAAACGGTTCCAAATTGAACGAACGCTTTCGGTCTGCGGATAAGGTCGAAAAGGTGCGCCTTGACCAAAAAGACCAACAATTCCTATACGAAACGGATGGAATGTTGGTGTTCATGGATCTTGAAACCTACGATCAAATCGAACTTCCTGCCGATATTCTGGACGATCGTCGTCCATTTTTACAAGACGGCATGACCATTAAAATCGAATATCACGAGGATGAAGCGATCTCTGCGTCCCTGCCTCAAAAGGTAATCTGCACAATCGTCGAAACTGAACCCGCCGTAAAAGGACAGACAGCTGCAAACAGTTTCAAACCCGCAGTTCTGGACAACGGAATTCGCGTTATGATCCCGCCGTTTGTTGGCCAGGACGAAAAAATCGTCGTGAACACGGAAACAATGGAATATACCGAGCGTGCATAACGTTGCGTAATCCAAACGATTCTTTGAATTATTAGGTCAGCTCTTGCTGACCTTTTTCATTTCTGGGCGTGATTTTTACCAAATTTGCCAATCGTGAGTGTTTTTTAACGAACTATTCACGGGCCATTCGCCCTCAGATTGTTTACGGTAAGTTAACGACGCGGTGTCGTTTTATTCAAGCATTTATACCATTTTGATTGGGGTGGCTCTCCCGGAGCCGCACCTTTAGCTTTTTGGCCCTACAAACGGCAGTAAAAAAAAACA
>JASJIO010000127.1:0-19119 GCA_037625035.1 Amylibacter sp.
CATCATTATCGGGTCCGGAACGGCTGGTTCAACGCTTGCTGCACGCCTGTCCGAGGATACCTCGGCGCGGGTGCTTGTCCTTGAAGGCGGCGGGCCGGATCGCGGGTTTTGGCTGAAAATGCCAGTTGGTTATTACAAGACTATCTACAATGACCGCGTGTCGCATCTGTATCGGGGTCAGCCGGACGCTGGGGTCGGTGGGAGACGCATAGATTGCCCAAGGGGGCGCGTGGTTGGTGGCTCAAGTTCAATCAACGGATTGATTTACATTCGCGGTCAGCATCAGGATTTCGACGATTGGCAGGCTCTTGGTGCTGACGGCTGGTCGCACCGCGATGTGCTGCCGCATTTCCGCTCAGTGGAAAGTTACGCAGGGGAGCCTTCGCAATTTCGCGGGGCGCATGGACCATTGCAGATATCGGACTTGCGCAATGACAATGCTGCTTGTGATGATTGGCTGACGGCAGCGCAAGGTTATGGGCTGCCTTGGAACGAGGATTTCAATGGTGAGACGGCCAATGGGGTTGGCCGCTACCAGCTGACCTTGCGCGGAAAATGGCGTGACAGCGCGGCCACCGCGTTTCTACACCCTGCATTGAAGCGCTCGAACCTGACGCTTAAAACAGGTGCGCAGGTGACAGAAATAACCTTTCAGGGCGCACGCGCCTGCGGTGTACGTTATGTACAGGATAGGGCAGTGCACACAGCCGAAGCCGATTGCGAGGTGATCCTTTGTGGTGGTTCGGTCCAATCGCCGCAACTTTTGCAACTGTCCGGTATCGGGCCGCAAAACCTATTGGCCCAACACGGCATCAAGACCCGTGTTGATGCGCCGGAAGTTGGTGAGAACCTGCAAGATCACCTTCAGATGCGCACGATTGTCGAACTGGCCGACAAGGGGGACTCGCTGAATGATCACGTCCGCAATCCGTTTGGCTTGGCCAAAATGGGGTTGGAGTGGTTGATCGGGTCGCGCGGCCCGTTGACGGTGGGGGCAGGGCAGGTGGGTGGTGCCGCCTGCACCAAATACGCACAAAATGGCCGCCCTGATGTGCAGCTATTTGTGATGCCGCTGTCTGTAGACAAACCTGGAAAACCGCTGCATCGCTATTCTGGTTTCACAACTGCATTCTGGCAATGCCATCCTGAAAGCCGTGGTTCGATCCGCATTGCCAGTGACGACCCTTTGGCCGACCCCCATATCAACACAAACTACCTGTCTGCCGAGAAAGACCAAAAAGTTGTGGTCGAGGGTATCCGTCTTGTGCGCGAATTGTACAACCGACCGGAGTTTCGCAAGCGTTGGAGCCGCGAAGTCATTCCGGGTGCAGAACATCAAAGTGACGCCGAAGTGTTGGCGGCGGTGCGTCAGATGGCGGGCACAGTCTATCACCTTGTGGGCACTTGTCGCATGGGGCGGGATGCGGACGCTGTTGTGGATCCACAATTGCGCGTGAACGGCGTGGACGGGCTGCGTGTCGTCGATGCTTCCATCATGCCGCAAATCACCTCGGCCAACACCAATGCGCCCACTTACATGATCGCCGAAAAAGCCGCCGCAATGATCCGCGCTGACGCATCCAAGCGTTGAACAAACCTCAAAGAAAGTTCCAAGCCCATGCAAATTGAAATTCGAAACCCAGCTGCTCCAGACGAGATCGTAGCGACCTACCATAAAACGCCAGCGCAAGAACTCGACAATGTGGTGGCGCGCGCGCAGTCTGCCCAAAAAATTTGGGCCGCGTTGCCACAACCCGAACGCGGGGCACTTGTTGCGAAATACGTCGATGCATTGCAAGCCCGCGCCGAAGATATTGCCCAGTCAATGACCAAAGAAATGGGCAAAGTGTTGGCTGAATCCCGAGGCGAGGTCACCAAATCCGTCGCTGAGGCACGCGTCACCATCGCGCGCGCAAGTGCCCCGATCGGCGAGGTTTTCCCATCGCAAATCGCGGGCACCATGGCGTATACCACCCGCCGTCCGCGAGGGGTGATCCTCGGGATCAATCCGTGGAATTTCCCGTTCAGCACACCGATGCGCAAGACCATTCCCGCGCTGGTTTACGGCAATGCAATCATCCTGAAACCTGCCTCCCTGACACCCGGCGCTATTGCAATTATGGCCGAGGTCGCAAACGGAATTTTACCCACCGATTTGTTGCAAGCGGTGGTTGGTGGCGGCGCATTGGGGCAATCGCTGTCTGAACATACAGGTGTTGATGCGGTCAGTTTTACAGGGTCTGTGGAGGTCGGCAAAAAGGTTGCCATCGCCGCCGCTGGGCATTTGGCGGAAGTGTCCTTGGAACTTGGTGGTAAAAACCCAGCGATACTGAACGACGCCTCCGATCTGGACAAGGTGTTGGATCAGATCATGGCGGCTGCATTTGCCGTGTGTGGCCAGCGTTGCACGGCTGTAAGCCGCGTCATTGTGCACCGTGACCTTGAAGCCAAAGTGGTCGCTGGCTTGGCCGCCCGTGCCGAGGCAATGCAGCCGATGGACGGTGCGAAAGATGGCGCGAAGATTGGCCCTTTGTCCAGCAGACAACAGCTAGAAGACGTAGCAGGTTTTGTAACGCGAGCGGCAAAAGAAGGTGCAGTTATTGCGGCAGGGGGCACCAAGCTGGACACGCCGACAGGTGGCTATTTTTACGCGCCAACAATCCTCTCCGGCGTCACTCGCGATATGGAAATCGCGCGGGACGAAGTGTTCGGTCCTGTCTTATCAGTCATTGCCTATGATACCGTAGATGAGGCGTTAAGCATCGCCAATGAAGTCGCGTTTGGCCTGTCATCCTGCGTCTATTCCGAACGCACGGACGTGGTGGAACGCTTTGTGGCAAAAAGCGAAAGCGGCATGTTGCACGTCAACGCAGGCAGCTTCCCTCAGAACCATTTGCCCTTTGTCGGTATAAAAGACAGCGCCATGGGCGTGGGCGGATCAAACGGCCCGTCGACCATCCAATTCTACACAACCGAGCACGCAGTTTATCGCCGCGCAAACGTTTGAAAAGGGGATGGGCGTGAAAGACAAGCCGAACATTTTGGTCATTATGGCCGACCAACTGGCCCCACAGGCATTGTCGTTTTATGGCAATTCAGTGTGCAAGACGCCGCATCTCGACGCCTTGGCGGCAAACAGCGTGGTGTTCGAGAACGCCTACTGCAACTACCCGCTTTGTGTTCCGTCACGCTCCTCTATGATGTCCGGACGGCTGACACCGGATATTGAGGTATGGGACAACGCCTGCGAACTTGCATCGCGCCAACCAACCATCGCGCATCACTTGCGACACCTTGGATATCACACTGTTTTGTCAGGGAAAATGCACTTTATTGGGCCGGATCAACTGCACGGTTTTGATGAGCGCACGGTTACAGATGTTTACCCATCTGAATTCGATTGGGTTGCTGATTGGGAGGCTGGCCCTGCCTTTGTGCCCTCGGCCACGGGTATGAATGGGGTGGTCGAGTCTGGTCCTGCGGCACGAACATTGCAGGAAGATTTCGACGAGGAAGTTGCCCATTCTGCCGTGCAGGCAATCTACGATCTCGCGCGACGTGGCGACGATGCTGGACCGTGGTTTCAACTGGCGTCGTTCACCAGCCCACACACGCCGTTCGTGGCAGACAAAAAATATTGGGATCGATACAAAGAGGATGAAATCGACGCCCCGAGCGTCGCCGCGTTACCTTTCGAAGACCTAGATTACGCATCACAAGCGTTGTTTTTTGCACATGGCCGCCACCGCCACCGCGTCACCGACGATGACCTGCGCCGCGCGCGTCACGGGTACTATGCGATGATTTCGTTCATTGACGACAAAGTTGGCGAAATCCTTGAGGCGCTGAACGCAAGCGGGCAGGCGGATAACACCGTGATAGTGTTCTGTGCTGATCACGGCGAGATGCTGGGCGAGCGGGGAATGTGGTTCAAGCAGAGCTTCTTTGAATGGTCTGCGCGTATCCCGCTGATGTTCTCTGCGCCTGAAAAGTACGCACCCAAGCGTGTGGAAGGATGCGCTTCACTGGTCGATTTGTTGCCAACTTTGGTGGCTCTCGGCGGAGGCGAAATTACGCTACCTTGTGATGGCGAGAACTTGGAACCCGCCCTAAACGGCGGAGCAACCCGCGATTTAGTGATCTGCGATTACAGCGGGATTGGCCCTTGTGTACCGCATCGGATGGTGCGGAAGGACTGGTTTAAGTTGATCTACACGCATGGCCACCCAGACCTTTTGTATGACCTCGAAAATGACCCAGAAGAACGGCAAAACTTAGCGCACGATCCGACATTCGCGGATAGGTTGGCAGATTTGAAAGCGATTTTGATGGATGGCTGGAATCCTGAGGAAATCGAAAAGAAAATCAAGGTGAACCAAGCTGAACGGCTGTTCCTCAAGACCACACCCGGCACGCCGCCCGACTGGAATTTCGTGGCTCGAAAGGGGGACGAAGCGCGGTACGTGCGGCGCGGAACTGGCGGTGTTGACGGTACCAAGGCAGACCAACGTTTGCCGCGCGTTGAGCCGATTGAACCGCATTTTCCGGCCCTGTCAAAAGAGGACGTCGCCGCGATACTCGACGGGCGATCACCGCTGCCTGACTACCTGCTTTAAGGATTCGTTTTGGAAAAGGTTAACGCACTCATTGACAGAATCGACTCGTCACCATTACAAACTAACAGATGGTTAGTAACTCAACATCAAGTTCAACACCCGCGAGCCTGCGCCGCACGCACAGAGGCATGATGCTTAGTCGCATTCAAGCACAGCCGGGCGTGTCCCGTGCCGAATTGAACCGAAGCTTTGGCTTTTCGGAAATGGCCGCGACCCGGATCGCGCGTGATTTATTGGCGGCGGGGATCGTTGAAGAATTTGATTTACCCGAAGACAATACCAAAAAAACGCGGCGCATCGGTCGCCCTCGGATCGGTCTGCGCATTAACCCCAAAGGCGTTTATGCGGCAGGTATCACCGTGTCCGCCTATTATTCAGAAGTTTCGATCTGCGATGCTAACGGCAAAATGATTGCCTGCAAAAAGGTGAACAACACGTCGTTTGAAGATGTGGTTCAAACGGCTCGGCTGTATTCGAATGCTTTACGCAAACTTATCCAGAAAACTGGCATTGATATTGACCGTATTGTCGGTGTGGGCGTCGCGCTTTCTGCCAAAACAACACCGGGCCAAAACCGCAATGTTCGATCCGAATATTTTGGTTGGGAGAACGATAAGGGCCAGTTTTGGGACGAGGTTCAAAAAAATACTGGTCTACCGGTTGAGATCGAAAACATCGCAAATGCGCTGGCGCTGTCCGAAATGCGCTTCGGTGTGGCGCGCGACGTTTCTGATTTCGCGTTGGTGCACGTGGCGACGTTTGCTGGTGTTGGCGTTGTGTCCGAAAATCGACTGGTGCGTGGGACGGCAGGGGATGCAGGGCGTATTGGCCACTTTCGGTCTGTGGAACGTCCGCTGCGCTGCACTTGTGGACGCACAGACTGCTTGAACTTATCTGCTACGGGGTTTGGCGTTTTGGCAAAACTAGGCAAGCTGGATCACGACACGTTTGATCGCACGCAGTTGCCGTTTTATGCCAAATCGCTGTTGGCGGTGATTGGCGACAAAGCGAATGCCGATCATATCCGCGAGGCAGGCGAGCATCTGGCAGTTGGACTTGATCCGATGGCCAAGCTGTTGGCACCAAAGTTGATCATTTTCAGCGGCTATCTTGGTGCAAACGACGCTTACTTTGAGGGCGCTTTGCAAGAAATGGCAGCGTCTTTTGGCTATGATCAAAACAGCGGCGTTCAATTGGCTCAAGGCGCGGTGTCTCCATCCGAAGCGGCATCGCTTTTGGCGTTGCACACGTTTTGTTACTCGGATCGGCTGGATTTTGAGCGGTTCAATCAGTCTGCCGCAAATGACGATGAAGGATCCGCTTATGCGTAGCCCGCTCACCCAAACCATACTGACTGTGATCATCGCGATAACGTCAGTGATGTTGGTTTGCCTGACGCTTTATACGGCTTATTTTGGCGTTTTCCCCGATGGGTTACAACGCAGCGCGCACCTGCTTTTGGTCGTCGTCGTAGTTTATGTCGGGGCATTGAAAACGGCGCTTGCTGATGACGCTCCAACGGGAGCCTTGGCAGGGCTAGGGCAGCTTTGGATCCTTATCGCGTTGAGCGCGGCGGTGATCGCAACGGGACACCAAATCGTCAACTTCGACGCCATCAATGATCGCTGGGGGTCCATCACAAAGTACGAAATTGTTTTCGCTGTTATTCTTGTGATCGCCCTGTTCGACGCGTGTCGGCGCACAATTGGCTGGCCGATTGTGATCCTTGCGTCCATTTTTCTGGCATACGGCCTGTTGGGGGCATACCTCCCTGACGGCCTCGCCCATCGTGGGTATTCGCTGAAACGTGTGGCTTCCCAGCTTTATCTTGGTGGAGGCGGTATTTTTGGCACGCCATTAGGGGTCAGTGCGACCTTCGTGACTGGTGTCGTGGTGCTCGGTGCGTTGCTGGAAAAAACCGGAGCCGGCCAAGTTTTGATGGATTTCGCCACCGGATTAACGGGGCGGATGCGCGGTGGACCAGCAAAGGCGGCTGTTGTGGGGTCCAGTTTGATGGGCATGATTTCTGGAACTGCCGTGGCCAATGTTCTAACCACGGGGCCAATATCGATCCCGCTGATGCGCAAAAGCGGCTATCGCAAAGAGGCCGCGGGCGCGATTGAAGCGGTCGCCTCCACAGGTGGCCAGTTGATGCCGCCTGTCATGGGGGCAGCCGCGTTCATTATGGCTGAATTTACCTCGACCTCTTATCTGACAATTGCCAAAGCGGCCTTTTTGCCTGCTGTCATTTTTTACGCTGTGTTGCTAGCGATGGTTCATTTTGAAGCCGTTAAGCGCAACATCCCGCTACTGCGAGACGCAGATTCAGTGATTGATTGGGCCTCCATCTTCCGGCGTTCTTACCTTTTGGCCCCATTGCCTGTGTTTGTGAGCATGTTGTTGAACGGTTATTCAATCATGTTGTCGTCTTTTTGGGCGGTGGCCGCATCGGTGATTGTTAGCTTTTTTAACCGCGCATCGGCCCAAACACCGCGCCGCATGATTGAAACGTCGGTCGTAGCAGCCCGTGCTGTCATCCCTGTGGCGCTGGCTTGTGCCACGGCTGGCGTGATTATCGGCATCATCACGTTGACGGGGGTTGGGCTGAAATTTTCCACCCTTGTTGTCCTGCTCTCGGGTGGGCAATTGCCAGTCGCACTGGTCCTGACAATGCTGACTTGCCTCATTCTCGGGATGGGGCTTCCGACCGCTGCGGCTTACATTCTGGTGGCAACGCTGGTCGCCCCCGCGCTCGTCGATCTCGGCGTTGGATTGCTCGCCGCGCACCTGTTTGTGCTGTATTCCGCGATGCTGTCGTCGATCACGCCGCCAGTCGCTTTGGCGGCTTATGCAGCGGCTTCGATCTCGCAAGGCAACCCGCTTAAGATCGCGGTTTTGGCCTGCCAATTTGGCATGGGCGCATTCGCTGTCCCGTATTTCTTTGTCTATGACCCCGCACTTTTGGGCATCGACGTCACTTGGGTCCAAGTCGTCGTGTCCTTTGTCACAGCTATTGCAGGCGGCGTTTGTGCCAGCATCGCCATGATGGGTTTTTTCGCCAGTCGCCTGAACATTCTGGAGCGCCTCGGCTTTACCGCGGCTGCGGTCCTTTTCATGAGCTCGGACTGGCGTTTTGACATTCTGGCGGTGCTGATTGCGGCCGCCTTGATGACGCTAAATAGCCGCCGCACACCGGCGCAAACTGAAAATAACCACGAAACTGAAGAACCACAAAAGGGAGTTACTTAATGAAACACACACTTAGAACAGCACTGATTGCGGCCACCATGGTGGTGGTCCCCGCATCAGCCTATGCCAAGGATTTCTTGTCCATCGGGTCCTGTCCGGTGGGCTGCACAGCCTATACATGGTCCGCTGGTATTGCAGACGTTATCAACAAAAACGTCAAAGACGTTGAGGCAACTGCCGAAGAAACAAAGGGCTATGTCGCCAACATCAAACTGATGCAGGATGGCGAACTTGAAGCCTCAATGGCAACGTCACTGTCGTCTTACGAAGCATGGGCGGCCACTGGCCCTTATGCAGGCAGCGAGCCAGGTAAAATCCTGTCATGGATGTCGATTGCACCAGTAGCGATGCACGTCATTACGCTGGAAGGCGGGCCGATCAATTCAGTTGAAGACCTGAAGGGCAAGCGTGTTGGCATGGGCCAACCCGGTGGCGTATCTATGTTGGATGCAAACGTTTTGATGGGCATGGTCGCGGGCGAAGACTTTACGCCCTTCCGCGTGCGTCTGGGCGATATGGTCGACATGCTGAGCGATGGCAACATTGATGCAGCACTTTGGAACGGGTCTTTCCCGTTGCCACCTGTGATCAAACTGTCTGCCCAGCGTGACCTAAAGCTCGTTCCGATTACGGACGATTTTTACGCCAATCTAAACGCCAAATACCCACCATATTTCCGTCTGTCGATACCGGGCGGCACCTATGAAGACGTTGCTGGCGATACGCCGACCTTTGGACTTGCCAACGGATTGGTTATTTCCGCAGATGTGTCTGAACAGCGTGTTTACGATATGACCAAGGCAATCTTTGAAAACCTTGAAAACCTTGCCGGCGTTCACCCTGCACTTGGCCGTGTATCAAAAGACACCGTTCTGAACGGCTTTGGTGCGCCCCTGCATCCAGGTGCGTTGCGCTACTATCGTGAAATCGGTGTGACAGGCATCGAAGAATTTGTTACCCGCACTGGCGGATAATTGTTAACCTAAATATTCGTCCGGGCTATGTGCTCGGGCGGATAAATTCCGGCAGAAGGAAAGCTTTATGACTCGCCCCAATATCCTCGTAATTCAAGCGGACCAACTGACCGCGCTTTGCCTTTCTGCCTATGGCAAACCCTATGCCATCACCCCGAACATTGATAAGTTGGCCGAGAACGGCACGACGTTTTCGAACAGCTATTGCAACGATCCAGTTTGTGGCCCATCGCGCGCATCCATGATGACAGGGCGGTTGCCTTCAGACGTCGGGGTTTTTGACAATGGTGCGGAATTTTTGCCCTCCGAACCAACTTTCGCCCACTACCTGCGTACCCTTGGCTACAAAACAACGCTGTCGGGCAAGATGCATTTTGTTGGACCAGATCAGCTCCACGGATTTGAGGAACGTCTGACAACCGATATTTACCCGTCCGATTTCGCTTGGACGATGGACTGGGAACAAACCGACGAAGCCTATGCACCGTCCGTGATGAGCCTGCTCAGTGTCGTGGAATCCGGTCATTGCGAACGCAATCTTCAGCTAGATTACGACGAAGAGGTGTTCATTGCTGCCCGTAAAGAAATTTATAACCATGCACGTTCAACAGATGAGCGTCCGTTCATGCTGCATGTGTCCTTCACCCAGCCGCACAACCCCTTTGTCGCGGGCAAGAAATATTGGGACATGTATGAAGGCCGCGATATTCCTGAACCCGAAGTGTCACACATCCCCTACGAGGATCGCGATCCGTGGTCACAGCGGTATTACATGACGATCCGACAGGATGAATTCGATATCACGCCGCAACAGCTCAACGACTCGCGTCGTGCGTATTTCGCGATGGTCAGTCACATCGACGAACTTGTCGGCGGTTTGATTGACACGCTGGAAAGCACAGGCCAGATCGACAACACCTATATTTTCCTAATCTCCGACCACGGTGAAATGCTTGGCGAGCGGGGCATGTGGTTCAAGTTCAACCCTTATGAAGCCTCCATTCGTGTGCCGATGATCATGCAAGGTCCCGGCGTGAAAGCTGGCCACAAAGAAGAGGCAAATGCCTCACTTGTGGACCTGATGCCGACCTTCACGGATATCGCCAGCGACGGAGCTTTTGATGGCTTTGCCGCACCTTATGACGGGCGCAGCCTGTTGGACCGCCCGGAGCGGAACAGCACTGAAGATCGGGTCTTTATCGAGTCAAATGGAGAGAGTCTTTATGGTCCTGCGTTCATAATGATCGAGGGCAGTAAAAAGCTGGTCTACACCCGCACTGACCCCAAAATGTTCTTTGATATACAGGCTGACCCGCTTGAACTGAACGACCTTGCGGACGCGCCAGAACATCAGGACCAGATCGCGCGCATGTTTGCGGCGATGATGGAGCGCTGGGACGAGAAAGACCTGGAAGCGCGTATTCGGATTTCACAACGCAAGCGGATGTTTGTACACGGCGCGATGAAGCACGGGCGTTTTCCGACGTGGGATTTTGGTCCAAGTTATGATCCGGGCAAAGTCTATGTCCGCGGTGGAACTGACCCAAGCACAACTGCAACCAAGCAACGCGGACGCTTTCCATACGTGCCAGTAACCCCGCCACAGTTTCCGCGCAAAGCCTAGGTTGTCTAAAACGTATACAGGGCAGGGGAGATGTCCCGCCAACATCCCACAAAAATGAAAGAATTCCCTAAGCGCATTGGACCAGAAGTTCGACCCGGCGGGAGTGGCAAATATCGCTATACCGTTTCATTGCGTGGACCAAGCTTTTACGGTTTGACGATCAATGCATTTTGCTGGAAGGATCGGATCCGCGTTTATCTGGCGGGCATTTGTTTCATCAGTAATGAGCGTTTCCCGCGTAACATCGTTGAAAATTTCATGTTTGATCCTTCGTCATGGAGTTTTAAACACGAGCTTGTTTCCGTTCACCGGATAAACTGATCCACGAAATCTTCACCTAGACCAACCTCTGTATAGTGCTTCTTACACAAGTCAATTTTGGTAAAGACATCCTCATAGCCCTGCACTTTTCCCCAAGGGTCCACATAGCACATGACTCCATTGACCTGAAAAAGCGTAATCATCTCTTCAACGCCTTCGGGCACGACCAAAGTGTGGGTTTCACCAGGAGGTTCAAAAACATAACCGCCTGCTTCGGCCGTCCAATCATGCTCCAGATAATGCCAACGCCCTTTCAGAACAAAGCCATGCACGGGTTGTGGATGCCGGTGACGCGACAGCACGCCGGATTTGCGAACACGTAAAAGATTCACCCAATAGCCTTGTGAACGGTTCAAACATAAAGGGCGGAACCAGACGTTTTCAGCTTGAGGAACCCAAAGCCGCTCATCTTTGGGGATTGCATCGGGAATGACAATTTCTTCTAATGCGTGTTCTGGAAATGGCAGTTGATATGGCATGCGTGCGTTGGGGTCGGCGGTTTCTTCGGACATGGTGGTTTGACCTTTTGTGAAGTTGAGATTTGTCTTCGGCGTTCGTTATTTCGGGTCCGTTGCAACAAGCGACGGTCGGGTTGAGATGTTTTTGAACCATTCCGCAAGGACCGGTCTGTTGTCACGCCAATTGCGTTTGGCATGTCTGAAATCTAGAAACCCTAAGGCACAAGCCAAAGTGATCTGGGCAACGTCAAACGGGCCATCAAGGTCCCGCACCCACGGTACTTCAAACGCATCCAAAAGACAGGAGGTTTTCGCCCACTGCCCCTCAACCCACGGCTCGAACTGAAAAGCATCTGGTCGAAAACGCGCCTCGTATGACATCGAGATCATGGCGGCGAGCATCGCTTCTGCGCTTGCTGCCAACGTGAGCAGATGCCAGTTGTCTGCTGGGCAAAACCCAAGGTTTTCGCGCTGGTCAAGGTAACGGCAAATCACGCCGCTATCGAACAACATTTGACCGCTTTCCGTTTCCAACACTGGGATTTTACCAACCGGGTTTGCAGCCATCAAAACAGGATCGCCAGCCAGCGGATTGCTTTGAACAGGGACAATCTGCGTGGTTTCAGAAAGACCTGCCTCGTGCAAGAAAACCTCAACCTTGCGCACGAAAGGCGACGGGCCTGCTTTGTATAGTTTTAACAAGATATGAATTCCCTATGCAGCATTTGCGTTCAGATAGACCAGTTTGGTGCTTTGAAATGTCGATAGCCTTTCGAAGCCGCCGATACCTGCAATTATGTATTGGCCTAAATGCGGATAGGCAGCTTCGGTGCGAGCGCGGTTCATATCGGATTTACTTTCTAAGAACGTTTTTCATTAGATCGCGTGCGATACATTTGTGCTAGGATCGGGCCGATCAACATGGCTAAGATCAATACGAAACAGGTTAAGGCAATGGGTCTTCCAATCAAAAAGCCCCAAAAATTACCCCCCGAAATTGTGGCCAGACGACGTAAGGATTCCTCGACTATTGGCCCAAGTACAAAACCGATCACCAAGGGTGAAAGCGGAACGCCTCCTTTGCGCATGGCGTACCCCAGAAAGCCGAAGACCCACAGCAGCCAGATGTCGAACAATTCGCGATTGGTGGCGTAAGTTCCAAAGATACACAACGCGAGGATGAAGGTTGTCAGGAACGATTTTGGGATGCTGAGGATGCGTACAAACACGGGCAACAACAGCCACCCAATTGGCAACAACAGGAACGCACCGATCAGGAAAATTCCCAATATTCCGTTCAGCATTGGCGCGTTGGTCAACATGAATGCCGGGCCCGGCGTCACACCATGGATCAGCAATCCGCCCATCATGACGGCAACAATCGGATCGCCCGGAATGCCCAACGAAAGCATCGGCAACAACGCCCCGCCTGTGGTCGCTGAATTGGCGGCTTCTGTGGCAACGACACCGCCAGGCGCACCCTTGCCGTATTGATCCTTATCGGGCGACAGGTCTTTGGATATTTTGTACGATAGAAATGCGGATGAGACCCCGCCAACACCTGGCACTACGCCAACAAGAACACCGATCAGGCTAGAGCGGAGGTAATTGCCCCAGTCACTGATTAGGGTCCACAAACACTTGGTCGAAAACCGAATTTTCTCAGTGATACGCGCCGTCGGAGTGGTGGATTCCAACTGAATTAACATCTCGGAAATTGCGAATAGCCCGACCAACAAAGACACAAATGTAAGCCCTCCAGTCAATTCAGGAATGCCAAAGTCAAATCGGTTTGTGCCGGTAAAAGGATCGCTACCAACAGTGGCCAACATTAACCCAAGCGCACCAGACATCAGCCCTTTGACCGTTGATCCCGCTGAAAGACTTGCGATTGCAGTCAGCCCGATCAGTGCAAGACCAAGACGTTCAGCCGGCCCAAAACTTAATGCAAAAGAGGCAAGCGACGGCGCAGCTACAAGAAGAACAATGCCGCCAAAACAACCACCAAACCACGATGCGACCGTTGCCAAGGTGATCGCCTCGGAAGCACGCCCCGATTGTGACATTGGATAGGCATCCAGCAAGGTTGCAGCCGCGATTGGAGTACCCGGGATTCCAACCAATGCAGCAGATATCGCACCACCGAATGACCCGCCTTGGTAAATCCCGATCAAAAGCGCAAGCGATGAAACCGGATCAAGGTAGAACGTAAACGGGATTGTCAGCGTGACCCCCATCATTGGCCCACAGCCTGGCAGTGCGCCAATAATCGTGCCCAGAATAACACCGATGACGATGTATTGAAGTTGTGTAAAACCAACAAATTGTTGAATATCAGCCAAGACCGACATCATGCCCGAGACCTCCAAATGCGACCTTCCGGCAGCACTATGTTGAACCCATAGCGAAAGAGCAGGTAAAAGCTGATGACGACCAAAATTGTGGTCGCTGCAATCAAAACAATGCGGCGTTCACCCGTCACATACAACATTGCGGCAACAAAAGCGCCGGTGCTTACAAAGTATCCCACTAGCGGAAACGCGATGGTGAAGCCGATCCCCAACGGAAACAATCTGATCAGCCCATTGCCGGTTTGGCTATTGCTATTGGAGGCAGCTTTCGCATTTTCTTCACGGCTTGTTTGGTTCAGGAAAATCGTTTTGACCAGCAGAATAATCCCAAGCACAATCAGGATGGTTGCGATAATCCGTGGATAAAGGCTTGCATCCATACCAGAAGCAAGCCCGCTTGATGCGCCAATCTGAAAACCAAAAGTAAGGACGTAAACACCAAGCCCCAGACCCAAGCTGATCATTCCAGTGGTGATATCCACCAAAGATTGTCTTTTGAGTGCGGGCATGGCGTAAACTTCCTTACTCTTCAGGGATTACTGTTTGTCGAGAAGGCGTTGAACTGCGGGACGCAAAGCCGCTTCTGAAGAATCCCATAGCGCTTGAAAGTCTTCATTCGACATGTCCTTAACAACGATCAAATTATCAGCCATGAGAGCCTTGAACTCGTCCGACTGCCATGCAGCCTGAAACGCCTTTGACAGTTTAGCTGCAACATCAGCAGACACACCTTTAGGCGCAACAATACCAGCCCAACCTGCACTTGCATCGCCCCAGCCGATGTCTACACCTTGCTCGGCGGCAGTCGGCAGGTCTGGGCGCAATGAAATCCGCTCATCCGTGATAACCGCAAGGGATTTCACTTTGCCAGCAAACACCTTCTCTGCCGCCAGAACGCCTGTGGTTGCATCAAGGGATCCATCCAACAGACCAGTGATGTTTTCCGGCATACAACCGTTGTAAGGAACGGCAGTGTATTGATTGACGCCACTTTTGGTCAAAAGTTCCTCCATCACCATCCGTGGCACGGAAAGCGCTGCGCAGACACCTACATTGATCGGCCGTCCTTGTTCGTTTGCCCAAGCCACGAATTCAGCGATGTCATTTGCTGGGTGACTTTCGCTGACCAGCAGCGTGAACGGCAGCGACATGATGCCCGATACGGGCACAAAATCCGCGTTGCTAAACCCGACTTCGGGGTTAAACAATCGTGAAACAACTTGTGGTGCGACCCAGTTGTTCAGCAGCGTATACCCATCAGGATCAGCATTTACCAAACTCAGCGTGGCACGTGTTCCCGACCCGCCAACAACATTCTGGATGACAACGGGTTGCCCAAGCGAACGGCTGGCAATCTCTGCGACAGCGCGCATCGCGACGTCAGGTGTTGATCCTGCTTTCCACGGTTCCAGAATGGTTATTGGCTTGCTCGGAAAGTCCGTTTCTGCGGTTGCGGCAAATGGAATGGCCATCAACATCGCGGATGTGATGAAGGACATGGACGTCCTTTTGAGGTTGTTAAGCATTGGTCTTCTCCCTTTGGTTTCGGTTACGTTGGGCTGTCGGTGGTCATCTTGGCGCCATACGACACGCCTTCTATGTCGTTGAATTCGGGTCGAGAAATCACACGCCCACCCGAAATGCGCGCCGCCGCATCATGGCTCGGCAAGATTGTCTCAAAGCTGCTCAGCAATCTTTTGATTGCAGCACTCTCTTTAATTTTCGATGCAGTGTGGTTGCCCGTCACCCTTGGTTCATCCAAGATTTTTGTCTGGTGTGGTTCAACGACTTGATGCTCCACATCATAAAGCAGATCACCACAGATCGCTATTTGACCACCCTTTGTGGTGACATCCAAAATCAGCGATCCATCCGTGTGACCTTGCGCAGAGATACAGCGCACACCGGGGGCAAGCGTAATGGGGCCAGTCAACTTCAGATCAAGAAACCGGAGCGCTTGTGGTGTATGCAATCGGTCGATCAAATGCTTGATGTCTTCGGGCTGATAGCCGCCAACCCCACAGACAGAGAACGCCAATTCATCACGATCGACAACGACGGGCACTGACATTGGAAACAAATCAGTGCGCCCCGCATGATCGATATGAAGATGGGTGTGCACAATCATTGTGATGTCATCAGGTGCTAAACCGATGGATTTCAGCTGCGCTTCCATGGTGTTTTCAGGCGCTTGCGTGCCGATCATTCCAATACGCTTCATGATTTCACAACTGCGAAAACCAGTATCGACGAGAATCCGCTGATCTCCGGCAAAAATGACATAGGCGTAGACCGGAACCAGCTGCTTAACCCCCGGATTTCGGCCCAAAACAAGAAAGCTGGAATCAAGTTGCACGCGTCCAAGATCGAGAACGTGAATATGACAAATTGAGGTTTTCATTTTTGGAGCTCCGTAACAAATTCAGTGGTTTCACCAGGAGGTGGAGAATAGGCATAGCTGCCACGTTCGCGGATTTGCGCTGCACCACCAAATTGTTCAATGCGTGCCTTCTGATCAGAAAATGCGAGAGCATTTATCGCCTCGACATCTACGATCCTGCGCAATGCAACGTCGCATTCGGCACGAATGTCTGCGTGCTCTGGCGATTGCCCCAAATCTGCGTTTTCCAGCGGGTCTTGTTCAAGGTCGAAAAGCTGCGGCTCATACCCCGGATAAGCGATGTACTTCCACTTTCCGATGCGCACCATAAAATGTCCGGTCAATGATCCAGACGCGTGATATTCGCTATAAATTGGCCGTTCGGTGTCATCCGTTTTCGCACAGGCAACTTCGCGAAGGGATTTACCGGGCCTGACAATCCCGTCACTTGGCGACAGCTCGAAAATATCCATCGCCGTCGCAAAGACATCAATCAATGACACAGGCGTTTTGGAACGTTTGCCAGCTGGAATATCCGGCCCTGCGATGATCATCGGAACCGCAACCGACTCCTCGTACATAACCGATTTCCCCCAAAGCCCACGCACCCCAAGGCTCTCGCCATGGTCGCTGGCATAAAGGATGTAACTGTTCTCTTTGAAACCGGTGGTTTTAAGGGTTCCGATCACTTTCCCGATCAGATCATCCAGATAACTACACAGCCCAAAGTAGTTGGTGACAGCCAACCGAGTACGATCTTGGTCAAAGTAATCGTTGTAATTGTAAATCCTTCTGTATTCGTCGATCACCGGATGTTTGGGCCACATTGCCGGATCGCTTAGACGGGGCATTGGCACTGAATTCAGATCGTACTGATCAAAGAACTTTTGAGGAGAGATAAGCGGGAAATGCGGAGAGACCATCGACACAAACAAAGCAAAAGGCTTGGTGTTGCCCGATGCCTTGCGATCCTCCAACCACTTTTGCGCAGTCGTTGCGATGTTAAGATCATAATCGGTGTAGTCTGAGGCACCTGGCCCCAATTTAGCAGCAAAGTTGCCAGCCGCCTTGTTAGGATGCATATCCTCGCGGATCAGGCCCAGCAGATCGCCCACACCATTTATTGAGTGGAGCGGAATAATCTCTTCGGTAAATCCATTATCATCTGCGTCATCCCCACGATAATGAAGTTTTCCAATTGAAATGACATCATAGCCATTTTCCTTTAGAACATGCGCCCAAGACGCAGTCGTTCCATCGTATGGCGTGCCATTGTCCCAGAACCGAATGTCATGCACATACCGCCCCGTCGCCAGACTTGCGCGCGACGGCACACAGATCGGTGAATTGCAGTAAGCCGTTTCAAACAGTGTTCCGTCCTGCGCCAGTTGATCCAGATTTGGCGTTTGGACATGTTCAGATCCATAACAACCCAATTGCGATTGTGCATGTTCGTCCGACAGGAAGAATATCAGATTGTTTTTTGCCTGCTTCATGAACGAATCCTCAATGGACGAGATGTGATGCGTCACGCTACCGAGGTCGTTGTATTAAGAATAATAATATTCCTTTATAGATATATAGCAATGATGGTATATTGGCTCGCAACCTGTTAAAGGCTATACTGAAAATGGACCTCATCGATTTTTTGAAACTGCGCGATTTGCGCGTCGCATTGGCCGTCAATCAAGCCGGTGGAATTCTTGCCGCTGCACATGCGTTGAACATTTCGCAGCCTTCCGTCACCAGAACCATTCAAGAACTGGAAGCGAAGCTCGGGCACCAAATATTTGACCGCTCCACCCGCGGTTTTGCCCCCACCGAATACGGCAAGATATTCCTCAACAGCGCCACTTCGATTTCGGGCGAACTGCAATCAATTCAATGGGAGCTAGAACAATTTACGCAAGGGACAAAGGGCACTCTGCGCATTGGTGCCATGCCGATCGCAGTCTCTGGAATTCTTATCCCATTGCTGAAAACACTTCTAGAAACCGAACTGTTGCTCGATTTTTCGATTGTCGAAGCACCGTATGATGCGCTGATGCAGCTTTTAAGTGATCGCGAAATTGACATTGTCATAGGCAGGATTTGGGACAGCAGTCATCAACCAGACCTTTGTCAGGAAATCCTGTTCCACGATCACATGCGCGCCGTCGTCAACCAAACCCATCCTCTGGCAAACGCAAAACAGCTAACATTTGAGGATTTGTTGGGCTGGCACTGGCTGTTTCCCCCCAAAGAAACGCCAGTCTACGATTTAATCGTCAGTGAATTTCGGCGTCGTGGGTTAGAGTTGCCCAAAAGACGTGTTGAAACGCTGTCGCTGTCTTTGCTTGTATCATTGATCGAGGATGGCCAGTTTGTAACCGCTTTGCCCAATTCGATGATGCGTTTCAATCGTACAACCCGAGATATTGTTGCTTTGGACCTGGATTTGCGAAACACCGAAAACCCCATCGGGGCAATTTACTTTTCCGACCAAAAGATGAAGCCAGCACAAGAATTATTTTTACAGGCCATACGCCAGCTGGAACCGAAGCTTTGATTGCCATTTATCTCTAAATGC
Source organism: Amylibacter sp. (assembly GCA_037625035.1). Taxonomy (GTDB): domain Bacteria; phylum Pseudomonadota; class Alphaproteobacteria; order Rhodobacterales; family Rhodobacteraceae; genus Amylibacter. The sequence goes on from JASJIO010000127.1 coordinate 18,543, forward strand.
ACGCTACGTCGGGTATCATTAAACCAACGGTCTATTTATTCGCCAAGTACTCGCAGCTTCATAGCCCAACATACGAAACAACATGTTCTGCGCCATTTTCCACACTGCAAAAAGGACATCCGATCCTTAGTCAAATAAATGTCGGCTCTCGTTTAAATCCGATCTCAGTTCGCACTTGCAGCGAAAGTCCGCAATCCGCCAATATTGTAGAATTGTTGCGTTGCAGAAAGCAGTCTCGAAGGGCGTATTTTGTGGAAAAACACTTGTTGATTTGAGTGTCAGGTACTGATTCAATCTCTATATCGGCGGCGGAGGTGAAGACGATGTTGGGTCCTAAGCAAGAAGTGAAAAGCGCGTTGTTTTACGATTTCTCGATTGAGGACCATGTCCCACAGGATCATCTTCTGCGCTCAATTGATCGGTTTTTGGATCTGAGCGACATCCGCCAATATTTGGCAAACTTTTACAGTCACACCGGTCGTCCTTCGATTGATCCGGAACTCCTAATCCGAATGTTGCTCGTCGGATATTGTCTCGGTATTCGCTCGGAACGGCGGCTCTGCGAAGAGGTTCATTT
>JASJIO010000128.1:0-23050 GCA_037625035.1 Amylibacter sp.
CAATGGACTGGCTTCGCGAAGGAACGATTGCACGGCCCCGTGTGCCAAAAACCATCAATGCAATCACGGCCAATACAGCCAGACCCAGCCAAAGCGTTGCGTTCGTGATTGTGAACATGCCCACTTCACCACCGCCAAACAACGGCTTGATGATGAATTGATCCATTGGATGGATGTTCAGCTGAGTGCCACCTTCTTCTGTCGCCACGATATACGTCCTCTTTTCGGGCGGAGCATCTGCTCCGTATTATTTCTTGGCCTCTTCGGCCTGTTTTGCTGCGATCTCATTGGCAGTCCGCATCATTGCACGAACCCCGCCAGCAAACCCCAGCATCGTAAACACGATCAGGAAAATCGGAAGCGTTTCAAAAAACAAATCCAATCCGTACCCGAACCCGAAACCCAGCAGCAAACCAACCACCAGCTCCGTAACCATCCTCCAACCAGCTTGCGCCTGACTAAGGTGATGCTCCTCGACGACCTCAGGCTCCATCGCCTTCTTCTTCGCCGCTAGCTTTTTCTCAAGCGCTTTCATCCGTACTGGATCGGGACCGTCAGTCATATCTGGGCCTCCTTTCCCAGCCACATTACGTCACTTTGAACATTTGCGCGAAAATAGCAGTAGATGGGACAGAGTCAACGAGATACGATCAAGGTAAGACACTGTTTTAATTTAATATTTAAAAATGCGACAAGCTGGCACCGCCCAGCCAAGACGGATTCAAGGCCATTCCAAACATTCAACGATTTGGTTGAATGTTCAAGCAGACAAAATCCTGAATCCCAAACTAACCGTAAATCGACGTTAAAAACTTCTGTTCCACCCAACCACTTGCACAGGGGCCAGCATAGGCTTGCTCTTTGGTAATCATAATCCCAACGCTGCAGGTTTCATCAAGCCCATCGATGATCCCCTCCCACAAATCCGTTCCAACACACCCCGAAACGACATGCCCAGCTTTCAGGTTCGCAATGGCAGGATGCACGCGCCTTGGCCCAGATCGCAGCGGCGCGCCGCGATCATTCACCCGAAACCCGATACTACAAGACCCGTGTTCCGTGTCTGGGCGCAAGACCACAGGCACGCTTTGAACTTGATCAGCGCCCGCTTGCCCCACCAACGGTCTAACCAACATGATCGCGACAACAATGGAAAACACAAAACGCATAGTGGGCTCCTTTTATGGCTGGCTCAGGCTAATCCGCGCACGCCCATGTGACAAGCGCAGCCATTCAATCGCGCAACCCAACACTCTGTTCCAAAATCCACTCCCGCAATGCCCGCACAGGTTTGCGCCGCGCAGCAATCTGATTTGTGACCAGATAATACCCACCCATGTGAACCCCAACATCCGACAGCAGAACCTACTTCCCGTCGCACACTTCCGATGCAACCAGATCACTCGACAACAGCAAAACCCCCTGCCTTGCCACTGCATATTCTATCGTCAACAAGGTCTGCATCGGCGTCGTCAATTTCAGCTTGGGCACATCAATCAGTCCCGCCTGCCGAAACCAAGACGGCCACAGTTCAGGAATATAATCCCCGATCAACCAATATTTCGCCAGAACCTCTGGCGCCAGACGATCCCCTTCAAACACAACCACCCCCGGCGCGGCATAGGGATGGAACGGACGGTTGCTCAGCTGATCAAACGCGCTCACATACGTGCTTTCCTGACAATATCTCAACGTCAGGAAACTGTTCGTAAAAATCACCAAGACGTGGCACCAACCATTTTTGCGCCAACGACGGTTACACACTCAGCGTAATCACGCCCTTGGGTTTCTCCGTCACCTGTTCCGTGGCAATCGCGATCTGATCCATCAACGGTGTAATCTGCGCTGCATACCACCGCCCCAACTCCGTCAACGTCACGCCGCGCTGTGCGATCTTGAACAATTGCACATCCAGCCACTTTTCCAGCCCGCGCACATGGCGGCTGATCGCGGAATGGGACACGTTCAATTCTTCGGCCACCCGCGAAAAGCTTTGTAAACGCGCTGCTGTTTCAAACGCACGCAGAGCATTTAAGGGGGGGGGGGGGTAAACTTCTGGGCATGATACGCCTCCGATCTGCGCCGTTTGTGCTTATAAAACGGCGCACCCAAAAAAACACGTGCCTTTTTTGCACACCAGCTGTCAAGAAAAGACGTTTGTGGAACAGGCCAATACACGCCAAAACGGGTTCAACACTATGCACCAAATTGCACCCCAAGGAGACGCATCATGGCATACATCGAAACAAACCGCTCCCCAGCCCTTACAGCCGCGCTTAGCGAAAACCGCACCAAAGCAACCGCAGGCATCACGGGCCTGTTTGTGAAAATCAAATCTGTATTTGAGGCCGCAAAATTGCGCCAAAACCTGCGCCACATGCCGCCCCACCTTCTGCGCGACATCGGCTTTAGCGAAGGTGACATATCAGTGCTGCACGCTGAATCCGAGATCGGTCGTCCAGAAAACATTGAGTCCCTGCGCCTTATGCGCTGATCAACTGCCAGCGGGCGCATCTCCCAGCGCCCGTTGGAACCCCGCGAACACCGCGCCAATCATCAAAATCGCACCCGCCGCCAACAGGCCATAACCGATATTGCCAAACATATCGCCAATCGCACCCGCCGCGATTGGCCCGATGCACTGCCCCACCGCAAAAATCACCGTATAAATCCCCATCAACCGCCCCCAGGTATCGGGCGGATTGTTCTGGCGGATAAAACTCGTCACCGAAGTGGGCGGTATAAATACCGAAAGCCCAAACAACACAGACGAAACCAACAGCCCCAGCATCGTCGGAAACACCGCAGGCAAAACACAGCCAATCGCTACACAAGACAACGTCACCGCCATCGGCAGCCCGCTGCGATACCGCCCGATCATGCCACGCCACACAAACGAAGACGCAATCGTGCCAACACCGACAATCGACCAGATCAAACTCACTGTCCAAGCGCTCGCCCCCAGCGTTTTCAAAAACGCGCTCAGGAACGTCAGATACACAATATACCCCACCGCAAACGCGAAATACGCCACCATCGAATACCCCATCGGCCCCAACCGTAGCGGCGGCGCGTCATCAACCTGTCGCACAGGTGATTGCAACTGCTTCGCCGCCCTCAATCCCGTCGGCAACATCAAAACGCTCACCCCGCCCAGCGCCAACCACGCCGTCGGCCACGCAGTCGCGCCCTGCGCCACAAAAAAATGCGGAAACACCAGCGCGGACAAAACCATACCGAGCCCCCCGCCGCCAAACGCCAACGCAATCGCCATCGCGTTCTTTTTCTGATCCGCGCCGTACAGGTTGCTTGCCAACACCCCCACCGCAATAAAAACAGGGGCGGCAAACGCCCCAGTGCCAAACCGCCAAACCGACATCCACCAAAAATCCCGCGTCAGGCCGCTCGCGATCAACGTCAACGCCGTCAGCACGATCCCCCACGCATAAAGCCGCTCTTGCGCGAACCGCCCAACCAACACAACGCTCGTCACCGCTCCCACCAAATACCCGATTGCATTCACCGTGCTTAACCAGCCCGCCTGTGAATAACTCCACCCCAAATCTGCCTGCATCGACGGCAGGATCAACCCATAGGCAAACCGCCCAAACCCACTGCTAATACAGGCCCCAAACGCAAGGCCGAGCAAGATCCAAAGCCGCTTATCCAAGGGCGTGCCACAAGAACCGATGCCCCAACGCCACCTCTTTGGCCTTGGCACGACTGGCCCCACCGCCCCCGTGACCACCGTCTTCATGTTCAAAATACCAAGGCTGCTGCCCCGCCCCGTTCAACGCCGCCACAAAACGGCGCGAATGGCTGGGATCAACGCGATCATCATGGCTCGACGTGTCAATCAAGGTTGGCGGATACCGCCCAGCGCCCTTAGCCGATAAATGCCACTCCGGCCCCAACTCCGCGCCACCACGAATATAGGCCATCACATACGCGCCGCCTTTTTCCAACCACAGCTTGCCCGTTGTCCCACTGTAATACGGCGCCAGCGAAACACCGTACCCTCCGTACCCGTAAATCAGCGTTGGAACTGCGCCCATCACCGCATCTTTTGGCAAAACCAAATGATACGGCACCATCGTTCCATCTGCGGACTTGGCCTCATGCAATTGCACCTCTACGCTGTCTGCATCAAACAGATCAGGCGAGCGGTAAACCTCACGCCATTCAATTCCATCGACACCATTCTTCAGATCAAACAAATACTGCGTGCTCGGCTGCGCAAACCCTTGCGCCGATAAAACCAACGTCCCATCGCCCGCATCCGCGTTCGCATCAAACGGATAAACATAAAACGCATCAGCCACGCGCGGCAATTCTACCTGCGTCGAAACACCAGCCGTCAAATCACGCACCCACAACTTCTGCACCATCCGCACCGATTGCTTCCAGATCAGCAACCCATCCTGAAACATCAGGCTACCACCATCCACAACCAAACCGTCTTTGGGTCGCACCAATACATCTGCCAACGCGCCAATCGCGCCCAGCATCAAACACCCCGCATCAGGGCCCGATTGAACGATATACGCGAAATGCGAATGATCATGCACTGCACTCGTATCCAAGGGCGCGGCCAATACAACATCATCCTGCCCACTGCGGCACACGGTCGTCACAGCCTTCCCAATCGCCGAGGCTTTCGTAAACGACAGAAGCGCCGTCCCATCCACATCCCGATCAGCCCCGCACCATAACGCAAGGTCGGATTTATCCGCCACAAACACCGCCTCAGCATCACCAAACGCCATCCCCCGCGACCAAATTCGCGCTACACCGGGCCAACTCGACTCCGTCCCATCATCCCCAACAGCAGACGATACCAACAACGTATCCGCATCAATCCAACTCACCGAACTGCGCGAAGGTTCCAGATCAAAACCACCCTCAACCAGCGAACACGTTGCCAAATCAAACTCCAAATACTGCGCCTGATCCGATCCCTCGTGCGACAGAACCAACATCACACGGTCATACCTAAACCAAGCTGTCCGCGCCCCACGCCAGTGCCAATTCACATCTGTTGCTGCGCAAAACGCATCCACGTCAAACACAACCTGCCAATCCACATCCCGCGAAATCACCGTTCCATCTGGCACGCGCAACCACCGCCCATGCGGCGCATCTTCCGTCTTTAAAAACGTGTAAATCCACGCCCCACGCCGGGACACACCGTTCAACGCATCAGGATTTTCCAAAACCGCAACCGCCAGCTCTACATCCCTCTCAAACTGCGCATCACACAAAACGCCCTGCGTGCGTGCATTTTGCGCCCCACGAAACGATGCAATTGCTTCCTCGTCTGTTTCCAGCTCTAAAAACCGGTCACTCATGCTTTAACATTCTTAAACCGTGTACCTGCCACAGGTGGAGGCGCAACGCCCCCCGCAAAACACTGCGCAATATCCATCCAGCCCCGCGCACCGTCACCCAGCACCCGCAAATTCGTATCCGTCCAATGGCGCGTCTGCGTCACGGCCTGAGCAAATCCAACAGCCGAGCCAACCACACGATCATCGCTTTCTTCCCCAAACGCCCAAATATCCCCACTTGGCGCAGTAAGTTCTAGAAACGGCATTTGCGGCGGTACATCCAATCCACGCACCTGATACGCCCAGCCAAACGTGTTCACCCCCAGCACCACAATGTTTTTCACCAAATCCTTTTCCACCCGCGAAACACCCAGCAGATCAAACACCTCATGCCCATGCGCCCAAGTCTCCATCTGCCGCGCGGTAATGCTGGATCGCGCCGACATGCTCGGCCCTGCCCAGGCCAATCGCGCCTTGGGATCAGCCACAAAAAACGCATCCGCGACGCCCTCGGACAAGTCCCGCCAAGCCTCAAACAAAGCCCGCCCCTTCAGCCCATCCAACCAAGGCCGCTGCGCATCAATCATCGAGCCGCCGCTCTTCATTATCTTGCTCATATCCGCAAAAAACGCATGGAATAAATCGCCATCTTTCAACGCCAAAGCCGCCGCATGGTTGAAAATATGCAAATGCCCGATCACATCATCGATCGACCAGCCTTTGAACTGCGTCACCGCAAAAAAATCCGCCTCCGCCAACGGCTCCAACACCGCCGCTAAAACACGGCTTTCTTCCCTAAAATCTGTCGCCTGTTGCATCACAAAAACCCCATCATTCAAACCCAAGTGTAGCACCCAAACCTAACAAACACAGCCATTTCTTTTTCGCAAAAATACTTTGGGTGAATGCCCAAAGGGCAGTGGGCAAAGCCCACCTTCCCCCAACCAACATCCGCCTCCGTTGCGTCACACGCCCAAATTTCCTTTTTCCAACACACCGCGCCTACCCTATGCTCCCCCTAAACCAAAGGATCTCCCCCATGAAAGACATCGCAGGCAAAACCGCATTTATCACGGGCGCTGCATCTGGCATCGGCCTCGCGCTCACGAAACGCTTTACCGTTGCAGGCGCGAACGTGATGATGGCCGACATCAACGCCGACGCACTGGCCGCCGCACAAAAAACCGTCACAGGCAAAACCGCCACCGTGGTCTGCGACGTCGTCGATTCCGCCTCCGTGCAATCCGCCGCAGACACAACAATTGCCGCCTTTGGCAGCGCCCACATCATCGTCAACAACGCTGGCGTCTCCACCGCTGGAAAACCCGGCAACGTCCCACTGGCGGACTGGCGCTGGGTCATAGATATCAACCTCATGGGCGTCGTGCACGGCGTTGAAACCTTCCTCCCAATCCTGCGCGAACAGGGCGCGGGCGGCTATTTCATCAACACGGCCTCCATGGCTGGCCACCTCGCAGCCGAGGGAATGGGCCCCTACACCGCCTCCAAATTCGCCGTGGTCGGCTACTCCGAAACCCTCGCCCAAGAACTCGCCCGCGAAAAAATCGGCGTTTCGATTCTGTGTCCCGCGTGGGTGAAAACTGGCATCGCCGACGCCTATAAAAACCGCCCCTCAGGCACGGACAGCGTGAACGAAGCCGCAGGCCAACACATGGCCGTAGAAGCCGTCGCAAACGGCATCGACGCAGATGTGGTCGCCGATTGGACCTATGATTGCATGTTGGCACGCCGCCTCTATATTTTCACGCACCCCCATTACCATTCCTTCATCGACCAACGCAAAGCCATGCTCGATGCGGACGCCGCCGCCTGCGCCGCCGATCCCAGATTTGCAAAACCAACGGGCTGACACGGGCAATTTTCACGATATAGTCCCGGTGAACGAGGGACCGGCATGAGCAAACCAATAATAATCATCGGCGCAGGCATGGTCGGCATTTCAACCGCCATCTGGCTGCAACGATCAGGCCACCGCGTCATCCTGTTGGATCGCGGCAAACCGGGCATGGGCGCGTCCTACGGCAACGCGGGCCTGATCGCGCAATGGGCCATTGTACCCGTCAACACACCCAGCCTGTGGAAAGACGCACCGAAATATCTGTTAAACCCCAACAGCCCGCTGTTCCTGAAATGGACCCACTTGCCCAAAATGCTGCCGTGGATCGCCAAATTTATGTCCAATGCAAATGCGGCCGACACCCAGCGCATGATCGACAACCTCATCCCGATCCTGACCGACGCCGTCGATCAACACAAATCGTTGGTGCGCGGCACTCCACTGGAACACTGGATCAGCAACTCCAAATTCTCCTACGCCTACAACACGCTCAAAGATTTCAAAAAAGACGCTTTCAGCTGGGATCAAAAAGCCCGCGCAGGTTTTATCCCGACCGTTCTAACAGGCGCGCAAGTGTCCGAGGCTGAACCCATCCTCGGCCCCGCCACCCAATGCCTCGCGGTGCTCGAGGGCCAAGGCCACATCACCAACCCCGCACAATACATTACCGAACTGACCAATCACTTTGTCAGCAAAGGCGGCCAATTCATCGAGGCCGAAGTCCAAGACTTTGTAAAAACCAACGACCGCATCACCAGCATCAACACCAGCAATGGCACGTTTGAATGCACGCACGCCGTCATCACCGCTGGTATCTGGTCCAAAGATTTGATGCGAAAACTCGGCCTGAAAATCCCACTGGAAACCGAGCGCGGCTATCACGTCATCTTCGAGTCCCCATCCCAAATGCCGCGCAATCCGATGATGATGACCGCAGGAAAATTCGGCGTAAACCCAATGGATATGGGCCTGCGCTGTGCAGGCACAGTCGAGCTCGGCGATCACCATGCTGGCCCGTCAAAACAGCCCATAAAACTCCTAAAAAGCTACGCCGCAGAGGCATTCCCGACCCTCAAATATTCAAGCACCCAAGAATGGCTCGGCTTTCGCCCCTCGACACCAGACAGCGTACCTTTGATCGGTGAAATCGGAACTTCAGGCATCTACACAGGCTTTGGCCACCAACACGTCGGCCTCACCGCTGGCCCAAAAACAGGCCGCCTGCTCGCGCAAATGATCGACGGAACACCGCCCAACATCAATATGCAGCCCTACGTACCAGAACGGTATTTGAGGTAGGATCGAGGTTGGTGTTGGCTATGCTGACTTAGTTTCCGTAATATCTTCCAATATTCGAGCACTTGCGAAGGTCACTCATGGCCCATCGGGCAACTCGATTTCCGACGTCTGCCTTGCCGTTGAATATCGTATTCGCACGTCATTTTTATCTTGCGAAGTTTCATAGAAATGCCCCAAGTAAATAAGATCTCGATAATAAAGCGAATACCCGTTCAAGATATTTATTTTGAAGTGCCCTTTAATACATGAATCGTCTAAAGAGGTTTTGAATTCTAATGGATCAACAGTAAACCCAAAGCATCCTCCTTGCCCCTCATGCACTACATAAAACCCTGAAATGTGGCGATATAGATTAGAACCCCGCCACCATCCAGTATCCCCAAAGAGGTTTTTTGATATTTGTTCACCATTGTAATTGACCGTAACTTTTCGATGCCAATCGCTATGGATACCCTGCATCACCATATGGATATTGTGATCTGAAGATCAGTTTCGGGCGCTGCAATCGCTTCGTAGGTTCTAGGCCAAAATAACCAGGCTAACCCAAAAACAATTAGCAGCATCAAAGCTCTTTTCTTCATTATCTTGACCTTCAAAACTACAATTTTGGAGATTGATAGACACTATATTTAGCAAACTTTACTTAGAATATGTGCAAAAACTCAGGACACAAACCAAACAATCAAGAAAACCCTACCCTTACTTTCAACCATCAATCGCCTCCGCCGCCATCCGCTCCAACACAACCATCGCATCGCCTTCGCGCCCATCGGGTACAAAAATATGATCGTGGTAAAACCCCGCCACAGGGTTCACACCCATGCCTTCTTTGGCCAACTCCGTCGCGATCCGCGCCATAAAGCCAACAGCCTCCAGTGAAGAATGCACATCCAGCGTGATCATGCGGCTCGCAAACTCATACGCCAACCCAAGCGCCACCACCTCATCACGCAAGCAAATGATCGTCGTGCCCTCAGCCTCCTCAAACACCATGCGCGGCTTTAATCCCGCTGGCACACTGTCCGTGGCCACAAACACAAACACCCCGTCAATCAGCGTCCCCTTCAAGGTTTGCATCAACGCATCAAGGCTCAATTCGCCGCTCATTTAACGGCCCACGACACCGCGTCCTCCAATCGATCATTGCCCCAGAATACCTCACCATCTTCAGCAGTAAAACTTGGCGCACCAAAAACAGCTGCCGCTTGCGCCGCCTCTGTGTTTTCGCGCAACGCATCCTTTACTCCTTGATCTATCTTCGAAATCACGCCAACACCGTCCAGGCCAAGCTCCTCCAGAACCCCCGAAACAGCCGCCGCATCCGACAACGTTTTGCCTTCAACAAAATGTGCCACATAAACCCCGCGCACGAAATTAACACCCCAATCCTGCGTCAAACCCAGCGTCGCCACACGCGCCGCCAACATACCGTTTCCCGGAAAAACCGCAGGTTCTTTGGCCACAGGCAGCCCGTATTTCACGCACTCCCGCTCCATATCGCGCCACATATATTTGCCCTTCACGGGGTACATATTAAACGGCGAATCCGTCATGCCTTGCGCCGCAAATATCGGCCCTAGCAGAAACGGCTTCCAAACCACTTCAACCCCCGCTGCCTCTGCCAATGGCGCAATCCGCAACGCAGATAAATACGAATAGGTCGAGGCAAACTCGAACCAGAATGTCAGTTTTTTCATTTTACCAAAGGCTCCAATACTTTGCGTGTCGCATCACTCATCGGCGTTGGCACATGGCCCTCGCGGATCACATGCACGTGCACAAATTTACCATCCGCCGCCGCGATCTGCGCATCATTGCGAAACAAACCGATCTCCCAGATGATCGAGCTACCGCCCAATTTCGAAATCCGCATGCCTGCATGTACAACATCAGGATACATAATATCGCCGTGATACCGACACCCGGTTTCCGCCACGATAAACGCATGTTCGGCCTTAAATTCCAGCAGCCCGACCTCCAGCATCCAGCCATTCACCACCGTATCAAACAGCTGATAATGGATGCCGTTATTCATGTGGCCATACAAATCATTGTCGTGCCAACGGGTCGGCACAGAACGAAACATCGGAAATTGATCGCGGGTACTTGGGGGGATGCGTGCCATTAAAATGCCGCCTCATAAATCCCCAGTGCCGCATCCAAATCCACTTCTCGGGGGTTGTTCACCAGCAGCCGCGTTTGGTTCATCGCATCGCGCGCCAACATCGGCAACGCATCCCGCTCGATCCCCATTTCGCGCAGCCCTTGCTGCAACCCGCACCGCTTCGATAATTCTTGCATCCCCTCAGCAAACGCACTTGCCGCCTCTTGCGTCCCCATGCCCTCCATTTCAGGAAAAACATGCGGCGCCAGCTCGGCATAGGGTTTGGGCGCAGTTACCGCATTAAACCTTAAAACATGGGGCAAAACCAACGCGTTCGATAACCCATGGGGCACTTTGTAATGCCCGCCAATCGGATAGGCGAGCGCGTGAACCGCCGCCACAGGGGAGTTCGCAAACGCCTGCCCCGCCATCATCGAGCCTAGCATCATATCCGCCCGCGCGTCCTTATCGCCGCCATCATGCACGGCGCGTTCAATCGCCCCGCCCATCAGGCGCAACGCCTCGCAGGCTAAATTGCGCGACATCGCATTGTTGTTCGGGCTCGCACTGGCATAGGCCTCAATCGCATGAACCATCGCATCAATCCCCGTCGCCGCAGTAATATGGGGTGGTAATCCATAAGTTAGTTCTGGGTCGAGCAGCGCCATATCAGGCAAGATCACAGGCGACACCACACCCATCTTTTCCGATTTGCCCGTCGTCACAATCGACACCATCGTCACCTCGGATCCTGTCCCAGATGTTGTTGGCACAAGGATCAAAGGCAGGCGCGGCCCCTTCACGTTGCCAACCCCGTACATCCTCGCCAGCGTTTCATGGCCCAGCGCCAAAACCGCGACCAGTTTGGCCACATCCAGCGATGATCCACCGCCCAGACCAATGATGCCTTCAACCTTATGCTCGCGCGCCATCTCAACCGCTGCATGAATGATCGCCTCGGGCGGATCGGCCTGCACATCGGCGTAAACCACGACCTCCAGATCGGCTTTCTCCAAAATCTCAACGGCGGCATCCACCATGCCAAGGTTCACCAGCCCGGGGTCGCTCACCAGCATCACCCGTTTGCCCATCCGCGTACCCGCCATTTCACCCAATTCAGCAATCTTACCCGCGCCAAATTGAATGCTCGCAGCCGTGTTAAATACAAACGGTTTCATGAAACAATCTCCCTCACTCACACCCGTATCCTTGCCGCTCGAACCGCTAACCGCAAGACCACAAACCGAAAAAACGCCACGTCCCAATGGACACGGCGCGACGCTTGGCCTCTAATCCCGATCAAACACATCAGGGAACACGCACATGATCGAAAACGCCGTAACCGCACAAACCGCCCGCATTGGAACACAAACAGGCCTGTCCGAATGGGTCACCATCGACCAAGCCCGCATCGACACATTCGCAGAAATCACCGACGATCCGCAGTGGATTCACACCGATCCCGTCCGCGCCGCCGCTGAAACCCCGTTTGGCGGCACCATCGCCCACGGCTTTCTAACCCTGTCGATGGCCTCCAAATTCGCGATCGAAACTTTCACCAAATTTGATGGCCAAACTATGGGCATCAACTACGGCTTTAACAAAGTCCGCTTCTTGTCCCCCGTCCTGTCAGCCGACCGCATCCGAGGCCGCTTTAAACTCAACTCCGTCCTGCAAAAATCCGCCACCCAATTGCTGCAAGAACACGAACTGACAATCGAAATCGAGGGTAAAGAAACCCCCGCCCTCATCTGTCAGTGGCTGGGTATGGCCATCTTCGACGAGTAGGGTGGGCTTCAGCCCGCCACCGATCCACTCACCCAAACCGCAACGGCAACTGCTCCAGCGCGTGCATCGCATTATTAGGCCGCCAAACCGCATCACCCGCAGGTTCAATCACCCCGACCTGCTCTGCAATCGCGGTCAAAATCGCCTGCCCCTCTGCGCGTGCGATATTCTGCCCCACACACATATGCACCCCAACGCCCAACGCCAGATGCCCTGCGGTTTTTCGTGTAATATCAAACCGTTCCGCATCTTCAAACTTCGCACCGTCCAAATTCGCCGCGCCCAAAACGCACAGAATTTTTGTTCCCTCAGCGATCTTCACTCCCGCCACCTCAGTATCCACGCAGGCCGTTCGGCAAAACGCTGCCACGGGCGATGTTAACCGCATCGTTTCATCAAACGCAGCCATTGCCAGCGATGGATCAGCCCACAGCGCCCCAAATTGTGCGGGGTTCTGCGACAGCGCCCAAACCGCGTTTCCGATACCCGTCACGGTCGTATCAATCCCCGCCGACAACAAGGATCGCACCAACATTCCAGCCTCGGCCTCGCTCACCAAATCCTCATCCGCGCTCGCGTAAATCGCCGCCCCAATGCCATCATTGGTCAGGTTTTCGCGCTTACATTGCTCCATGACCCACGGGATAATTTCTGGCCCCATCGCCATCGCGGCTTGCCGTTGCGCGTTATCTGGCCCCAGAGCGTTAAACACCATTGATCCATGATCCACCAACTTGCGTCGATCCGACTGCTTCATCCCAACCGCCTTTGGAAACACCCGCGTCGGATAGGTTTCGGCCAAGGCTTCCACGGCCTCAAACTCGCGCTGTTTCACCAAATCCGAGACCAAATCACGCGCTTCATCCAGAAAATACTCTCGCAAATCTGCCACCACTTTGGGCGACAACGCTCGCATCAAAACGCGCCGCGTGCGGTTGTGATACGGTGGGTCTACCTCCAGAATAATCGAATGGGGCCGCCAAGGCTTCTCTAGCACGAAATCCTGCACGCCAACACCGCGCGAAGACACAAACCGTTCGTGATCCGAAAACACTTCGCGCACCACATCGTAACGTCCGCAAACCAGCATCGAATATTGCGACAAATACGAAAACGGCCCACGTTCGCGCAACTGCGTATAATACCACTTTGGGTCAATCTGAACTTCGGGCGCATAGGGATCAATGTCCCAGCCCTGCACACCCGCAGGCGCATCGATCGGCAAATGTCCGTGAACCAGCTTCATCGTATCCTCCGCTTTTACCTCAGATGATTTCATCCTCATCAAACAGGCGATTTTGTGTCTTCATTATTCATGAAATGATTCCGTTAAACCTCACCACCCACTTCCAGCCATTTGCGCGCATCATCATCCAACACCCGATCACAGGCCCGCTCATACAGCGCCAATTCGGCCTCTGTCATCACATCACGCCAACGCCCGTTCACGCCTTTGTGGATGAACGTCTTCGCGCCACCCTTCCAACTTGACCCACCATCAGGCACGTAATTATCCGCATCCGCCCGCATCACTTTCATCGTGCACCGCGCCTCAACATCGACAATCCGCGCGTCATCCACATCCAAATCCAAAAACGCCGCAATCTTGCCAATCGCACCCGCTGTGTCGGCCTTCATATCCCCGTAATGCAGGAACAAAACATTCGGCAAATGACGCCACTCCCACCACGATTGAACGTTGTGCAAATGGGACCAAAACGGATACCCATCACTTTCCCAATCAAACCACCCACGGCTGAAAAACTCTTTCACGTAATCATGAAAATCCCCGCTTGGCTCAGGAAATTTATCCCCCACCAACCCCGGCGTATCGTTCGCCTCCGCGTAGGCCAGCTCGCTATATTTCGACCAGTGGTTCCACAGTGACATCGCCACATCGCGCCCATCGCGGCTCACAAAAATATACTTCAACTCTGGCAAAAACCGCAGGCTCTCCATCGGTAAATGCGTCTTCACACAGCGCCGATGATCCTGCGCCTCCAACCCATCCATGATCACATCCAGCAGCACACCGCGAAAATCAATCCACGGGTTCAACGTCCAAACAGGCGCAGGGAATTCCCCGTTGGGATGCAGCAAATTCGCCACAATCGCTTGCGTCCACGTTGTGCCCGCCTTCATCGACGTCGCGATACAAATATCATCAATGCGCGGCTGAAAATGATCCCACCGCGTGCTATCAAGATGATGGTTCTGGCAATGGCGCGTACGCACTGGATACTGCATAAACTGGCTCCTTTGAATTGAGATCAAGTCAGCCACACAAGCCCAGACAAATCAACAAAAACCCGAATTCACCGACGACTATTTTATTTGCAAAAACCAAATTATTGTCAAAATACCCCAAGTAAAGGACAGTATTATGCACATCATCACACGTTTTATCGCACTCCTCCTGATTTCCCTTTTGGCCTTCGCCGCGCCGATCCACGCACAAAGCTGGCGTTACTCCAAAACTCTCAGCGCAAACCGTGTTGATGCTGTCACCTTCCAAGAAACGGCGGCGATTTACTACAATCCTCTGACCCAAAAATGGCACATCAATCTTGGCCTTGATGGAGTCACCAGACTTGGCGTTCCCAAACTAAAATTCACCAACAGTGACCGGTCTTCGCGGACCTATTCCCTGAAAAAAGACCTGATCAAATTTGACCCCCTCACAGGCCACGATTTCGGCACTGTGAATTTCACCTTCGGGCAAGACATCCTTGAATTATTGCAATCCGCCAGCACGCTGACCTTAATCAACGACAATAAAAACTACACCATTTCCCTCACTGGTTCATGCACCGCCCTCAGCACAGCAATGGCGTACGTAACCCGCGATATCGCAGAGGAAGACGACCGTCGGCACACCGTTGCCCAAGCAAAATCGGATGCAAAACAGGCCCTTAATCGATGTGATCGCCTTTCTGCCCACGAATGGGACAAGAACCGCGAAACACCGGGCGTTTCGTGGAACAATTTGAACAGCCAAGCCGCTATTTCCGCCTGCACCACGACCCGTAAACACTACGGCGACGAAGGCCGCATCATTTATCAACTGGCCTGCGCCTACGACAAAGCTGAAAACCCAGCCGCGTTCAAACTTATGCGCCTCACCGCTTGGGAACTGGAATATCCCACCGCGTTTTACCACCTCGGAACGCTGCACCAAGACGGGCTTTACACAGCCAAAAACCTCCATAAAGCCCGTCGCGCCTTTATCGAAGGGGCATCTTACGAACATTACCCCTCGATGTTTTCTCTCGGGAAGATGGATTACAAATCGGCAAAGACCGACGCGAACAAAAGGCCGCCCTCGATCTCCTCTTTAAATTCGCCAATAAATTCTACCCCTACGCCTTGATTATGTTGGAACAGTTTTGTTCAACACTGAAATCGCAGGTGGCTCCCCCTCCAGCGCTGTAACCTACCTACAAGAGGCCTCAAAACGCGATCAAGCCAACTCCAGCTACCTGCTTTACACGATGTACCGCGATGGAAACGGCGTTGATGCGGACCACTCCCAAGCACAGGCCTATCTGGAAACAGCCGCCAACAAGGCAACATCCATGCCAAAAAAGACTTGGCCTCCCAATAACCAACCTCTTCCCCCTGCCCGCACGCCTCGTTATAGGACGGGCATGAGCCAGAACCCACCAAACCTCCGCCCCGATCTCGCACCCAAAGCCATTCTGAATGGCGACGCGCGTCCGAACCAACCTAAAATCGGCATGGTCAGCCTCGGTTGCCCCAAGGCACTGGTGGATTCCGAACGCATCCTCACGCGGCTCCGCGCCGAAGGTTACGCCATTTCCCCCGATTACGCGGGCGCAGAAGCCGTCATCGTAAACACCTGCGGTTTCCTAGATTCCGCCAAGGCTGAATCACTCGATGCAATCGGCGAAGCCCTGCAAGCCAACGGTCGCGTCATCGTCACGGGCTGCCTTGGCGCAGAACCCGATTACATCCGCGAACACCACCCCCAAATCCTCGCGGTCACTGGGCCCCACCAATACGAACAGGTGCTCGACGCGGTCCACACTGCCGTGCCACCGTCCCCCGATCCGTTCGTAGACCTGTTGCCAGCCCAAAACGTCACCCTCACCCCACGCCACTACAGCTATCTGAAAATATCAGAGGGCTGTAACCACAAGTGCAAATTCTGCATCATCCCAGACATGCGCGGCCGCCTCGCATCTCGCCCCGCCCATGCAATCCTGCGCGAAGCAGAAAAGCTGGTGGATGCAGGCGTCAAAGAACTTCTCGTGATTTCCCAAGACACCTCCGCCTACGGCCTAGATCGCCGCCACGATATGAACCCGTGGAAGGATGGCGAAGTCCGCTCCCACATCGTCGACCTCGCCCACGAACTGGGCACGCTTGGCGCATGGGTCCGCCTCCACTACGTCTACCCCTACCCGTTTGTGCGCGACCTGATCCCGATCATGGCAGACCCGTCAAACGGCCTGCTGCCCTACCTCGACATCCCATTTCAACACTCCCACCCAGACGTGCTAAAACGCATGGCCCGCCCCGCCGCATCTGCCAAAACCTTGGATGAAATCGCTGCATGGCGCGCCCAATGCCCAGACATCACCCTGCGCTCCACCTTCATCGTCGGCTACCCCGGCGAAACCGAGGCCGAATTCGAACACCTCCTCGATTGGCTGGACGAGGCCCAACTAGACCGCGTCGGCTGCTTCCAATACGAAAACGTAGACGGCGCACGATCAAACGCCCTCCCCAATCACGTGGACGCCGACGTCAAACGAGACCGCTGGAACCGCTTCATGGAAAAATCCCAGGCAATTAGTGAGGCGAAATTGAGCGCCAAAGTCGGCACGACGTTGCAAGTGATTGTGGACAGTGTAGAAGAAGACGGCGCGACGTGTAGAACGATGTCAGATGCGCCAGAGATCGACGGAAACTTGTTCATTGATGAAAGTTTTGAAACCCTGTCAGCAGGTGACCTCGTGACTGTCGAAGTTGATGAAGCGAGTGAGTATGATTTGTGGGGGAAGATTGGAGAAAAGTTTGGAAAATAGTCGCTACCAATTAAATGAACTCATTGATAGGAACCATTTAGCTTTAGTTCTCTGCGCTGGATCATCGTGTGATTACGACTTTCCCGATTGGCCAAACTTGAAAATGCGACTTATTAGAAAATGCGCCTTATTAACAGTGCAAAAATCGACTCAAAAACACTAGGCATTTCAGACAACGTTGCATCGTTCCGGGTAAAAAGGCTCGAAAGTTCTCCTGTCCATGAAACTCTAGACAATATTGCGGGCGCAACAGACGATCAGGAATTCTATCTTGGGTTTCAAAAAATGGTTGCTTACGAATTGGTAAAAGTTGAACGCGAAGCGCTGCAGACAGAAAAGCAAGGCTGGATCGAAGTTTTTTTTGATTTTCTCTATCATTATTTGAAGGAACCAATACTTAACGACGACGCGGTTTTGTATGAAAAAAGGTGCAAAAAAGTTAGCTCAATTTTCGTTTTTTCACTCAATTATGATCGAGTTTTTGATTTTAAATCCTTAGAATTGACTCGGAAATTATTTGGTGGGAAGTTTTTAACTCGACGTCAAAACTTTATTGGGGCGTGGTCACAACCTAAGATAACTATAATTTTAGCTCAGCCTCATGGTACAATCGCCCATGCGACAACAAACCGATCTTTAAAATCAGCCAATCCAGGCACAAAAATATTCAATTTAAAAAACGATGCGCTAGATTTGGGTGTAATGAACCAATCACCTTATGGCCAAACCGAAAACGTGGTTGCGTTTGGAGACGAGGAGCATTTTGCGCAAACAGTTAAAAGCATCAATGGGGATGGCAAGGCGTCACTCAACTTGATAGCAGCAGATGACCTCTTAGAACTTGGTGCCAAAATATTCACGTACGAATATGCTAATCAAATGTTGCAAGGCAGGAACGCTATCGTCATCGGACTGAGTGATGTGGGCTTCAACAATTCACTGATTGATCTCTCTACAGCGAATCTAGTTTACACCGGCAACAATGCTGATGAATTCAGAAAAATTTAAATCTAAGCGCTTACCTTCTTCTGATGTTGAGCAAAAAGCGTTTGGCCTTTATTCAATATCATTTCTCGAGAAACTGATGGAGTCTAGCCCCTGACCTCGAGAGGGCGCGCTCCACTCCCCTCCCACCAAGCACAACCCCACCAATGCGCCCTCCCATGGGGGGTTTCTCTCAGGGTTTGTTCCAAACCCTTGCCGAAACAACGGGTCAGGCGCTGGCCACCCTCATGGGACGCCCCAATCTCTAACTGCCACCGTCCTTACCCCTAAAATTGCATTCCCTGCCCCGCTCCTCTACAACCTCCCTTCACCCTTAACCGTCCCCATCACTGGAACCCCCTTTGTCAGACACATCGCACGAGCAAGCCACCCCGTTCGAAGCCTCAACCTCAACGCTCGGCAACCGCCTTCAAGCCGCCCGCAAGGCCAAAGGTCTAAGCGAAGCCGCCTTGAGCGAAAAGCTCGGCGTGCCACTCGACGCGATCAAAGCATGGGAAGCAGACGAGCGCGAACCCCGTTCCAACCGCATCCAAATGCTGGCGGGCCTACTCAACATCTCGATCATGTGGCTCATCACAGGCGACAGCAACGGCACCGACCACATTGAACAAACCCACGCCCGCCCCGAAGGCATTAACGACGCGCTCGGTGAAATTGCCCAGTTGAAAGAAACCCTTTCAGCAGCGCTCGAAAAACTGGAAAGCCTCGAAACCCGCCTCCAGCAAATCGACTGATCGCAAATGCTCCTCGCCCCGATTCACATGATCCGCGATATCCGCGCGCGCGGCGGTTTCCTCGCCGTTTGGGGGCCAGTGCTTAACTTTCCGCAAATCATCGGCAGGCTGATCTTTATCACCACACTTGCAGGCGCGTTGGTCCTGATCCTAAACCTCGCCACATTGCTGATTGCAGGAAACATCCACAAACGCGCACCGTTTTCACGGCTTACCAGCCTGTGCCACGTCCTTTGGCTGCCACTTGTGCCCTACCTGATCACTGTCTGGAACGCCGCCGATAAAATCAGTTTTTTCGGCCTCTGGCTCGCCTTTGTTACCGCGACCATGATCCTGTGTTTGCGGCTCGATGGCGTGAACCTTTGGAAATATTACAAGGGCGCCAGCACCGAGCTGTAATCCCGCCTAAACCAGAAAATGCCGATACCGGCGATGTGCCCCCTTCAATCTTTCCCAAGCCGACCCTCTCTGCTACCTAAACGCAAACCAAACAATCGGACCGCAGTTCATGACCAAAACAACACGACGCACATTTATCGCTGCAACGGCTGCCACTTTGACAACGCCGAACATTCTGCGCGCCGAGCTGAACTCGGTTCAACGCAATGCATCTGGTTTTCTGGCGCAAAACTGGCAGGACCATTTCACCGCGCTCGATCGGGTGACGATCCTGTGCGATACCTTTGGGCGTGCGCTGCATTACTGGAACCCCGAAAACAGCGATTATCGTATCTATCCCACGTCAGTTCCCCAAACAGACGCACTGACAAGACGCGGCCTAACCCAAATCGTGCGCAAGAAAAATAACCCCAGCTGGACGCCAACATCCAACATGCGCGAACGCGACCCATCCTTGCCGGTCACAATGGCAGGGGGCGAGTTCGGAAACCCGCTTGGAACCCGCGCGATGTATCTGGATTGGCCCGCCTATTTGATCCACGGCACCCACGACACACGCAAGATCGGACGCAGGTCATCATCTGGGTGTATCGGCCTGTTCAACTTCATGGTGGAAGAGCTGTTCGAGATCACACCCGTGGGCACACAAGTCCGCGTTCTCTGATCCGGTTCAGCAAATATTTACGTTTGTTGCGTCAATAGTTAACGCCAAAAGCGCCATAAACATGCCATACGCTTTGCATACACTTTGCATACGTTTTGCAGCCTTTTTTCGGGCCAATTTTGGCACAGTTCACGCAACAGGTTAACTTAGCATCCGCCCCGTAGCGAGCACCCGTTTGCCCCGCTACGTTACCTCCATGATTAAACCATTCCGCATCGCCGTTTTCCTGCTCACCCTGTTCTATTCACTGGAATAATTCCGCGATATCGACCCCGCAATTATCAGCTGGCAATTCCGCTATCTCACCATCTGGACCTTGACCGCGAACCTCATTGTCGCTGGTCAAATGCTGCGCCTCACAACAGGAAAAACCACCCAAAGATAGGAGAGTTTCGTCTCTTTTGTGGTGGTGATTAACATGGCGGTGGTTGTTCAATATTGGCGGCTGTATTTCATGGATCCGCTCAACGTTTCCCCAGTTGAGGGGACAATTTGGTGGAAAGAATACTACCTTCACGTGCTTGGCCCGGTGCTGATGTGGATCGGCGATTTTCTGATATTAGGAGTATTTTCCCGTTTAAAAACAGTTTTCTACGCCGCGATCATCCCTGGTGTCGTCTACCCTGCATGAGTCGAATTGGTGCTGCACCCACTGAATGCTAAACCCATCGGGACGATCACTGCGGGCCTGCCGTATCCGTTCCTCAACAACATGGAAATTGGCACGCGGATGATCTTTTACACCATTTCTCCGATCGTAAATTTCGTGTTCATTCTCATTGGGTAGAGCATCGCAAAAAGCATCGCGAAACTTAGGGCCTAGCGTCAAGATACGCCCGCACACTGGTCTGCACATGGCGAAACCGATCCCCGCCCAGATGCACACCGCCGTACCACCGCGTCACAACAACGATTTCGCCCTCAATCCCTTCGCGTTCCAGCATCCGCAGGATCACCATTCCCGCGCCACTTTCCCCATCATCGCTTTTAACCTGCTCGCCGCCAGTCAGAATAACCGCCCAGGTGTTATGTGTCGCTTTCGCAAATTTCTTATTATATTTCATACACTTAACAAAGGCGTCAGCATCTTTGCGATCCATAACAAAACCACCCGTCACCGCGTATTTTGAACCACGATCCGACAGCACATTTTCAATTTGTATCATGCCTCGCCCCTCGTTACGCTGGCCCCATGTTTACCATTGAACACGAATTTGACGCCACCGTTGTCACGCTGATTGACGATGGTCCGCACCCTTTGCAAGATGACATTACAATTTCTGCGTTTGCCAGTGTTATCATGTTGGAACAATACGATCCAAGCACTGAAAAAGCCAATGTTATCAATCTCTCGATGGAACAGCTCCGCGATCTGCAGGCCGCGCTCGATTTGCCCGAAGGCAGCTATCGGTTCGCTGACAAACCCTAGTCAGCCACCACCATTTAACTATTGCAAAACCAGCCTTTCTTGCCAAACTAACCCACAATTATTCAACTGCGGGGGCGAACATGCGCACAGGTTTTTATTGGGACGAAAAATGTTTTTGGCACGGCGGCGGCAACTATGCTTTCACGTTACAAATTGGCGGAAATGTTCAACCCACGATGGGCGGATTGCCCGAAAATCCAGAAACAAAACGACGCCTCAAAAACCTGATGGATGTCACGGGCTTGCTGTCCGAAGTTCACGTAAATTCTGCCGATCCCGCAGATTTCGAAACCCTAGCCCGTGTTCATCCGCCCGAATACCTCAAGAATTTCAGAGAGATGTCGGATAACGGGGGCGGCGAACTTGGCTTGCGCACCCCTTTCGCTCAAGGCGGATATGAAATCGCCGCTCTCTCCGCCGGCCTTGCCACAAGCGCAATCGCAGACGTGCTTTCAGGTAAATACGACAACGCCTACGCCCTATCGCGCCCCCCTGGTCATCACTGCCTACCAGATTTCCCGAACGGCTTTTGCCTGCTAAATAACATCGCGGTTGGCGTTGAAGATGCCATCGCAAATGGTGGCGCAGAACGGGTCGCAATCCTTGATTGGGACGTGCATCACGGCAACGGTACCGAAGCGATTTATTACGACCGCGACGACGTGTTAACCATCTCGATCCACCAAGAACACAACTACCCTATCGACACGGGCGATCTATCTGATCGCGGTTCTGAAGCGGGCGAAGGCTTCAATATCAACGTCCCACTGCCCCCCGGGTGCGGTCACGCCGCCTATCTCGAAACGCTGGAACGCATAGTCATTCCCGCGCTCACAGATTTCGCACCCGACATCATCATCGTCGCCTGCGGCTTTGACGCATCCGCCCTTGATCCATTGGCCCACATGCTTTGTACCCCACAAACATTCGCGATGATGACCGAATTGATGATGGAAACCGCCACCGATATTTGCGACGGCAAACTCGTCCTCGTCCATGAGGGCGGCTACTCCGAAGTTTACGTTCCCTTCTGCGGTCACGCCGTTATCGCGCAAATGGCAGGTAGCAAAATAGACGCGCCCGATCCGCTGGGCGAAATCATGATTGCACGCCAACCCAACCTGCGCATGCAGGCGTTTCACTCCACTTTGATCAGGGAAATGGCCGCGTCTTTCGGCTTTGATTAACACCAACTTGTAACCTGCCCCATTGCGGCATAAAGATCGTTTCAAATGCAACAAGGAGACCCGAATGACCAAAGTTTACACCTCCACAGCCGAAGCTCTTGATGGGCTTTTGTTTGACGGAATGCTTATCGCGGCGGGCGGGTTTGGCCTTTGCGGTATTCCTGAAAACCTGATTTCTGCGATCAAAGATGCGGGCACCAAAGAC
>JASJIO010000129.1:0-3267 GCA_037625035.1 Amylibacter sp.
GTATGGTTATGATTCTTTTTTCCTTGAAAAATAGGGTGTTTTGTAAGGGATTTGAGGCTGTTGCACCATTTTCGCCACAAAATGTAGTAGTTTTTCGCCCGATTGGACTTATGCGGTTTGCGTATCGCAAAAACTTTGTTAAGAATCGGCCAAGTCGTAATCACGCGGCTGCGGTCGCACTGCGTGATCGTTTCAGTTTAAATATTATCTGTTACAGGAGGACATCATGTCCAACACACTTAAAATCGCTTTGGTTGTCGTTGCAGTTGCAGTTTCAGCATGTGCACAACAAGAAGAAGCAGTTGTGCTGGAAGTTCAGCCAGAGCCGACTTCTACTAAGTACTAAAATTTCTGCCGGGCGGGGCTTCGGCCTCGCCTTCGCAACCCTTTCGTATTCAGAACTGCGGAGGGTGTCATGATAAAGCATCGCGGATTTCCAAGCCGCCTTCCCAGTTCTGATTTCCAATTTACAATCCGACGCCCGAACAAAAAAGGGGCGACGCCACTTAAGGCGCGCGAGCGCTATGCAGATCGCAGATTCGCGGATCGCCGCGCGGATGAGCATTTCATGTGGGCGTTGTGGACCTGTTTTGGCGAAGAGCCGTTTGAACGGGGTAATTTGGATGCAGGGCGTCTGAATTGGTTGATGGGACGCGAAGTCGAAGAGGCCGAAAAACCGTTCGATCCCTTAAGTTATGAGGCATTGTTAAAGATCAATGTGCCCCGCGCGATGGTAAGTTTTCCCGAAGTATTCGAGGAAGATTACGAGGGATCGGCGTGAATTTGCCCATTGAAACAACAGTATGGCGCAAAAGTGCCGAAATGACCTGCTTCTTTATCAAGAGGGTATGCGCGGTGAATCCGACGCGCTACGGTTGCTATACGGTGTGCCAGTCGAGCGGCCCTCTAGAGCAAATCAAAAGAGGCATAAAGTACACAAATCAACAGTTTTTATGGCGATCGCCGTGCTATTCGGATTATCGGCTTGTAACAGCCCTATCGTGGATCAACTCACAACCAACCGCATCGCCACGGGCGCTGCGATTGGCGCTGTCGGGTCCCTTCTGTTGGACTGAAATCCGATCAAAGGCGCCGTTGTCGGTGGCGTTGTTGGTGGCGTCACCAGCAAAGACCGACTCGTTTGGGAGTAACCGTTCATTAGGGCGTTTCGTTCGGATCGGCCTTGAGCCGTTAAGCTCTTTCATTTCCCCTCTACTGAACCCCCTGCGCGGTCGCGTATGGGGTTCTTATTCGTGTCTGAACGCCTTGTTTGCACACGAATGCCCCGCTCTTTCTAATACTTTCGGCCCTATCAAAGGTGAGACCTATGTTTAAGAAAATCCTTATCGCCAACCGTGGTGAAATCGCGTGTCGTGTTATCAAAACAGCCAAAAAGATGGGTATTCAGACCGTTGCGATTTATTCTGATGCGGATCGCGAAGCGTTGCATGTGAAGATGGCGGATGAAGCGGTGCATATCGGCCCGTCGCCTGCGAACCAATCCTATATCGTGATTGACAAAGTGATGGATGCTATTCGCCAAACAGGTGCGGAGGCGGTTCACCCAGGCTATGGTTTCTTAAGCGAAAACAAACTGTTCGCAGAGGCACTTGAAGCAGAAGGCGTTGCCTTTATTGGCCCACCAGCGGGTGCGATTGAAAGCATGGGCGATAAGATCACGTCCAAAAAGCTGGCACAAGAAGCGGGTGTTTCAACGGTTCCGGGCCACATGGGTTTGATTTCTGACGCGGATGAAGCGGTCGTGATTTCCAATAAAGTTGGCTATCCTGTGATGCTCAAAGCTTCTGCTGGGGGTGGCGGCAAAGGCATGCGGATTGCGTGGAACGATCAGGAGGCGCGCGAAGGGTTTCAATCAAGCAAGAACGAGGCGGCAAATTCCTTTGGCGATGATCGGATTTTCATCGAGAAGTTTATCACGCAGCCACGTCACATCGAAATTCAGGTTTTGGGCGATAAGCACGGCACGGTTCTGTATTTGAACGAGCGGGAATGCTCGATCCAGCGTCGTCAGCAAAAGGTTGTGGAAGAAGCACCAAGCCCGTTTTTGGACGAGGAAACGCGCAGGGCGATGGGTGAGGAATCTGTCGCGCTGGCCAAGGCGGTTGATTATTGTTCTGCGGGAACGGTCGAGTTTATCGTTGATGGGGATCGCAATTTTTACTTCCTGGAAATGAACACACGATTGCAGGTGGAACACCCTGTAACCGAGCTGATTACGGGGATTGATCTGGTCGAGCAGATGATCCGTGTGGCCTACGGTGAAAAGCTGGAGATGAAGCAATCTGACATCGGGATTAACGGGTGGGCGATTGAAAACCGTCTGTACGCAGAAGATCCGTATCGCAATTTTCTGCCGTCGATTGGCCGTTTGACACGCTATCGCCCGCCTGCGGAAAAAACCAAGAAAAGCCATGTCGTGCGCAATGACACAGGTGTTTTTGAAGGTGGCGAGATCAGCATGTATTATGATCCGATGATCGCCAAACTGTGTACGTGGGCGCCAACGCGTGAAGACGCGATCGAATGCATGCGCGTGGCGTTGGATAGTTTTGAGCTGGAAGGGATCGGGCATAACCTGCCGTTCCTTGCAGCTGTGATGGATCACGAGCGGTTCATTGCCGGCAACATCACCACGGCGTTCATTGAAGAAGAATATCCCAATGGATTCCAAGGTGTTACGCTAGATGCAGCCGCATCACGCCGTGTTGCAGCCGCCTGTGCCGCGATGTACCGCGTTGCCGAAATTCGCCGTGCGCGGGTTTCTGGGAGGATCGATAATCACAAACGCAAGGTCGGCAAAGATTGGGTCGTCACCGTTCAAGACACGTCTTATGCTTTGAAAACCAAGGCAGACGACAAGGGGTCAACGATCAAGTTCGAGGATGGTGAAACCGTTCGCGTGACATCTGATTGGTTACCGGGGCAAAAGCTAGCGAAGTTGAAAGTTGGCGGCGAAAAGCTGGTTCTGAAGGTTGATCCGATTTCAGCTGGGTACCGTATTCGCACCCGTGGCGCAGAAATGAAGGTGCGTGTCCGCAGCCCGCGCAATGCCGAATTGGCTGCGTTGATGCCTGAAAAACTGGCGCCTGACACATCAAAATTGTTGTTGTGTCCAATGCCGGGTCTGATCGTCAAAGTCGATGTTTCTGAGGGCGATGAGGTCCAAGAAGGCCAAGCCTTGTGCACCGTGGAAGCCATGAAAATGGAAAATGTTCTGCGCGCTGAAAGGCAGGGCATCGTGACCAA
>JASJIO010000130.1:0-13171 GCA_037625035.1 Amylibacter sp.
GAATTTGTCGTGACGCGCGCGGCTGGGGTTGCGACCCTGCGCGCCATGGCCTCGCCTGCCTTGGTTGCCTTCGTTTTAGGACTGACCACGATCCTTTTTCTAAACCCTTTGTCAGCCGTATTTTCCGTTCAGCATGATCAATTGCGCGATGATTATACCAACGTGCAGCGCGGGGCGGTTTCGTTTGGAGATGATGGATTTTGGTTGCGCCAAAAAGATGAAGAAGGTCACACAGTTATTCACGCGCAAAGTGCGAATTCACGCGGGACGAGCCTGCGCGAAGCAACTGCGCTAAAGTTTGATGCCAAGGGACAATTGGTTCAACGTATTTTTTCGCGCACTGCTATTTTGCGCGAAGCAGAATGGGTTTTCACAAACGGTAAAATCTGGTCCACGGGCCGTCGTTGGGTAAATCCAGAACAACAAGCCACCACATTTGAGATTTTGCGCTTTCCGACTGATATCACGCCTGCCCAGATACTCGACGGGTATCCAAAGCCTGAATCTGTGGCGATTTGGAATAAGTTAGCGACGATCAAATCTATCGGGGATGCTGGATTTTCCACTCTGCCCCATCGCATTCATTTGAATGTCGAATTGGCACGCCCTTTGATGCTGTTGGCGATGATGATTATTGGCGCTGCATTTACACTTCAAACGTCGCGGTTGGGGAATTTGGGTATTTCTGTATTTCTTGCTCTAATTTGTGGTTTTTCCCTCTACTTCCTACAAAATCTTGCTATGACTCTTGGAGAAGCTGGAGAGATTCCCGTTTTTGCGGCGGCATGGGCGCCACCGCTAGCTGCTTTACTTTTTGCCGTGGGGCTGTTCCTCAGATTTGAGGACGGATAATATATGAATCAATGGGCAACAAGATGTCTATTTATGTGTCTGCTAAGCCTTTTGGTTTTGCCGACGCTATTCACCATCGCGCATTCTCAAAACTCGAGTGATACGGAAAGCCTCCCAATTTCTTTAGTGGCCGATAGTGTTCAATTTGATCCCAATACAGGTGTTTTGATCGCGACAGGCAACGTGCAAGTTTTTCGTGGCACGCAGATTTTAGCAACGCAGCGAGTGGTTTACGACCAACGCAACAAACGGCTTTCGGTCCCGGGTCCGCTGACCCTTACGGACGGAGCAGACATTGTAACACGCGCTCAAGGGGCAGAACTGGACTCGGATCTACGCAACGGTTTAATCAAAGGTGCAGAGCTGCTGATCCAACAGCAATTGCAGCTGGTGAGCCCTCAAATGCATCGCCAAGATGGTAAGTTCAAGGTATTGGATAAGGTCGTTGCGACCAGCTGCCATATCTGCGCCAAAAATCCCATTCCGTTCTGGAAAATCCGTGCCCGTCGCGTGATCCACGACGAAGAAGCGCGCCGCCTGTATTTTGAAAACGCTACCTTTGATTTATTGGGCATTCCAGTCTTTTACGCCCCAAATTTACGTATCCCAGGCCCGTCAGTGAACCGCGCAACTGGTTTTTTAGTTCCAAAGATTTCAACATCAAACACGCTCGGTTATGGGATCGAAGCACCCTATTACTGGACGCTTGGGGATCATGCAGATTTAACGCTCACCACGCGTGTATTCACTAAAGGTACCTTTCTGCTGAACCCGATTTATCGCCGCGAGGTAAAGCGTGGGCGATTTAAAATTGACGGGCATTTCACGCTCGCGGATTCGCTTACGGACAACAACACACGCTCATCGTTAAGTGCAAACGGCTTGTTTCAGTTAGAGCGCGAAGTTGAGCTGGAATTTGGTATAGAGGTCGCATCAGACAATGATTTTCGCGATGATTACGGCATTGGGACAGACAGCCAAGATCGCCTTACCTCTTTTGTGACGTTACGGCGGACCCGAAAAAACTCATTCGTTAGCCTGTCGTCTTCTTACATCCAAAGTCTACGGGCCAACGAAATTGATACAGAAATTCCTTTGGTTTTACCTGAGTTTTATAGCCGCAAAACATGGGTTGACCCATTGCTGAACGGTAAAATTGGCGTCGCGGCGCAATCCATCACTTTGCTACGCGAAGACAACAGCGAGTTTTCGCGCGTGGGTTTCGTAACCGATTGGCAAAAAGATTGGGTTTTGAACAACGGCCTGATCGTTGGTGCGAATACAGGTATCGCTGGCAGTTCGTATTACACGCAAAATATTGCGGGCGTGGTCGACGGCACCGTTTCCGAGCTGGTTCCGACAGCAGCGCTGGATTTACGATGGCCCCTGTCACGCCAGAATGGGCTTATCAGCCATGTAATTGAGCCGCGCATTCAACTTGTTTGGTCCCCGAACGACGCGCGGAAAAATTCAAACGAAGACAGTGTCCAGGTGGAGTTCGAAGAAACCAATTTGTTTTCGACCAACCGCTTTCCAGGGTTTGACGCATCCGAGAGTGGGATGCGCGCAAATATCGGTGTATCCTACTCGCGCTACGATCCAGAAGGTTGGACCTATGGCATCACACTAGGTCGAATATTGCGCGCCAAGGATCTAAACCAGTTTGGCGTTGGCACCGGGCTTGATGGCAGGAATTCGGATTATGTGAGCGCGATCAATGTTTCGTTCAATGACCGGTTCGATTTTGTGAACCGGACCCTGTTTGACGATGACTTCAACGTTGGCAAAAATGAAATGCAGCTGTTGATGGATTTTGATCGTGTTTCGACACAAGCCTCTTATGTTTGGTTGGAACAAGATGTGGTTGCTGGGGCAAGTGATAGAACCCACGAAGCATCGCTAGCGCTTCAATACCGGCGCAACGATTACTGGACTTATTCTGGTAAATGGCGGCAAAATTTAGAATTTGGAAGCTCAACAAGCGGCGAGTTTGGTGTGCGATATGAAAACGAATGTGTGGCCGTTAATCTTTCCTACTCGCTTCAATTCGAAGGATCTGGTATTGTGCGCCCAACGCGAGAGCTTGGGTTAACAGTTGAATTGGCTGGGCTGGGCAATAAAAAGCGAAACAAGAAATATGCGCACAGATGTGCGGCATTAAACGGGTAGTCAGGTGAATAAAATGAGAGTATTGGTTTTTGCAGTGGCAACAGCGGCGATGGCTTGGACAAGTCCAGGCTTTGCGCAGAGCCAAAACCCTTATGCCGTCGCCATTCGTGTGAATGATCGTGTTATTACAAATTTCGAAATCACGCAGCGTGTTTTGCTTTTGCGTGCTTTTGGCACAACCGGTAATTTGGAAAAAACTGCTAAAGAACAGTTGATTGAAGATCGCTTACGCCTACAAGCAGCAACGCAAGCAGGATTAACGGCGACCGACGAAGAAATCGAAGTGGGCATCGAAGAATTTACAGGCCGTGCGAAACTTACAGGTGAACAGCTGTATCAATACGTGGCGCAGCGCGGCGCAGCACGCGAAAGCATGCAGGCGTTTGTGCGTGCTGGTTTGTTGTGGCGTAACCTTGTGCAAGCGCGGTTTGGTGGGCGTGCTAATGTGTCGGACGACGAAATCGACACAACTTTGAACCTGATCTCTGGCCAAAAACAACAATCCATTTTGTTTTCAGAAATCCGCCTGCCGTTGAATCAACGCGGCGATGAGAAAACGCTAGAATTGGCAGAAAAATTGTCAAATTCCATCAAATCTGAGGGTGCCTTTGGTGCAGCAGCACGGCGCCATTCACGATCGCCATCACGGGCACGTTCTGGTCGGGTGGATTGGTTGCCTGTTTCCCAGCTTCCTGCACAATTGGCTGGGCAAATCATGGCCTTGCAACCGGGCGAAGTAACAGCACCAATTACGCTGGGTCCAACGGTTGGCATATTCCAATTGCGTGGCGTTCGTGAAGATCGCAATGCTAGACAAGGCCCTGTGAGCGTGACTTATGTTTCTGTAAATGTGCCAGGTGAGCCAGGATCAGAGAAATTAGTTTCAAATGCAACCAAACTGATAAATGACGTAGACACCTGTGATGACCTTCGCGCACAATCCGAGCGGTTTGCAGTTCCCGGACACACCGATCACATCAAAGAATTGAGCAACTTGCCATCGGTTGTGGCGATTGAATTGGCGGGGCTGGATCGCCATGAAGCGAGCTATTACACGAACTCCGCAGGGACGCTGACGATCGTAATGCTGTGTGATCGTTTGCGTGAACTGCCAGAAGGTGTGCGTGAAAATATCCGCAACGGTTTGTTCAATCAACGTATCGGTGGGTTTGGCCAAGGCTATCTACAAGAACTCAAAAGCGATGCGATTGTCATATACAAATGACCTTGCCGATTGCCCTAACAAGCGGTGATCCCGCTGGTGTGGGGCCTGAAATATCATTCAAAGCCTATGATGCTTTGAGAGATGAGCTGACATTTTTTGTTGTCGGCGATAGGCGCCATTTTCCAGAGTGTGTTGAAATTTCTGCCCCTTCTGAGGCTGAAAATGCGAATGGGCTGCCATTGTTGCACATTGATTTTGCGGCCTCTGCCACGGCAGGGTCGCCCGATCATGCAAACGCGAGCGGTGTAATCAGTGCTATTGACACTGCGGTAAAGTTGGCCCAGTCTGGCAGCGCATCTGCAGTGTGTACCAACCCGATCAGCAAGCAAATTTTGATTGAGGGCGCTGGCTTTTCGCACCCCGGTCACACCGAGTTTCTTGCGGAACTGGGCGGTGTCAAACAATCTGTAATGATGCTAACCGCGCTGGAATTATCTGTGGTGCCTGTGACCATTCACATCGCGCTTGATCAAGTGAAAACAGTGCTTACGGCTGAGTTGTTACGCGATACTTTGCGAATTGCGCGTGATGCTTTGGTCCGTGATTTTGGCATGCAGACACCACGCATCGCTGTTGCTGGATTGAACCCCCATGCCGGTGAAGGTGGCCTGATGGGGCGCGAAGAGATCGAGTTGATCGCGCCTGTGTTGGACGAATTGCGCGGTAATGGGTTTGATATCGTAGGGCCGCTGCCCGCCGATACCATGTTCCACCCCCCTGCCCGCGCGAAGTATGATTTGGCGGTTTGCATGTATCACGATCAGGCGTTGATCCCAATAAAAACACTGAATTTTTCTGCGGGTGTGAATGTGACGCTCGGTCTGCCGTTTATTCGCACGTCCCCTGATCACGGCACTGCGTTTGATATTGCAGGCAAAGGGATTGCAGACGCGACGAGTTTGATCGAAGCCCTGCGCCGAGCACGCGACATGGCAGCAGCACGGGTGGCGTATGATGGCCAGCATTGATGGACTGCCCGCGCTGCGCGACGTGATTAACAAACACGAACTGTTTGCGAAAAAAGCGCTGGGGCAAAATTTCCTATTGGATCTAAATCTGACCAGTAAAATTGCGCGACAAGCAGGCGATTTGACTAAGTGCGACGTTCTAGAGGTTGGCCCTGGCCCGGGTGGTTTGACCCGCGCTTTGTTGCACGAGGGTGCGCGTCGTGTGCTGGCGATTGAACAGGACGAGCGCTGCCTGCCTGCGCTGGCCAAGGTCGCTAATCATTACGATGGCGCGCTTGAGGTTTTGTTGGGCGATGCGTTGAAAATCGACCCGATGGAGCATTTAACGGCGCCTGTGCGGATCGTTTCTAATCTGCCCTACAATGTGGGAACTGAATTGTTAACAAGGTGGTTGTCGCCCCCAGAGTGGCCACCATTTTGGCAATCCTTGACGCTAATGTTTCAAAAAGAGGTGGCGCAGCGTATCGTCGCGAAACCGCGCACAAAGGCCTACGGTCGGTTGTCGATCCTGGCGCAGTGGCGGTGTGATGCGAAAATTGTAATGGAAATTTCCCCTGCCGCGTTTACGCCCCCCCCCAAAGTAACGTCGTCAGTGGTGCATTTCGAACGGCTGGAAAACCCGCGTTACCCTGCGGATGCCAAAACCCTTTCGCGGGTTGTTGCGCAGGCGTTTGGGCAACGACGTAAAATGCTACGGGCGAGCCTTAAGGGGATCGTTCTAGATTTGGAAGATCGCCTTATTGCGGCCGACATTAAGCCAACACAAAGAGCCGAGGAAATCGACCTCGAACGGTTCTGCAAGTTAAGTGAAATTATTCGCCAGTAGCGTTATTCAGCAGCTTTTGGTGCATCGCCTGCGTTTTCAACAGATTCTGCCACGATATCAGCCGGGTTAGAGACCCTTGGCTTTGGCGTGCACTTGCGCGGTGCAGGTTTCTTTGCTGGTTTTGCTGGCTGGCTTTCTGGTGTTTCAACCAAATTGCTGTCGGCCTGTGCTGGGAACAAATCGGCGTCAGCTGGAATAGAGGGCTGTTCGCCAGGTGCATCAATTGGAACCTGTTTGGGTTGATCCGATTGGTGCCGATTATTTTCGTTCTGATGTTGGTTATTGTTCTGATTTTGCTGGCGCTGTGCGTCTTGTTGTTGACGCTGTGCATCTTGTTGCTGGCGTTGCGCATCTTGTTGTTCACGGCGCGCATCGATTTCGCGCTGTGCATCGCCCAACATGCGAACATAATGTTCGGCGTGTTGAAGGAAGTTTTCATGCGCAACACGATCGCCCGAAAGCTGTGCATCACGAGCAAGAGATTGATATTTATCAATTATTTGTTGCGGCGTGCCACGAACTTTGCCCTCTGGACCAGAGCTGTCAAACACACGGTTCACTACATTCGCAGGATTGTTGTTGTTATTGGTATTGCGGTTGCGATTTTTATTGCGCGAACGGTTTTTGTTTTGAGATCTCATATGATCTGTAAGCCTTTGTGGTTTTTAGATTTTTAGTCTTCTTCTAAGACCGAATGTCCAGATGCCTATTTGGATACTTGAGGATGAGAACACGATTTGTTCCATCATCCGTAGAGTAAATTACAATGGGTTATGGTTCGAATACAACCCAAAATGCGTTAAAATATGCTTATTTAACAAGTTTATTTATCTTAGCGCCGCAATTTCATGCGTTTAGGGCCACAATCCGCGCATGTCCATTCAAATCTGGGTGCACCCTGACAGATCCGAATCCGTTGCTTTCAAAAATTTCGCGCACATCTGGCCCCTGATCTTTGCCAATCTCAAAATATGCGCGTCCCTGAGGTGCCAAAAATTGGCTAAGGTTTTGTGCGATTTTGCGATAGACAGACAGGCCATCCCCGCCTGGGGTTAATGCAAGATGAGGCTCAAAGTCACGCACATCAGGTGCAAGGCCAGCCATCTCAGTTTCAGTGATATAAGGTGGGTTGCTGACAATAAGGTCGTAGGTGCCGTTTACTGCGTTGAACCAATCGGACTTGGTAAATGTTACGCGATCGCCTAAGTTCAGGACCGCAGCGTTTTCGCGTGCAACCATCAAGGCATCTTCGCTGATGTCCGTTCCAATACCTGTGGCGGCAGAAACTTCGGCAAGGAGCGACAGCAAAATGCAACCAGACCCTGTCCCTAGATCGAGGATCGTTTTGGGATGCGGCCCCTGCAGTGCCAACTCGATCAGCGTTTCGGTGTCGGGGCGCGGATCAAGAACCGCAGATGTGACGCGAAATTCGTGTTTCCAGAAAGCGCGTTTGCCTGTGATGTGGGAAATCGGCGTGTGGACGGCGCGGCGGTGGATCGCGTGTTCGAACTGTGCGACTTGCATCGGCGTCACAGTGCGTGACAATTCCATCGTTAGGCGATCCACTGGCACATCAAGCGTGTGCGCCATCAAAATACGGGCATCACGCGGTGCGCTGTCACCGATTGCTTCGCGCAATAGTTTGGTACCGCTGCGCAAAACCATTGATGCCGTTTGGATCATGGATCCATTTCCGCAAGCCGTGCTGCCTGATCATCCGCAATCAGCGCGTCGATAATCTCATTTAAATCACCCTGCAAAACTTGATCCAGTTTATACAGGGTAAGGTTAATGCGGTGATCTGTTAGGCGGCCTTGAGGGAAGTTATAGGTGCGGATACGCTCGGAACGATCCCCCGAACCCACTTGCCCCTTACGGCTAGCAGCGCGCGCGTCATCTGCCTCTTGGCGTTTCAAATCATACAGTCGAGTGCGCAAAACTTGCATCGCTATCTCGCGATTGCGGTGTTGGGATTTTTCCGCACTAACAACCATGATATTTGTTGGAAGGTGCAGAATTCGAACAGCGGAATCGGTTGTGTTTACGTGCTGCCCGCCAGAACCAGAGGCGCGCATCGTATCAATCCGAATGTCGGTGGCGGGGATGTCGACATCGACGTCCTCGGCCTCGGGCAAAACTGCGACAGTGGCGGCGGATGTGTGGACGCGACCGCCGCTTTCGGTAACAGGAACACGCTGGACACGGTGCACGCCGCTTTCGAATTTCAAGCGGGCAAACACGCCCTGCCCTTTGACGTTCACCACAGCTTCGCGCACGCCACCAAGTTCATTTGTGCTCTCTTCCATGACTTCGAATCTCCACCCTGCGCCTTCGGCGTAACGTTGGTACATTCGCATCAAATCAGCGGCAAAAAGGGCGGCTTCGTCTCCTCCTGTACCCGCACGAATTTCCAAAATGGCGGAGCGTTCATCGGCTTCGTCTTTGGGAATAAGCGTCAGTTGAACCTCGTGCTCTAACTTTGGCAGAGCTTCTTTTAACGAAGGCAGTTCCTCGGCGGCGAGTTCCTTTAATTCGGTGTCCGCCAGCATCTCTTCTGCTTCGGCTATGTCGATCAGAAGCGTTTGGTAGTTAGAGATTTTTACAACAATCGGGCGCAGGTCTGAGTATTCCTTGGACAGTGCGGCGAAGTCATCGCCAGCGCTGCCCTCAGACATTTTCGCCTCAAGATAAGCGAAGCGTTGTTTGATTTGTTCAAGTTTTTCTATCGGGATCATGGCTTTGAAATCGCTGCTGAAGCGGCAGGGGTCAAGGATTAAGTGACAATTCCGCTGTTTTGTGTTAATTAGAAGATATGAGACATGTGTTTTTCACTGGATTTCTTATCGCGGGCCTTGGCCTGCCAGCTTTGGCCCAAAACACTGACGTTCAATGGCCCGACTGTTATTGCACGGATAAAACGGGTTCTCGGATCGAATTGGGCGAGGATATCTTCATGTTTGTAGATGGGCGAAGTTTCACAGCGCGGTGCGTAGTGTCGCTGAACAATCCGATATGGCGCGAAATGAGTACTGGCTGCTTGTCATCGAGCAATCGGCTGCCCCAAAGCGGCAGTCCAAGCTTTGGTGCGGGCCTTGTTCACACCTAAATCAGAGCGACCAAAGCGCGATCGGGAATAGAGGGTCAGACGGGATTTGCCGTCGCCTTCAGCTGTGATTTTCACCGAGATGTAATCTGGGTAAGCCATCAGTTTGGTGCGCTTCATATAGGTCACCCAAAGATCTGAGGCAGCCCCGTCAAGAACAACGACGTTGGGTTTTGACAGAGCAATATCGTTGAATTTCGCAGCCAAATCACCAGCAGGCATATCAAAAATCAAACTATCCACGTCTTGACCATCCCGCATCAGGTATTGATTTGGGCGCGCGCTTTTTTCAATATTTTCAGGATCAATATGCCATTCGTCCACTTTGCTGGGTGCAATGCGCACCCAAAGAACAGCGGCGGCAATAAGAATGAGCAGGAACCAAGTCAACATTTGGGCAGCCTTTCGCATTTGGATTATTCGGCCACTTGATCCGCAGCGGTTTGTGCAGCCATTTCAGCGTCGATTTGGGCGGCTTTGACCTCCACTTGTTCAACGATGTGATCGACCATTTTGTCGTTCGATAATTTGTGGCTTTGCGCACCTGCAAGGTACACCATTCCTGAACCTGCGCCTCCGCCCGTGAAGCCAACGTCTGTCATCAACGCCTCGCCTGGGCCGTTAACCACACAGCCGATGATCGACAAAGACATCGGCGTTTTGATGTGTTCGAGCCGTTTTTCAAGTGTTTCGACCGTTTTGATCACATCAAACCCTTGGCGCGCACAACTGGGGCAAGAAATGATGTTAACGCCGCGATGACGCAGGCCGAGGGATTTGAGGATTTCAAAACCGACTTTGACTTCTTCGACGGGGTCAGCGGATAGGCTAACGCGGATGGTGTCGCCGATGCCGTTCCACAACAGGTTTCCCATTCCGATGGCCGATTTGATTGTCCCAGAAGTAAGCCCGCCTGCTTCGGTAATGCCAAGGTGTATCGGAGCATCTGTTGCTTCGGCCAAGCCTTGGTAGGCGGCGGCGGCCATGAACACATCAGATGCTTTAACGCTGATTTTGAATTCTTGGAAATCATTGTCTTCCAAGATGCGTATGTGATCCATGCCGCTTTCGATCATTGCATCTGGGCAGGGTTCGCCGTATTTATCCAGTAGATGTTTCTCAAGCGAGCCTGCATTTACGCCAATACGGATCGAACAACTGTGGTCTTTTGCGGCTTTGATCACCTCTTTTACGCGATCGGGGCTACCGATATTGCCCGGATTAATCCGCAAGCAAGCAGCACCGGCTTCGGCGGCCTCGATCCCGCGCTTATAGTGGAAATGGATGTCTGCAACGATGGGCACTGGGCTTTCGCGGCAAATTTCTTTCATCGCTTTGGTTGATGCCTCGTCTGGGCAAGACACGCGAACGATGTCGGCCCCCGCATCCACGCAGGCAATAATCTGTTTGATCGTCGCAGAGGCATCATGGGTCAACGTGTTGGTCATGGTTTGCACAGAAATAGGCGCGTCGCCCCCGACGGGAACATTTCCGACGTGGATTTGGCGCGATTTACGGCGATAAATGTTGCGCCAAGGGCGAATGTGGTTCAGCGACATGATCGCTCCATGCAAAGGATATTTACAGTATATGTGGGCAGTTTGAAGCGTTTGGACAAGGGGCGCAATGCCGCAGATCAGTTGGATCCAGCATCCACGATGGCCGTTTCGCTGTCGATACGGTTCAATTCATCAAGGTTCAGCGGGGGTGAAGATGGCTGCACAAAATCAATCGCCAAAGCGATGTTTTCTGTGACGTTTGTATGATCCAGTGCAACACCGCGCACAACGCCGCCTGCATTGCCAACAGGTCCGTAGGCATTGTCGCCGACTTTTACAAAGACTGCACCTGCATTCCCTGCCCGCAGAAGCGGCTTTTCAACACCGCGCGGAAGACGATAGCTCTCGCCTGCGTCTAGGATTTTTTCGAACAGAACAGAGCCGTCTTCGAAATAAACACGCACCCATGCGGCTTTCATAGCAACTAAATCCACGGCTGGCGGGCCTTCGGCAACAACACGCGGGGATTGTTGTTCAACTGTTGGTGCGTCCAGCGTGGCCGTAAGCGACAGCGGCTGTTGATCGGCGTAGGCGCCAAGGCTGCCCGCATCAATCGACGAAATTGGCGCATCGCGCGCCACCATTTGGGGCACTTCAAGTTCTTGAGGGCGATACAACTGATCTAGGTTCGCCGTTTGCAACGGCGTGGATGGCGTGATGCCAACAATTGTGCTGCTTTGATTTAAGGTATCTTCGGGCAGGCTCGCCACGTCGGATGTAACGCCCGGTGTTTGGTTCACAGGTACAAATTGCACACGCTGAACTTCTTGCAAAACCGTCCAGCTACCGTAGCCAAGGCCCAATACCAAAACCGCGAGCACCAAAACAGAGCCCAGCGCGGACGGTGAAAGGTTGCTCATAAAGCTGGCTTTTTCCGTTGTGAAATGAATGCGTGGACGTGCGATTGGGTCTGCATGTGCAGGGCGAATAGGTGTTTGAAGCAATGCCGCCGATTTCGTGGCAAGAGAGCCAGCTTTTAAATCAGAATGAACACCGTTAAAGCCACTTTCTTCGCAGAAACGCACGAAACATTCATCCGGGTTCATTTCAAGATAGCGCGCATAGGAGCGAACGTAGCCAGCAATAAAGCCCGGTGTTTGGAAAACAGACGGGTCGCAATTTTCAATCGCAGAAATATAGGTAGCTTTGATCCGCAAATCACGCTGCACGTCCAACAAGGACTTGCCGAGCGTCGCACGCTCCCCACGCATCTGATCGCCGAGGGTTACCTCGAAGTTATCAAAGCCACGTGGCCGTTGATTTCCTAGACCATTATCCATGGAACCTACATGACCCCTTACGTCCGGTTCTTTGCACTGCGCGTTGCCCCGCACATTTACCTCTGAGTGCGTTTGATTCGCTCAACCGCGTGTTTAGGTGCATTGATATCACATACAATGGGTTTTGTGCACCCCTGTAGACAATTTTTAACAGTTTGTGTTGACAGGCAAAAATTCGCGCAAATCAACCAGCTAGCGCATTAAAGTTGCAGTCTTTAGGCAGTCTTTTCCATACGATTTAGCGCGCACTGTTGCCACAACCCATCAAGCGCCGTCACGAGGTCGTTTATCATCTTATCGGTGTGCACCGGCGAAGGTGTGAAACGTAGGCGTTCCGTGCCCCGTGGTACGGTTGGAAAATTGATCGGTTGCACGTAGACGCCGTGGTCTTCCAACAGCATATCAGACAGCATTTTGCATTTAACCGGATTGCCCACATGTACGGGCACTATATGGCTGCCATGATCATCAAGCGGTAGATTTAGCGCGCACAAGCGATCTTTTAGCTGTTGGGCCTTCGCTTGGTGAATGTCGCGCAGGCTGTTGTGTGCCTTAAGGTGCGCAACAGAGGCGGCGGCGGCAGCGGCGACGGCAGGTGGCAGAGATGTGGTAAAAATAAAGCCGGGCGCGTAGGATCGAATAGCATCCGCAAGCTTGTCGGATGTGGCGATATAACCGCCCATCACACCGTAAGCTTTGGCAAGTGTTCCGTTAATAATATCAATGCGTTGCGCAAGATTGTCCCGCTCGGTGATCCCACCCCCGCGTTTGCCGTATAGACCAACGGCGTGAACTTCGTCGATGTAGGTAAGGGCGTTAAATTCGTCTGCCAGATCGCAAATAGCCGAAATGGGGCCAAAATCGCCGTCCATAGAATAGAGCGATTCAAAAGCGATCAGCTTAGGCGCATCGGCTGGAAGGGATTGAAGCACTTCGCGAAGATGGGCGACGTCATTGTGACGGAAAACATGTTTTTCGCAAAAGCCGTGGCGAATACCTTCAATCATTGAGGCGTGGTTCAGTTCGTCGGACAGGACAATTAGGCCCGGAAAAAATTTGGGCAGAACGGATAATGTTGCTTCGTTCGCGTTATATGCAGAGGAGAAAACAACGGCGCGTTCTTTGTTGTGTAAATCCGCAAGCTCGTTTTCCAGGAGGTGATGATAAGACGTGTTGCCAGAAATGTTGC
>JASJIO010000131.1:0-7948 GCA_037625035.1 Amylibacter sp.
TGCCCGCTTGCCAAGCGTTTTTAGAAAATCGCCAAGGATCGGTGTGTCCACTGGGCCGGGGCTGACGACATTCATGCGAATGCCGCGATCCCGCCAAGTCCAGCGATTTTGGAACGTCCACGCCATCAGCACTTCTTTGGAAAAGAAGTAACTACGGCCGCCTTCGCTGCTGACTTTCCAACGGTCTACAAACGCCGCGATGTTATCGAAATTGAGGTCTTCGGACGCCTTGATCGCATCCAGCGATTGCGCCCATCCGTGTCCCGCCAACGAGGCCACATTCACGATAGATGCATTGTCGTTCAATTTTGGGATCATCTGATGCGTCAGATGCTTCAACCCAACCAGATTGACCGCTAACAATTGATCCGCAGGCCGTGTCGGCGGCAGTCCAGCGTTGTTAACCAGCCCATCGATCCCGCTGGGCAAAGCATCAACCAACGCTTCAATCGTACGTTTATCACCAAGGTCGGCACGATAGAATTCCTCCACGTGATCGAAGTTTTTGGTGACATCAATGCCTAAAACTTCTGCGCCCTGATCGCTCAGCAATTTGGCGGTTTCCCAGCCAATCCCCGAAGATGATCCGGTGACAACAATACGTTTGCCTTTGACCAAATCTTTCATGTTCAAAACGCCGGCGGGTAAGGCCGGCCTCCTCTGTCCAGTGTGATCCACCGTGTTTCCGAAAATGTGTCCATCGCCCATTTACCGCCGTGCCGACCAACACCACTGGCCTTGGAGCCGCCAAACGGAGCGTGAGGTTCATCGTTGATGGTCGAACAATTGACGTGGCACATGCCGGTCTCCAAATGCGTAGACATCGCTAGCGCGCGTTGTTCATTGCGCGTGATAATGCCGCTGGACAGCCCGTATTCGGTGTCATTGCTCATCGCGATGGCCTCTGCGTCTGTGCGAAACGGTACAACAACGGCAACCGGGCCAAAAGTTTCGTCGCGCCAAACATCCATGTCTTGCGTCACGTGAGTCAGGATTGTTGGTTCAACAAATCGCCCATCCACACCACCACCCAAGGCAATCTGTGCACCTTTCGCGACCGCATCATCAAGCTGCGATGTCACGCGTGCAACTTGACGGTCGTTGATAAGAGGGCCGTTGACGTTCGATTTATCTGCAGTGTTCCCAGTTTTAATCCGCCCAGCGCGCGCCACGAATTTCTGCAGGAATTCTTCGTAAATGGATTCGTGAACCAAAACCTTTTCGACACTCATGCAAATCTGCCCTTGGTGCATAAACGCCCCAAAACTGGCCGAGGAGGTGGCGCGTTCCATATCGGCGTCGTCCAGCACAATCAGGCTGTCTTTGCCACCAAGTTCGATGCAACATTTCTTGAGATGTGCACCGCATTTCGCCGCAATCCTACGGCCAACTGGGGTTGATCCAGTAAAGGAAATACCTTTCACTTTGGGATTGTCGATCAGTTCGTCACCGACTTCTGGCGTACGATCCCTAGAAGCTGTAATCACGTTGAAAACACCGTTCGGAACGCCAGCTTCATCGCATATTTCTGCAAAGAACAAGCCACCTGCATAGGGCGTTTCTTCGGACG
Organism: Amylibacter sp.; assembly: GCA_037625035.1. Lineage (GTDB taxonomy): Bacteria > Pseudomonadota > Alphaproteobacteria > Rhodobacterales > Rhodobacteraceae > Amylibacter. Next base: position 1,571 of record JASJIO010000131.1, read on the forward strand.
GTTTCAGCACGATTGTGTTGCCAACAGCCATTGCAAAAGCAAATCCGCGTGATGTCAGGATGCCCGGAACATTCCACGGGCTGATGACGCCAACGACCCCCATCGGAACACGCACTGCGGTTGAATACTTGCCGTGCTGCGAAGGCAGAATCTCGCCAATCGATCCGTAGCAAAGCCCTGCCGCTGCACGGAATGTTTCAGACACGTGGCCTGCTTCAAACATGCCTTTGCCATAGCCACCGCCGCCTTCATATTGCGCCGCAACAACATAATCTTGTGCGCGTCTGTCCCAGACATCAGCCATCTTTAGCAGCAGATGTGCGCGTTCTTGAAAATGCAGCGACGACCATGCTGGGAATGCACTATGTGCCGCGTCAATTGCGCGTCGTGTTTCTGCGGCACCTGCATCGGGTATACGCGCCCAGACAGACCCGTCTGACGGGTTCAAATCGTCAAATTGGCTGGGCACCGCTTGCCATTGACCGTCGATGTACAAACCTTTGATCGCTGGGCCAGAAGAAACTGAATCGAGCATGTCTAATCCCTTTCAAAATCGCCATCACGGCGGCGGTAAATTTGCACGCGCGGGCGTCGGTAAATTTCAATGACCGGGGGTTTCCCCTCGGGCGCTTTTTGAGGTGTTGATGGACGAGGTGTCGCCGTAAGTGTCGTCATTTGCAACGCAGGCACATCGCGAGCGTTTTTCGCGGCCAGTTCGATTTCTTGCAGTACAGCGGTCAAGCGGGGTGCGGTGATCTGATCGACCTGCGCTTGGGTCACGTTTGCGGGCGCTGCCGTTGGCATTGCATTGGCCGAGGTCGCAGACGCGCCCTGCACCATGTCTTCGATATCCAGCCCGATTTGCTGGTTTGCGGTGCGCCGCGGTTGCGCCCGTGCTTTCATTGCAGGCGTTTGACTTGTCGCTGTTGGCGGGGTCACGCCAGCAGGCGCAGACGCTTTGCTGCCAACGCCAAGATAGGCTTTTTGCACCGCAGAATCAGTCGCCAACCGATCAGCGCTGTCCTCATGTGTGATGTGGGTGTTTTCCAGCAAATACCCACGATCCGCAATCGCAAGGCTTTGTTTGGCGTTTTGTTCAACCAACAAAATGCCGATGCCCAAATCTTTGACAGTGCGTAGATTTTGGAATAGCTCTTTGCACAGCAAAGGCGACAATCCCAACGAAGGCTCATCCAGCATTAAAATGCGCGGCGCGGACATCATGGCTCGACCAATCGCAACCATCTGCTGTTCGCCGCCCGACATGGTTCGCGCGATCTGTCCTTGGCGTTCTCGCAGTTTTGGGAACAACTGCAATACGCGATCCAAGTTGGTAGCTTCACTGCTTCTGGCGCGGTTTGAATAGGCGCCAAGTGTCAGGTTTTCTTTCACCGTCAGGTCACCAAAAATGCCGCGCCCTTCGGGAACCAAAGCAATGCCGTGTTCAACGATTTGATCTGGGGAAAGGCCGCTAAGCGGCGATCTATCCAGCGTGACTGCGCCGTCAACATGCCCTTCACAAACGCCCGAAATCGCCCGCAACAGAGTGGATTTCCCAGCCCCGTTCGCACCGAGGATCACAACGATTTCGCCTGCGTTCACGTGCAAAGAAACATCCTGCAAAGCAGGGTGTTGGCCGTAAGCGGCGGATAAATTACCGACATCAAGCATTGTCATCCCCCAAGTAGGCGCGGATCACTTCGCGGTCGGACAAAACATCATCTGGCGTTCCTTCGGCAATTTTACTGCCAGAAGACATCACAACACAACGGTCACACAAAGATCGGATCGCGTCCATCACGTGTTCGACCATGACAACCGTGCGGCCCTCGTCCCGCAGAGCGTGGATCAATTCGATCCCGATTTCAAGCTCCGTTGGGTTTAGACCAGCCAGCCATTCATCTAGCAGCAGAACCTTTGGTTCTCCTGCCAGAACACGCGCCAATTCTACCCGCTTTTGATCTATGTATGTCAGTGCTGTCACGGGCACGTCCGACAGGGCGTCAAGGCCCACACGCTCCAGCATTTCATGTGCAAAATCCTCCGCATCGCGACCCCAGCGGCGGCGATGGCCAAAGACTGCACCAGCTTTGACATTCTCTATGACGTTCAAATTTGGTAATAAACGCACCAGCTGAAAGGTACGCCCGACCCCAGCCCGCGCAATGTTTTGAGCAGGCATATCAGTCAGATTGCGGCCCTTCATCAAAATGCGTCCAGACGTCGGCTTGAACGCGCCAGAAATCATGTTCATCATCGTCGTTTTGCCGGACCCATTTGGGCCAATAACACCGATCATTTCGTGATTGGCGACGTCAAACGACATGTCATTCACCGCGATCAAACCGCCGAAACGTTTTGTGACACCTTTCACGGATAGGATGGGACGTTTGTTCATGATGCACCTTGCCGAAGTTTGGCGCGTATTTGTTCTAGGCGTCCAACGATGCCATTGGGCAAGACGTAAACGATAAGTAAAAACGCTAGCCCCAAGATCAACGTCGATTGGTTTGGAAATTGGATGCTGGACCATTCCCAAAGGATCGTAAACGGGATCACGCCGACAAGTGGTCCCCATAGGCGGCCGGAGCCACCCAATAACGCCATGATGACGACAAGGAAACTGAGTTGTGGCGAGAAGACTTGGTTGGGTTCAATGTAGCTCCAGCGCGGTGCAAGGATCGCGCCGACGAGGGCTGCGAAGAAACCTGTTGAGGTGAACAGGATTACTTTGGCCCAAGCAGTGTTGATACCCACATGGCGCGCGACTGTTTCGTCGTTGCCGATGATCCGCAAAGCAAAGCCGAGGCGTGAGCGGTTGATAAACCAACCGAACAGGTAGACGACCGCTGCGACAACCAGCAGCATCCAGTAAATATGTTGGTCGCGAAAATCAGTGAACACGTACAGGCCGCGCGAACCGAGGAAATTGTTTTGCACCCATGACACAAGGTTGCGGATCATCTCGGCCAGACCGAGGGTGAAGATCACAAAGTAAACGCCAGAAAGACGCAACGTTGCGATGCCAATCAGGAAAGCAAGCAATGCGGCAACGATTGGGCTGATGGCCAGCATTAACCAGAAGCTAAGCTCGTAATCGGACATGCCCGCACCAACGAGGTAGCCGCCGACACCGTAAAAGGCACCTGTGGCGAGGCTGATGTAATGCGTCGGGCCGGAAAACAGCGCCCACGACGTTGAAAGCGTGATGTACATCATCGCGGTCACGCCAATCGATAGCCAGTATCCGTTTGTGACCAATGGGATGAACGCGGCCAAGAATACGAGGACTGCCGCCAGTAACAGCTCTATCCAACCGGAAGGCTTCATAATGTACGCCTCCCAAACAGGCCCTGTGGGCGGAACAGCAGAATAAGCAGGAAAATCAGGTAAGCTGCAGCAAGTGTTAGGCCGGGATCAATCAGTGTAGCGACGGCTGTCTCAACGACGCCGAGGATGACTGCTGCGACGATTGCGCCGCGAATGTCACCGACGCCGCCCATGATGACAATGATCAGGGCTTTTAGGGTGAAGACCACACCGATAGAGGCGTCCAGAGTGATGAAGGTTGATATTAGTGCGCCACCGACAGCTGTAATTGCACCGCCTAAAGCGAAGGCCAGTGCGGAAATTAGCGGGACGTTGATGCCGACGAGACCACTTGCCTCGGTACTGACGGAAACTGCGCGGACTGCCACGCCAGAACGAGAATGGTTAAGCCAAAGATACAGCAATCCTCCGATCAGACAGGCGATCAAGAATGCAATAAAACGGTTCAGAGATGTTGTGGACCCGAGGATCGAAATCGGAGTGGACAGGTATTTATAAGCAAAGAAACCGCCCTCAATCGACACCATGATCCCGATTATAATGAACGACATCCCAAAGGTCGCCAAAATGGAATCCACTTCCAAATGTCCTTGTGTTTTGGAACGTCGTACAAGCGGAGTTAGCAGATACCGATAGATCATCCAGTTGCCAGCAAACGAAATAGGCGCGACCAAAATTACTGTCAGAAGCGGGCTAATTTGACTGGTGGTATACAACCAGAAGGATGCCAAAGCGCCCAGAACCAATACCTCACCATTTGCAAGGTTCATGATACGCGCGACGCCGTATTGCAGGTTCAAGCCCATCGCGACCAGCGCATAGGTTCCCGACAACAACAGGCCAGAGACAAGGATGTCCATCATTTACAAAGTCCCAAAAATGAAGGGCGAGGTGATCCCCCGCCCTAAAGTCAGTTTACTCGGACCAACCGCTTTTGAGACGCACAGGCACGGAACCGTTAACGTTGGTTCCTTTGACACCGCGAAATACGCCGTCTTGCCACTGACCAACGCTCCAATACGTGTGGGACACGTTGTTTTCAAATGACAGCATGCCCATCACAGTATCAAACGTGTTGTCCTTGATGTACTGCGTGACCACATTGCGATCAATGCTGGCAGAGCCTTCAATCGCTTGCTCCAGAATTTGCAACGAAGCGTAGGTGTTCGCTGACGCCCAATAATCAGCAGTTTTGCCAGTGATTTCCAGGTGCGCTTTGCGGTATTCTGCAACCTTTGGATCATCAACGTTTGTGCCACCTGCCCCAAGAACGTTGTTGATCTTGTTACCATATGCGCCTTTGAAAGCTGGAAAGCTGGTTGCAACAGCAGAATAATAAACCGCTACATCCAAGTCTTCGATGATCGCTTGTTCAGCCAAACCAAAGCTGTCCGGTGGATAGGACCAAGCAACAAACGCTTTTGCACCACTGGCTTTTGCGCCCTTCATAACAGGTGAAAGATCTGGCGTGCCAAGCGGGTAGGATTTGTCGTATACCATTTCAAAACCTGCAGCGCCAAACAAATCACGCGCGCGGTCGGCCAGTTCGATACCAAAGGCATCAGCGACATTAACCATGGCCACTTCGTTGCCAATCACCCCTGCGTCACGCTGTTCGATCAGAATATCGAGCACACCTTGAACAAACGCAGTTGTTGTACCCAATGTGAAGAACAAGTTTGGATAGCGAGTTGTCAGTTCGTCCATTTTGTCCGTGATCGCGGAAACAGCAATCATAGGATATCCGTAACGGCCATAAATCGGCGCTGTCGCGATATTAAAGCCAGTGCCGTAAGGTGCTACGACAAAGTCCACTTTGTCTTGTTCTGCCAACCGCTGTGCTAGCTTAATATGCTCACCCGGGTTGGTTTTGTCGTCATATTCAGTCAGTTCGATCATCATCTTTTTGCCGCCGACGTTCAGACCGCCGCGTGCATTGACTTGCTTGACCCACAGCTCAACATTTGGCCACTGCGTGACCACAGCACCGCCCGCCAAAGGGCCAGTTTTTGGTGCAATCGACCCGAATTTAATCACGTCTTGCGCGCTTGCAGCGGCGCCAAACAGTGTGCTGACGGCAAAGGCCGCAGCAGCAGCGCCCGTTAATAGTGTTCTTCGTAACATGTTTCTCTCCCTAAAAAATCCCAAGTTCTGGACTCAATCCGTTTATACGTGTCAAAGCCCGAGCAGCAGCCCCCATTCAAATTAGCATTCGTTTACATTTGATTGAAAGCAATTATCGAGCTCAGTGTGGGTCCATAAATCTTTAAACACAACAAATATTCCTTGAACTTTGCTGTTTCTGTTCAATTGTGGATACAAAGATTGGATCGAAGGCGAGATTCTGTTGTCCGAGAACGCTGCAATAAATGGGAAAGACACGACCTCGGACAAGAGGATCGTCGTTGTTCTACGCCAGGTGATTATTGATGGAAAACTGATCGCTGGCGAAAAAATCAGCGAGGTTGGCGTTTCAAAATTGTTCACCGTTTCGCGCACCCCTGCCCGTTTGGCGCTGCGAGCGTTGGAAGTTGAAGGCCTGATCCAAAAACGCGATGGCCGGGGCTATTCCCTCTTGAAGTTGAACTTTTCCGACCTGTCAAAAGCCTATGAAGTGCGTGGTGTCTTGGAAGGATTGGCAGCTGGGTCTCTGGCGAAATCCAATCCCTCCAAGAAAGTCCTGAAGGTGCTGCACACCGCCATAAGCGATATGGCAACCGCCATTGCCAGTTCGAGTGTTGCCATGCCCTAATCTTACGGATTTCCTTAGCAAATTTTGCACCAAAACGTTCAACCCAAAACCGAACTGTTTCGTGACAGATATCGACGCCGCGTTCATGCAAGATGTGCTGGTAAATCCACTCGGCGCGCACGCTTGGCTCACCAATGTCTTTCAGGTGACCACTAATCTGCTCCGGGCTCCAGTCCTCGCGGATCATCTTTTCAATCCCAATCCACATCGCATCCGAAATACGGGTGCGCAGAATTTGTGACTGCCGTGCACAAGCCAGGCGATGCGCCTGCTTCGGTCGATATCCGCGCAGACCT
>JASJIO010000132.1:0-31442 GCA_037625035.1 Amylibacter sp.
CCCAGTTGATTGGAACGACGAACCAAACCCACGTCACAAAAAACCAAAACCAACCAAATACAAGAACAAGGGCAAACCCAAGTTCGCCAAAAAAGCGCGCCCAGAAGACAGCCGCCCCGAAGGCGTCGTCACCCCGCACCAAAAAGGCGGCGGCCCAAACCTAGCGCCAGCAGTCGGCAAAGCGAACAGCAAAAAGAACAAAGCCCGCCGCGCCAAAACAGGCGGCGGCGATAAGTAGGTACGGTAGGTCGGGCTTTGTCAAAGTGGCAGTGTTTTGAAAAACGCGAGAACTTCGGCCCGACATCTCCCTATCTCCAAAGCCTCATATTAAGGTCATAATATGAACATCTTTCTTTGAAAAATATTCTTCAAAGAAACCAAAAAATGTTCGAGCAAATTTATGTGCCTTCTGTTAACAACGCTTTTCAATGGCAACTGGAAAGCACCACTTATCATCTGCGCCCTTATTCTTGAGGGCGGGCTTTCACTTCAAAATAGTATTGAAAAAGACAATACAGAACGCGAACTCGCGCTCAGTCATCCACAGCCAGATGTCACCTCACTCGATACATTTTCTAAGGAATCAGACATTCATCTTGCAAAAGAGGTGAACGTCCTCGCTCGTCTCAATACCGATTATAACTACGAACTTGTTCAAACCAGTAACAAATACGCCGACAAAACACGCTATATGTTCGTATTTTTTTGCCCAAACCAAACGAACGCAGCAAATACAGCGCGGGCGGCTGTAATCGTAAAGGAAGATGAGAAAAATCTCTTTTTGGAACTAATCACGAAACAACGCTTGGGGGCCTATATCGCCGACACTTCGGGCGCTGATGATCCTATAAATACTTTTACGATCGCGGGATTACACGATCGTAACCCTGATCTGAAAAAGCTGGCTATCAAGGCATTTGAAGAGGTCGGCTTGAAACGCAGCAGCGATTTCATTTACATTGAACCATTCCTTAAAGGTCGCCAAGCAGGTCTCACGCCTGATTATGGCTTTGCCAAAACTTGAACATATGTTTGCGTTCTGCTCTTGGTGCTTTTCGTTTTCATCACATTCTTTAAATTCCTCGGCCGACATAAATGGCAAGAAAAACGCGACGCAATGCTTTCGCAAAAGCCGATGCAAAAACTGGAAATGAAGCTCACCGTTTCCGCTGCACGAACCACGGCAACTAAACCAAAACGCTCTTTGCTCGATTGGCAAAGACACATCCTATCCTCGCAATAATCGCTGGTTCCTTTTTCTTTTTGGTGATTTTCGCCGCAAAGGTAATGCAAATCTTGCCTGTCCTGATGGTCATCGCGGTAATGGCATTCAACTTCCGTAAACAAATCCGTAATTTCATCAATGACATGACACCTTCCAAAGGCACAAGTTCAGACGACCTCGCAGGTGTCTTTTCACCTGTTCAAGATGGGCCAGAACCCAACAAGCATGTCGTTTGGCCCTTGGTTCAAAATCACAAAGCCGATCCGAAACCAGCTCGCCATTCTGTTCTGCAAAGACAATCCCAAGACAACCCCGCTCAGCGCAAGAAATCCATTGGCGATCGGCTTGCTCGCCTCATGTCTAAAAAGGCAAAAACATCCGACCCATTCGCTCGCTTAAACCAAACTTAAGTATTATTTGGTTCCACCAAATCCACACCCACAACAGGGCGCAGAACATGCGGCTTCGCAGGGTCATACAGCGCTGAATCCACAAAATCGTGGCTCTCGGCCAGTGCAGGGCCAACCATAATCAGCGCCGTGCGGGTGATCTTGGATTTGCGTACTTTGATACGGATATCTTTCAGCGTGCCACGGATGATTTCCTCATCTGGCCAACTCACACGATACCCAACAACAACAGGGCAATCCTCGCCGTAATGCGGGATCAACTGGCGTTCAATTGCACGCATGTTGCGCACAGCCAGATGGATCACGAGCGTCGCACCAGTACGCCCGAAATTCTCCAACGTTTCACCCGCTGGCATAGACGTGGATTGCATCGACATCCGCGTCAGAACAATCGATTGGGCGATCTCGGGTATCGTCAATTCCTGCCCAATCGTCGCCGCCATCGCCGCGTAGGCTGGCACACCTGGGATAATCTCAAACGGGATATCGTCCTTGCGCAAACGACGGATTTGTTCGGCAATTGCGCCGTACAACGACGGATCACCCGAATGCACCCGCGCCACGTCTTCACCGCGTTTGTGCGCTGCCAAAATCTCGCCGTGCGTGTCATCCAACGTCATCGCCGCCGTGTCCATCACCTTGGCATCCGCAGGCGCACAGGCCACCACAGCCTCTGGCACCAACGATCCTGCGAACAAACAAACAGGGCACGCCTCAATCCGCGCTTTCGCCTTGACCGTAATCAAATCAGGATCGCCGGGGCCCGCACCAATAAAGTAAACCGTCATGACAAATCTCCATCAATTTTGCGGGCATAGCCACGCGGCGTGTACATCCGTGGACCCTCGCCCAATTGCGCCAATTTCGAGTTGCTGGACCCGACCAGAACAACCGTCAGCATGTCCACCCCATCCACTTCCAGCTCGCTCAGTTTGCGATACCGTACGTGTTCTTCGGGCCGCCCAAGGGAGGACGCCAACATAACAGGCGTATCCGCTGGGCGATGCTGCAACAAGATATCCCGCGCCTCGGCCAACAACGTGCGACGACGCATGGAAACTGGATTGTAAAACGCGATCACAAAATCGCCCTCTGCCGCTGCCTTTAATCGTTTCACAATATCGGCGCGTGGGGTCAGCAAATCCGACAATGAAATCGCACAGAAATCATGCCCCAACGGCGCGCCCGCCCGTGCAGCGGCACCCTGCAAGGCACTTACACCCGGCGTTGAAACCACCTCAACACGGTGCGCGGCGTCAGAAACACCCATCTCGTCAACACCACGATCCAGCAGTTCAAACACCAACGCGCCCATCGCATAAATGCCTGCATCACCCGAACAAATCAGCGCAACATTCTTGCCCTTACCCGCCTGTTCCAACGCATAGCGACAGCGATCTTCCTCGCCCCCTAGCGGGAAATCAGACCGATCCTTGCCATATGCTAATCCACCGAGCAGATCGATATAAAGCCCGTATCCAACCAACTCCTCAGCCTCTGCCACCAAGGCCGAAGCCTCTGGCGTGCGCCAAGAATGTTGACCCGGTCCAATACCAATAATCGACAATTTCCCACGGGATCGACCCACCATTTCGACAATCGGCATATCGCTACGCACAACTGCACAGGTCGCATTTGCCGTCTTGGTCTTTTTAACAACCAACTCACCAGAACCGCCCATCGCCAGCGCCGCGCCTTCCGAAACACCATGACACCCGACCTCGGCAAAAACCACATCAGATGGGTTCGCCAAACGATCCGCTTGTGCCTCTAACTCCGCCGCACTGAATACCCGATACGGCACACCCAATCGCGCTGCCGTTTCGATCATCGCAGGCTCATCACCCTTCAGATCGAGCGAACCAACACAGGCAATCGCGCCCTCAGCAATTCCAGCCTCAACCAACGCGCTTTGCACCAACGTCCACATCTCATCCACATCGCAACCACGCGCACAGCCAAGGCCCAATGCAAAGCGCTGCGGATGATACACCAACCGCGTTTCAGACCCTGTGGCGGGCGCGTCAGTCACAACCAACTCAACACCGCTGCCTGTGTCCTCAACGTCAAAAATATTCGCACCAGTCCCAGTCACACCAGACCCTCCGAGCATCGCCGCCATCGCGCCCTTTGCATCCGGGCCATTGGCCAAACGATACCCGACAGGCGGCTCGTCCAGCGCCACGCCCATCGCCACATCACCCGCCGTAGTTACCGCCGCATGTGCGCCAAGACCTTCTGCAATCGTACGCGCCAAACGGTTCGCACCGCGATGACCACCCAGCAGCGGAATAACCGTAGACCCATCGTCAGGCACCGCCACAACGGGCGGTTCCGTTAGTTTGTCATTCAGCACAGGCGCAACCGCGCGCACCAAAATACCTGCCGCACAAACACCCACAACTGGCGTGCCACTGGCAAACAACATCCGCACATGATCCAGCGCATTTTCGAAATAGGCGTGCGCACGATCCACACGGTTCATCCGACCATGCACCGCCGCACCCAAAATTTCCGCCACACGCCAAGCCGTTGCCTCGCCTGAACGCGACAAACAAATTACTACTGGTTCTACAGCCACGGGTCGTCCCCTTTAGTCACCAAAATCATTGAAAAATACGGCGCTTTTTCTGGCGCCTCGCTTAGCGGTAAAACCACTTCTTCGGGCAGACTCGCCCGTTCTACATAGCCCGCATGTTCCATCAGACCCAACCGTTCGAGCACGCGTTTGATCTTGGGCAGATGCCGTCCAACTTTCATCACGGCAACCGCTTCCGCCGCTGCAATCCGCACTTCCATCGCGTCCTCGGCCATCGGGCCTGGAATAATCGTCAGCACTTCGTTTCGCGCTGTCAGTGGCGATTGCAAGGCCGCCGCGCAGGCCGTCACAGACGTTACACCGGGCACAACCTCGCATTCAAACCGATCCGAAAATCGCGAAAACAAATACATAAAACTGCCATAAAAGAACGGGTCGCCTTCGCACAATACAACCACATCTTTGCCCGCTTCCAACTCCGCCGCAATCAACGCCGCTCCCGCATCATAGGCCGCCTGTGCAGGTTCGCGTTTCACTGACATCGGAATAGAAATCGCTATTTCCTGCGTCCCGTCCTCGATCAAATCCGCCGCAATTGCGCGCGCAAAACTGTCGCCACCTTCCAACGTCGGATAGGCGATCACCTTGGCCCCACCGATCAGGCGCGCCGCTTTCAACGTCATCAGTTCAGGGTCCCCCGGACCCAGCCCAACGCCATACAACATTCCGTTCATCGCTTTACCAAACTCCACTGGGTCACAGGCATCAGCGGTCGCCAACCCGTCAAATTACCCACAGGCTCCGCACGGTTCACCTGTAATTTCACCAACAGCCCACCGTGTTCTTTGTGCAGTGCCATCAACAACGCCTCGCTCTCCAGCGTCACGGCATTACACACCAAACGCCCCAGCGGGCGCAGCGCATTCCAGCACACATCAAACGTTTCGCGGCTTAATCCACCGCCAATGAAAATCGCATCAGGTGGTGGCAATCGGTCGAGCACCTCTGGCACAGACCCATCAATCAACTCCAACTTCGGCGCACCAAGCGCGGCCGCGTTTTGCGCTGCAAACACCCGTCGATCATCGCGCGGCTCAATGCCAATCGCGTGGCTAAACCGTGCCGCCCGCATCCACTCCACAGCAACCGAACCACAGCCACAACCAACATCCCACAACAACGCCCCGCGCATCGGCATCAATTTCGCCAGCGTCGCCGCGCGAACCTCTTGCTTGGTCATCGTGCCATCGTGGTGAAACAGCTCATCCGCCAATCCCGGAACACGGGGCAACAACGCCGCATCAGGGGCCGCGATACATTCCACAGCCAGCGTATTAAACGCTGGAACCTCGTGATCCCAGTCCGCCGCCGTGCCTTCAAAGCGCAGCTCGTCTTTGCCGCCCATCGCGGCCAACACTGTCATGCGGGATTGCCCAAACCCACGCGCCGCCAAAAACGCCGCGATCTGCGTTGGGGTTTCCGCGCCCGTTGTCAAAATCAGCAACCGTTGATCTGGCTGAATAAACGCGATCATCTGCTCTACTGGTCGCCCATGAACCGTCAGCGTTTCCACGTCAGGCATAGACCAACCCATCCGCGCCGCTGCCAATTGAAACGCGCTCAACTGGGGATGATAGACAATCTCGCTTGGAGGAATGGAGCGCCCGATCCGCGCCCCAACGGAATACCACAGCGGATCACCCGTGGCCAAAACCACAACCCGCTTGCCTTTGTACCCCTGCAATGTGTCGATCAACGCATCAAACGGCAAAGGCCACGCGACCCGTTTCGCCGTCATGCCCTCGGCCAGTAAATGATGCCGGTCCCCACCGATAATCACCTCAGCCGCTTCAACCACAGTGCGCGCCGATGGGGTCAAACCATCCAACCCGTCCTCGCCAATGCCAACGATATGCAACCACGCACTCATCGGTTTTCCTCCACCAATCCAGCGGCCAGTGCGTTCACCGCAGCCGACGCCATCGCTGATCCGCCCTTGCGTCCGCGCAACGCCACAAACTCGCAACCCCGTGATCGCACAGCCAGTTCGGCCTTGCTCTCGGCCGCGCCAACAAACCCAACAGGAAACCCGAGGATTACAGCGGGTTTCGGCCAGCCTTGATCGAGCAATTCAAGCAAATGAAACAGCGCAGTCGGCGCATTGCCAATGGCCACAACCGCGCCTTCAATACGGTCGCGCCAAAACTCTACCGCCGCCGCAGATCGCGTGTTGCCAATCCCCGCCGCCAACGCTGGTGTCTTGGGATCATTCAACGTCACAATCACTTCATTTTCCGCTGGCAAATAACGGCGAATAATCCCCGATCCTACCATTTCGCAATCACACAAAACGGGCGCACCTGCACGCAGCGCATCGCGCCCCACGGCAAATGCACCATCAGAAAACGCCAACCGATCCGCGATTTCAACCATCCCACAGGAATGGATCAAGCGCACAACCATCGGAACCATTTCCTCAGGAAACCGTTCCAAATTCGCCTCAGCGCGCACTGTCGCAAACGACTGCGCGTAAATTTCGGATGGCACCCGAACATAGGGCAGCGGCCGTGGGTTTGGCTTCATGCTCACTTGCTCCGTGCGCTTTCAGGGCCAAGCGGATGTTTCGCGTGTGGATATTCTGCATGCACATGGTCATGGGAATGGTCGTGCGAATGACTGTGGTCATGATCGTGATCGTGATGATGGTGGTGGTGATCGTCCAAATGCAAACGGCATTCGCCCGTACACCACGTCGTGCAGAAATTACAGTTCTCAACCGTAGCACCAGGGGCCGAAGCACCCTGACCTTCAACATGATGGTGATGGCTTTCCTGAACCGATCCAACCTCGGATTCGAAACCCAGAACCTGCGTGCGGTACTTACACAAAACGCACGTCGGCGGTGGAACATCCGAAAACGCCGCGTGCCCTTTACCAGCCACCGCAGCAATTGCCTCGCGCTCAGCAGGTGCAATCGTGCGCGTTTCTTCGCCCTCAATTTCCAGAACCTGTGTGCGGTACTGACACGTCCCACAGTTCGGCACAGGGTTCGCGCCCATCTGTTCGGTCACACGCTCTGCAAATGTTTCCAGCACGAATTCGTGGTCGTTCAAATACCCAGCCTTCATGAAATCAATCGCAGGATATTTCGCGGCACATTTATCCGTGAACCCGTAAATCCGATCAATCAGAATACCCGTGAACAGAAAATACGGGAACACGATAACCCGCTTATATCCCAGCTTGGCCACGTGATCCAAACACGGCTCCACCAACGGGAATGTCACGCCAGAATAGCCAACTTCGGCCCAGCCAAAGCCCATACCCTCCCACAACATCCTCGCAATTTTGCTCACGTTCGAATTCGCATCAGGATCAGACGCCCCGCGCCCAATCACAACCAACGCAGTTTCGTGCAGCGGCAATTCACCATGTTCCACATTTGCAGCATCCACAGCTTCTTGTACCCGCGCACCAGCAGCCTTGATCATCTTGGGATCAACGCCCAATTCGCGCCCGTAAGACACTTCGACATCGTGCTTGGCGGCATAGGTGTTCAACACTGTCGGGATATCATTCTTGGAATGCATCGCGGCAAACAACATGCCTGGAACCGCCAAAATTTTGGTACAGCCTTGCGCGCGCAAACTGTCCAACCCATCGCGGATCACAGGGTTTGCAAATTCCAGATATCCGTATTCCACGGGCCAGTCAGGCAGCAACGCAGGCAACCGTTCGGCCAACACCGAAAACTGATCCACCGCCGCTTGGCTCCGTGATCCATGACCACAAATCATCACGCCAATTTTTTCCACAACTTTTTCAGCCATATCGTTCACGCTTCCTGTGCTTCTGGTTCAACTTCGGCCTCTACTTCGGCCTCGGCTTCTTTATCTTTTCTACCCTTAAGCGCATTCCAGCCCGCCACCGCGATCGCAATGCCAAGCGCTCCAGCCGCTATCCGATGATCATGCCCCGCCAATTCGCCCAAATGCCCGACGTGCGCATTCGCGCCGCTTGCAAACAACAGACCTGTCAAAAATACCGAAAAACGCATTGCATTTCCTTTCTCGTTTCCATGACAGAAAGGCCGCCCTGCGCGGGCGCTCATCACGATTTCACATCCAGTCCCCTATTTGGGTCAACCCTAGGTGAAACACCTCTCCGGCCCCTAAAGGCATCGCTGATCTTCGTATAAAGCCGCACCATTGCCTTCGCAATCCGATTCGCGGCATGCAAGGTATCAGAACCGCCATCCCCAAAAGAAAGCCCGACGCATCACACTGGATATGCCAGTACAATTAGTTCATCAAATGTGGGCTTAGTACCAACCGCCCAGCTTTACCTCGACCGCATCGCCGATCAATTTCGCAAACGCCTCTGGGTCTTGTGTACCACCATCTTTGCCACGGTAATGATACGCATAAACATACTTCGGCATAAACTCTGCCACTGACGATGCCACCGCTTCTACATCCATCGTGAACGGCAAGTTCATGCACACAAACGCCTGATCAATGTCCTTTAAGGCCCGCATTTCAGGGATATCTTCTGTATCTCCCGACACGTAAATCTGAAACCCATCCATGTTCAAACGATACCCGTTATCGCGCCCTTTTGGGTGAAACTTCTCGCATCCTGCGGTGGTGTTATAGGCAGGGATCGCCTTTATCCCGACGCCGTTAAAATCCGCACTATCCCCGTTTGGCAATGCTCTGGTCTTCGCTTGCATGGCCTCTGGCAATTTGCCCATAACCTCTGGGTTGGTGATAAATTCTGTTGTTTCCGTCAGAACCACTTTCAACGTATCGACGTTAAAATGATCGCCGTGATGATGGTTAATCAACACCAGAGCAGGCGCAGGCAAATCCGCATATTTTTCCTCACCACCCACTGGATCAACTTAAATCACCCCCAGCGGCGTTTTCAAAACAACCGACGCATGGGCCACGGGATGCACAGACAACGTATCAAAAGCCGTTTCAAATTCATGGGCAGCATGGGCCGCGCCGCTCATCGCATATGACAACATCACAACACCGCAGCTAAACGCCACGCCTGATTTCAAAAAGTTCCGTCTCGAATGCTTCATTTTTTCTCCAAAGTTTTTCACTTACGCAAAACGATAGCCCACGTCTGCGCGTTTTCAACTGTTCGTTTCTGCACAATACTGCAAACGGCAGCTCGCCGCTGACGTACTCCAAGAATAGTGCTATCACTCCTTCAAACCAATTTAGGAGACATCAAAATGGGCAGATTGATCGACGGACAATGGTCAACCGAATGGTACGACACAAAATCCTCAAACGGCAAATTCGTGCGCCAAGACGCCAGCTATCGCAATTGGATCACCGCTGACGGCGCTGCTGGCCCAACTGGCATGGGCGGGTTCAAAGCCGAGAGCGGCCGTTACCACCTTTACGTTTCGCTCGCCTGCCCTTGGGCACACCGCACACTGATCTTTCGCCAACTCAAAAACCTAACCGATCACATCAGCGTCGATGTCGTTCACCCCGACATGATGGACCAAGGCTGGAGCTTTGAAACGGACGACGGCCCTGCCCAAGGCGACTCCCTGTTTGGCTCCACCCACGCCTATCAAATTTACCAAAAAGCGGACCCAGCCGTCACCACCCGCGTCACCGTACCAATCCTGTGGGACAAGAAAACCAACAGCATCGTTTCAAACGAATCCTCGGAAATCATCCGCATGTTCAACACCGCCTTTGATGGGCTGACAGGCAACACCGTTGATTATTGGCCAACGCAAAGGCAAACCGAAATTGAGGCCGTGAACGAGCGCATCTACAACACCTTCAATAACGGCGTTTACAAGTCGGGTTTTGCCACATCGCAAACCGCCTACACCGATGCCGTTACCATGTTGTTTGACACAATGGATTGGCTTGAAACCCGACTGTCTGAAAACCGCTACTTAATGGGCGATACTGTAACTGAGGCCGATTGGCGTCTCTTCACTACGCTCGTGCGTTTTGACCCCGTCTACCACCTGCACTTTAAATGCAACCGTTCGCGCATTGTCGATATGCCCAACCTTTGGGCCTATACTCGCGAATTGTATCAGGTGGATAGCATTGCCCAGACCTGCAATTTCAACCACATCGTGCGCCATTACCACTACAGCCACGACAGCATTAACCCCCATCGGATCATTCCGATAAATCCTGCGATTAACTGGATGGAACCGCATAATCGTGGCTAATATCTGTTAACCATTGGCGGCGTTTATGCGATTTCTTGGCTGCTGTTTCGGCCATAATGTTCGACCAGCGCCGCCAAATCATCTGGCTTAATTGGGGTGTGTAAATACCCACGCGCGTTTGGGATCAACTCAAAGATCGACCCATCCGAAAAGAAACTATTTGCTGTAACAACGATGATTGCCACATCAGGATTCCGATAGGTCGCAAAATCGCTGATCGCCAAAACGCTCGCATCTTTTGTGGTTATATGCAACACCAGCACGTCAAAAGCCACAAATCGTAATTTGTCGATTGCTTCTTTTTCAGTGGTTGCAAGGCTAACTTCGTTTCCCTGCCGCTCAAGATGCTTGCACCACAACGCGCCTAGATCGGCATCGGATTTAATTACCAGATCCTTAATAAACTGCACTCCTCGCCTCGGGCCAATACCTCTGCCCAATTTATTAACAATTCTTAACAAACACGTCGCGCCGCATTAACAATTGAACTTTCCTTTGTTTGATGTTGAAACGAGCGAAATTCTGCTGAAAGAAATGCCATGACCACAACAATCACAATCTGCGACACCTGCAAGCTCGAAGGTTGGGATGTTGAAAAACAGCCGCAAACAGACGGCGAGCGTCTCGCCACCGAAATCGAAGCCGCCGCGCAAGGCATCGATGGTGTAAAAACCCGCCGCCACTCTTGTTTGATGGGTTGCTCACACGGCTGCAACATCGCAATCCAAGCCGAGGGCAAACTGACCTACGTCATGGGCCGTTTTGAACCGGGATCAGACGCCGCAGAAGGCATCGTTGAATACGCGGGCAAACACGCCGCATCAGAACTGGGCCAAGTCCCGTTTCGCGAATGGCCAAAAGCCATCAAAGGCCACTTTGTGTCGCGCATACCGACCTTGCCAAACGAGCAATGAAAAAACGGGATCATGGGGGTGGCTTGGACGCCGCAATAGCGCAGTTTGGCGGCGCTCGGGCAGATTGGATTGATCTGTCCACGGGCATCAATCCAACGCCCTACCCCCTGCCCGCAATTCCAAATCGTTTCTGGCAGGCCCTTCCTGACAGCGGCTACCAGGCTGCGCTAAAATCCGCAGCGCGCACATTCTGGAACATCCCAGACACCGCCGACATCGCAGCTGCCTCTGGTGTTTCCGCACTTATCGCTGCGCTCCCCCGCCTTGCACCTGCCGCAACCGTCGGCATTGCCCAACCAACCTACAACGAACACGCCGCCAGCTTTGCGGCCTTCGGCTGGGCCGTTCAAACAGACGCCGCCGAAACCAACGTCTACGTCCACCCCAACAACCCAGATGGCCGCCTCTGGCCGCTTGATACCATCCGCGAAAACCACAAAACCTTGACGATCATAGATGAGAGTTTTTGCGACACCACACCCGATCAATCTCACATTCACCTCGCGTCCCAGCCCGGTTTTATCATCCTCAAAGGCCTAGGGAAATTCTGGGGCCTCGCTGGCCTGCGCCTCGGATTTGCAATCGCGCACCCAGACACGATCGCCCAGCTTGAACAAATGCTCGGCCCGTGGGCCACTTCAGGCCCTGCCCAACACATCGGCGCAGCCGCGCTTTCAGATGCCAAATGGGCCACAGAAATGCGCAGCTCCTTAACCACCGACGCAGCCCGCCTCGACCAAATCATGGCCACCGCTGGCGCCACCAACCCCTGCGGCACAACCCTGTTTCGCACCTATCATGTGGCAAACGCGCAAGCATGGTTCCAAAAATTGGCGCACAATCATATCCTTTCAAGGATTTTCCCCTATTCAGACACAATGATCCGTTTGGGATTGCCCCGATCAACCGACCAATGGTCGCGTCTACAACAGGTTTTGGAGTAAATGATGAGCGTTTTCTTTATGGTGCTACCGGCCCTCGTGCTTGATTTTTTCATCGGCGAACCAGAAAAACTGTGGGATCGTTACCCCCATCCCGCAACCCTGATGGGCCGCGTTGTAAATTGGCTCGATGAAACCTTGAACAAAGGCAACCAACGCCGCGTCAAAGGCTTTGTCGCGGTCGGCGCAATGATCATCATCGCCTTCATTCCAGGCCTCATCCTCGAAAAACTCAACAACATCGAATTCTTCGGCTTTGGCACGTTTATCAACATCATCGAAATCCTGATCGCCGCCGTCCTTATCGCCCATCGCAGCCTGATCGACCACGTCCGCGATGTAGCCTCGGCCCTGCAATCTGGCCTCCCTCAAGGGCGTAATGCGGTATCCATGATCGTGGGTCGCGACACAGGCTCAATGAGCGAAACCGACGTATCACGCGCCGCCATCGAAAGCGCCGCTGAAAACTTCTCCGACGGTGTTGTCGCACCCGTATTCTGGTTCCTGATCCTCGGTATTCCGGGCATTCTGATCTACAAAATGATCAACACTGCCGACAGCATGATCGGTTATCAAAACGAAGAATACGGCGAATTTGGCTTTGCCGCAGCAAAACTAGATGACCTGCTAAACTGGCTCCCCGCCCGCATCTCTGCAATCCTGATTTGCGGCGTGCATTTTGATCGAGTCGCCCTTGATGTGGTCTTTGAAGACGCCGATTTACACCGCTCTCCAAACGCTGGCTGGCCCGAGAGTGCGATGGCAGGCGTCCTCAACGTCGCCCTTGCAGGACCGCGCAGTTATGACGGACAAATGAGCGATGACCTGTTTGTAAATTCACGCGGCAAACGCGATCTCGCCGCCCAAGATATCACCGACAGCGTTAAGGCGCTAAACCGCAGCTGGTATGGTCTTGCTGGCTTTTTCGCCTTCTTCACGCTCATTTTCTGGATACTTTGATCAAATCACCGTCAGGTTGGTTGAAAACTGTGTTAGTTTACGTTATCGATAACGCAACTTATCAAAGGATATCCCCATGACCGTCAGAGTAGGCATCAACGGCTTTGGTCGCATCGGTCGCAACATCCTTCGCGCCATTTTCGAAAGTGGCCACACCAATATCAAAGTGGTCGCGATCAACGATCTGACCCCAATCGAAAACGCGGCGTATCTGTTCAAATATGACAGCATTCACAAGGTTTTCCCGGGCGAAGTCTCCCACGCTGAAAACGCCATCATCAACGGCACGTCGATACCTGTCACGGCTGAGCGCGACCCATCAAAACTCGATTGGGGCCACGTCGATATCGCACTGGAATGCACGGGTTTCTTCAAAGACCACTACAAAGCACAGATGTATCTGACAGCTGGCGCAAAACGCGTTCTGGTTTCCGCACCAGGAAAAGGCACTGATAAAACAATCGTTTACGGCGTGAACCACGACAGCCTAACAGCCCAATACATCATCGTTTCCAACGCCTCTTGCACCACAAATTGCCTCGCTCCAATGGCCAAAGTCATCAACGACACGTTCGGCATCGAAGACGGCCTCATCACCACAATTCACGCCTACACAGGCAGCCACCCCCCTTGATCGGGGCAATAAAAACTGGAAACGGGGCCGCGCCACAGCCCTTTCGATGGTTCCAACAACCACGGGCGCTGCCCAGGCCGTTGGCCTCGTGTTGCCAGAACTTAATGGCAAATTAAACGGCGTCGCGATCCGCGTGCCAACCCCAAACGTGTCCTGCACAGATTTCAAATTCAACACCACCAAAGACCTAAGCGTCGAGGCGATCAACCAAGCCATTACCGCCGCTGCAAACGGCCCGATGAAAGGCATCCTCGGCGTTGAAAGCCTACCACTGGTGTCCATTGATCTTAACCACGACCCACGCTCCTCCATCGTCGTAACTGAGGAAACCCAAGTCCAAGGCCGCATGGGCCACATTCTATCTTGGTATGACAACGAATGGGGTTTTTCTAACCGCATGGCCGACACCGCCGTCACGATGGGCAAACTGCTTTAAGGCAGCGCCTTCACATCAAATCCAGCTTCTTCCATCAACAGATTGGAGGCTGGTTCGATGATCTCTTCCAGTTGCTTTGTAAACGCCGCAGTGTCCAATTCAGTCCCGCTAACGGGCTGAATAACAGGCAGAAATTCCAAAACAGCGACACCGGGTTTACGATAAATTCCGTGGCGCGGCCAAAACACACCCACGTTGGTCGCCGTGGGCACAACAGGTTGCCCCGTCTGTTGATGCAACACTGCTGCACCTACTTTGTACGGCAAATGCGCCCCCGCAGCCACGCGCGTTCCTTGCGGGAAAATAATCAACTGCCCCGGCAGGGCCTTGCCCGATGTCACATCCTCAACCATCTTTTTAATCGCCACGCCCCGTTTGCCACGCTCTACAGGCACACAACCAATTTTCTGGCCAAACCAGCCCAAAATCGGCGCATACTTTAAAACCGCCTTCATAATAAATTTGGGCCGTGGAACCGCAGACACGATCATGATGATATCAAAAAAGCTCTGATGTTTGGACGCAACCAATACCTCGTCCGACGGCACTTCGCCGCGAATTTCGGATTTCAGCCCCACCATCCAAGACGCGGTCCAACGCACCCAATTGCAATAAGCATGGACCGCATGAAACGCATAATCATTATTAATAATCGTGCGCGGAATGTAATACAGCGCCATCACAAGCATTGCCAAATACATCTGTCCGATGAAAAATAGGCTGCGAAGCCATTGAATTGCATACATTAACTTAACCTCAACAATGTTCGAAACGCGGCCCAGCGTGTGGCCCAAAATGCGACGCAGGCAGCCAGTGGCGGAATAAGCAGCGGCAAAATCCAGTGCCAGCCTTTAAACCCAAGCCCCGTCAGAAACGCGCCCTCTTCGGCGGCGGCAGGCATGAACAACACGCCGATAATCGCCAAACCCGTGCCGATACACGCGCCGATCAACGCCCGAAGCGTAAATCTGCGCACAAACGCGCGGGCGATGTAAACATCACGCGCCCCGATCAAACGCAACACGCTGATTACTTGCCCGTTCGCGGCCAATGCGGATTGCGCCGCCAGCGTTATCATCCCAGCCGTTGATCCTGCGATCAGAAGCATGGAAACCAGCCCCAAAACCCGTAAACGCGTCGCCGCATTTACCAATGGACGCCGCCAGCGTGTATGATCATCCAGCACCGCACCGGGTGCTTCAGCCGCCAATCGCAATTTTAATCCCGCCGCGTCTGGCCCACGGCCTTCTTCCAATACCTCGATCAAACGGGGCACAGGCAAAGTATCGAGCGGCAGATCAGGGCCAAACCACGGTTCCAACAATTTACGTTGCTCCGCATCCGACATTACACGCGCACTGCCAATTCCGGGTGTCGTGCGCAAAACCTCAAGAACTGCTTCGGATTGCGCGGCCATCTGGCCCTTGGGCGCAGAAATGCGGATGGTCGATGTGCGCGCCAATTCCGCGTCCCACCGCGCCGCCAAACGACCGGTCGCCAACGAAAGCGCCAGTGCGAACACCGCCAAAAAAGCCATCGACGCTGCGGTAAACGATGTTAACCGCAGCGTAAATCCGCTGGGCTTCACCACGCGGTCCGCATTGCCGTCGCCGTTGAAAATATCCATCAAACTGCGCAAACGTTCCATCACAAATCCGCCCCTGCAAGTTGCAGTTTTGAATTGCAGATCCGCAGAACCCGCGCCGAGACTTCGGATTTCACCGTTCGGATCAGGTTCAAATCATGGGTCGCAATCAGGATCGTTTTGCCCATTTTGTTCAATTCAACCAACAACGACAATAGGCGTTGCGCCATCTCCCAATCCACATTTCCCGTCGGCTCATCCGCCAAAATCAGGTCGGGCGACATGATGATCGCACGCGCCAGTGCGGCACGTTGGCGTTCACCACCAGACAGTTCGGGGGGCAACGCATCACCGCGTTCCGTCAAGCCAACCCAGCCCAACAAATCGTTGACGTTGGATGGGTGCAGCTCATCATCGCGCCCCGAAACAGCCAGCGGTAACGCCAGATTTTCACGCACCGACAGGTGATCCAAGAACTGACAATTCTGATGCACCACACCGATACGACGACGCACCCGCGCAATGTCATCACGCGTCATTGCCCGCACATCTTGTTCAAAAACACGCACCATTCCGGTGGTTGGCAGCAATACTTGATAGCACAAATTCAACAATGTAGTCTTCCCAGACCCCGACGGACCCGTCAGAAAATGGAACGACCCCGGCTGCAATTGCAACGTCATTTCGCTCAGTATTTCCCGCCCACCATAGGTGAAACCCGCATTTTTCAGCTCGATCAAGGTCTTCTCCGCATCATGCTTAACGCCTCGTTTTTCATCTTTTCGCGCATCACACACAAACATGCAATCTTTACAAAATCGAACGGATGCTTGGAAAGGCGGTGATCCGCAGCTAAAACTATAAAAAAGACTGATTCGCTATGGGTGAATTGGCGTATAATAAAACGAGCGAGAGGGTGCCATGCGAATAGTATGCCCAAGATGTGTCGCGCAGTACGAAGTAGATGAGAGTTCAATCCCACAAACTGGCCGAGAGGTGCAGTGTGCGAATTGTGAAAACATCTGGTTCCAAGATTATATCGAAATGTTGCCCACTTCGGTGGACGAGGACATTGACGCAATCGGAGACGAAGATCGCAGCGTGTTTGATGATCTCGACGGAAAGTCAGACTCCAACTTTTATCCCAATCGCGGCGCTGGCGTCGATGACGATGACCCCGAAGCATCCAACGATGATGAAGCGGATGAGCCGACCGATCTTACTTCAGATGATCTCGATTATGACTTTGACGAAGACTACGACGCACCCGCCACAAATATCCCCGTCGCGCCAGTAGACCCAGATGTTCTCGATGTGCTGCGCTCCGAAGCGGCGTTTTCCTCTGCTCGCGATCAACTTGATGTGGCGGCCGCTGATGCGCTTGATGGCGACGGCGAAGCAATTAAATCCGCACTCGAAGAAACAGACCAACCGACAGAAGCCCCCGATGTTGACGCCAACGTTGACGCTGATTTCTGCGTCGATGAACTAGCCGCATTTCTTGACACCCACAGCGAAGGCGACACGTCAGAACCCAACGACATCGCAGAAGACGGGTCAGATTACGAACCAGAATACGACGACGCGTTTGATGCTGCTGCCCTCACGGCCGCGCTCGATATCGGTGGCCAAGATCGCCCAGAACTGGACGATAATTTTGACGACAACAGCATCGCGCCCGCAGCAGCCGTTGCCGCAACCGCAGCAGCCGCCGTAGGAATGACCCGACCGCGCTCCAAAGGGAACCGCGCGCGCGCCCGAACCCTCGCTGGTTTTGACGCTGCACCTGAAAAAACCGAAGCGCTCTCAGCCGAATTGTCTTCTTCAATCGCAGATGCAGTTCAAGATGCGCCCAAAGATATCAAACTCGATATCAAAGCCGAAGACCTTGAGGCAGCCGTCGACACTGACCGCAAAGCAGACCCTTCGCGGCGTCCAAAAGTGGAACGCAAAGCCATGCTTCCAGACGTGGAAGAACTGGATGCGTCGTTGCGATCTGATGGCGATGAACCGCGACGCCGTGATCGCGAAATGATGGGTGCGCACGAAGACGAACTCGCAAATACAGGCAAAGGCGGTTTCCGGCGCGCCTTCATCTGGACGCTATTCATCATCATTTTGCTGATCGCGCTCTACGTTTTCCGCCCGCAAATCGTGGCAATGCTGCCCGCCTCTGCAACCATCCTCGATCCCTACGCCGCCGCAATCGACGGTGTGCGCGAAATGATCAACGGCATTTTAGGCTAGCAATATTTGGGCGATGATCCACCGCCCAAATATGGAACTTTCTAAATCCACGTTGCTCTGGCCGCGAAACATCCGCGTTGCGCGTAATGCACGTGGACATACTCAATTTTATCATCCGCAAAAATCGCATCCAATCGCATTGCCAAATTCGTGCTCGCAACGACATCCGCGTCGCAGAATCAATCGGCACCGTCAAACCCGCGCACCGATAGCATGCGCACCGACAAAGCTTCGTCCACTTTTGGCGCTGCTTAAGTCGCACCTTCGCTGACGTAAATCGCATGACTAGAACGATACGGACTGGCCGCAGGCTGGTGTTCGTAATTCACCAGAACAACCCGTTCGCCAATGTCCGCATCCACCAACCGCACCCGACACGGCGCACTTGGTTTTTGGGTAACTTCGTGAATTTGCGCGTTGTTGGATTGCAGCTCGGCTGCATCCATTGCGAAATATTTCTGGTAATCTCCTTCAGGAAGCGCGTGAATCTGAAATGACATAATCTGGTCCCTTGTTTGGTTAGCTGTCCAAACAAATTACGCTGTCACCTCGTTCCAAACGACCCGAACCTTGCTGGTTATGGCGTTTCGCATCTTTCCTCAGATCGCTCTGCGGCACTGGAAACATTGCGTTCCCTTGCGGTGGAGTGCGTTTTGCGAAACGCATGCGCATCGGGGGTATCGTAAAACGCTCTAAAAGCGATCCAAAAGCCGCCGCAAATAATCCAGCTCGATCAACGGGCGCGAGCGATCGCCAGAGCGTTTGCGGATTTCATCCATCACTTCGCGCGAGCGACGATATTGATCCTCGGTCGGGACCAAGCGTTCGTTTGTTTCGATATTACCACCTTGGGAAAGCGGACGACCCAGCGGGTCGCGTTGCTCGCCCTGCCGCTGGCCGGGGTTCATGCCTTGTTGGCCCTGTTGCTGGGATTGGGCTTGGTGCTGTGCCTCGCCCAATTGGCGCATGCCTTCGCGCAACGCTTCCATCGCATCCGCCTGATTATCGAGCGCACCCGAAGAATCGCCCTCTTCCAAATTCCGTTGTGCTTCTTCCATTTGCCGCTGCGCTTTGCCGAGGCTATCTGAGAATTCATCGCCTCCATCCACACCGTCTTGGCTAAATTCATTCTCTTGGCGCTCCAGCATATCGCGCAGTGCTTGTTGACGCTCTGCCAACTGCCCAGGGGACATGCGCTGCCCCCCTTGGCCCTTACCCTGCTGGCTCTGCCCTTTCTGGTTGCCTCGACCGTCTTCTTGGCCCTGTTGCTCACCCTGCTGCTGGTTCTGATTGTACTGTTCCTGCAACTCTCGGTACGTGTCATCCGCAAGGTCTTGCTGCTCGCGCAATGTATCGCCCAAGCCCTCCATCGCCTGCTGGTTTTCACCGCCCTGCCCGCTCTGGCTTTCGGTGACCTGCATGTTCTCCATCATCTGTTGCAGCTGTTCCATCAGCTCTTGGGCCTCAGCCATGCGCCCCTGCTCCATCAGCTCTTGGATACGATCCATCATCTGCTGCAATTGATCCTGCGACATCTCTTGGATTTCGCCGCTTTCCGCCTGCTGACGATCAGGATTCTTGCGCTGCTCTTCCGCCAACTGGCGCATGTATTTGCGCGTCGCTTGGCGCAGCTCGTTCATCAATTCTTCGATTTCCTGCTGCGTCGCGCCGTTCTTCATCGCCTCGGACAACCGCTCTTGCGCGCGTTTTAACCGTTCCCGCGCATCCGCCAAATCGCCGTCTTCAATCAGCAACGCCGCTTTCCACAACAACTCCGCAACTTCATCGCGGATTTCATCACTAAGCGGCGCATTCGAATTATACTCCATCCGCCGCAATGCCGCGCGAAGGATTAAATAAGGCTTCTTACCACGGCGCTCAAACGCCACATCTGGCTGGTGCGTGATCGCCTTCAGGGTCATCGTGATCCGATCCGCATTGGCACGATTCCACAGCAAATCGCGACGCTGTTCTGCCACCGCCGCCGCCAACGTATCAAAGAACCGCTTACCCGGCATCGGTCCTATTTCTGGCACCACAACACCCGTCTGCCCCAACTCATCACGCACAATCATCGTGATCGTCACGGGCAAGCCAGCCCACGGATGCTCTGCCAAATCCTCGATCAAAGTTTCCCCAAACGCAGTCGTTTTGCGCGTGAACGGCAGGGGCAAATCCAGCTCGACCGTTTCGCGTGGTTCAGGCGCCAACGCCAGCCCGTGTCGTCGATCCACATTATCGAGCGCCAGCGAAATCGTCACCGTCCCACCGACAACCCCGTAATCATCGCGCGCCTCAAACGGGATCTGCAACGCCCCTTGAATGGAGCGCGTAATCTCATCCGTTAGGGCAACTTTCGGGTCTTCATCCTCGATCATCGAAATTTCAAAATTCGCATCGCGACCTTGTGGCAGCGTCAACGCAATCGAACCCGTCTCGGCAATCTCGAACGTGGCTTCAGAAAAACCACCCTCCCCCAAATTCAACGCAATGGGCTCGCCTTCAGAAACCGTCTCTGAAAACGCAACGCCCTCGATATCGCCGTAAACCCGCAACGTCACCCGCGTGCCTTCTGGCAATGTCAGCGTCGTTCCGCTTTTCACATCGTTCAAATACACCGCTGGCTTACCAGTATAGGCTGGCGGCTCTGCCCAACCTTCCCAACTTGGCCCGCTCGCCACAACGGGCGCGTCGGCTTCCAAACTCTCAACAAGGGATTGCCCAGGATCAGATCGCCCAAACAGCAACGCCCCTGTAAACATCAAAACCGCAATCAGACGAAACGCCCACGGATCGCGCTTGGCCAACCGCACATTGGGCACTGCCGCCTTTGATCCACGCGCCAAAGCCGCCATCTTTTCCAAATGCCGCGCCCATAAAAACCGCGCACCCGCATCGTTTGACCCAATCGAAAGCCCGTCTTCCAGCGCCTCTAAGGGGCGTCCCGGCAACGTCGCATCCAACCGCACCTTCGCCTGCGCAATCGTAGGCCATTCAAACGAACGCACACCTTTCGCAAACACCCACAAAAACCCAACCAGACCCGCACCAACCACCGCAATCGCAGCGCCTTGGGACACGTTCAACAACAACCCAAACCGTGAAATTGCGGATAATGCCATGATCCACGCGATCAACGGCCAGAAACTGCGCGCACCGCGTTCCACAAACAACGACCCACGCGTCAGCCGCAGCCGCCATTTCAGCGACCGCATCGCCTGACGGGTCAGCTTACCAGTATCAACTTCATATTCAGCCATATGGCCTCGCGGGGCTACGGTGGTGCAAGATCAGTTTTGCATCCACTCTGGTAGCTTATCGCGATTTAACATTTCGTCAAACGTCGGGCGCGGCCGAATGACGGCAAATTGATCCCCATCCACCAAAACTTCGGGAATCATCGGCCGAGAGTTGTATTCAGACGACATCACCGCACCGTAAGCCCCCGCAGATCGAAACGCGATCATCTCGCCATCTCTTACAGGTGGCATCGGGCGCTGTTTGGTAAACGTGTCACCACTTTCACAAATCGGCCCAACGATATCAATTGGCGCAACTGGCGTACCAACGGCAGGTTCAATCACAGGCGCAATATCATGATGCGCATCATACAAAGCTGGGCGGATCAGATCATTCATCGCGGCATCAACGATCAGAAAATCACGCCCATCGCCCGATTTATTGTAGATAACAGAACTCACCATCAACCCAGCATTCCCCGCGATCAAACGACCCGGTTCAATCTCGATCTCACAGCCCAAATGGCCAACCGTTTCCTGAACAATCTTGCCATAATCAGACGGCAACGGCGGATCGGCATTGCTCCGCTCATACGGAATGCCCAAACCACCACCCAGATCAAGCCGGATAATTTCATGCCCATCTGCGCGCAAAACTTCGGTCAACTCGGCAACCTTCTTAAACGCTGCTCGGTACGGGTCCAAATCAACCAATTGGCTGCCGATATGCACATCGATCCCAACAACTTTGATACCAGGCAGGCTTGCCGCCAACTTATAAACATCCCGCGCTCGGCTGATCGGTATCCCGAACTTATTATCCAACATCCCCGTCGCAATTTTCGGATGGGTCTTGGCATCTACATCAGGGTTCACGCGCACCGTAATCGGCACAACCACCCCCATTTTCGCCGCCACTTTGGACAGCATATCCAACTCTGGCTCGCTCTCGACATTAAACTGACGAATACCACCTGCCAGAACATATTCCATTTCGGCGCGTGTTTTACCGACACCCGAAAACACGATCCGATCACTTGGCACACCAACGGCTTTTGCGCGCATATATTCGCCCACAGACACCACATCCATGCCCGCGCCCATATCCCCAAGCAGTTTCAAAACCGCGAGGTTCGAATTCGCCTTCATCGCGTAACACACCAAATGCGGCATCCCCGCCAAAGCGTCATCAAACACCATATAATGCCGTTTTAAGGTCGCCGTGGAATATACATAAAATGGCGTACCAACACTGGCCGCGATTTCGGAAATCGGCACGTCTTCCGCGTGCAAAACCCCGTCTTTATACAAAAAATGATCCATGTTCCGCCCTTTAAAACTGTCACTTCCCGCTTAAAGCGAATCCACGCGCCAAACCACCCTTCTTTTGAGCATAAATATCTTGGGGGAGCGCACCACGCGGGGGCAAAGCGCCAAAAACGATATGGCTAAACCACAGGGCGCGAACGCAAGAACAGATACAGTGGCAAACCACAGCTGACGCCAATGCAGAAAATCGCTGGAATACACAGCAGCAGAACCCAATAATCTTTGCGCTGATACACTTCTGCAATCATCCAAACGATCAGCGCAGCCGCCGAAACAGTCAGATCCCAAACAACCCCGGACGTCGCGTCATTTGTATGCCACGCCTCCAGCAAAAGGCCCAGATCGAACCCGTTCACCTGAAACCAAGGGATGAAATATCGAAACGGCATGACAATCCCGGCCACAATCAAAATCAAATAGATTATCCGCAATCCAGACATAACGATCCTCCCAGAAAATTAAGGCCCCCATCGGACCAGACACCTAATTTCTAGCAAAGCCAGAATCAGACGTCACACATTATTCACTTTATTCGCTAGATTGCCCGATCGGCAGCGGGTCGTCTTTGATCCCACAGGCCGAAACCGCCAAAACAACCGCAACCAAAACTATGCTAATTCGCATCATGCCAATATCTCCCGCCACCGTTTGATTTGTGCGCGAACATTGCTCGGCGCAGTGCCACCATAACTCACACGGCTCGCCACCGAATTTTGCACGCCCAAAACGCCAAACACATCATCCGTAATCGCGCCATGTACGGATTGCATATCTTCCATCGTTAGATCAGGCAAATCACAGCCGCGATCCTCGGCCATTTTCACCAGCGTGCCTGTCACGTGATGCGCCTCGCGAAATGGCATGTTCAACGCGCGCACCAGCCAATCAGCCAAATCCGTCGCCGTCGAAAACCCAGACGCCGCCGCCACGGCCAGGCTTTCTGCATTCGGGCGCATATCCGCAACCATCCCAGACATCGCCGCCAACGCCAGCATCAAGCTGTCTGCGGCATCGAAAACCTGTTCTTTATCTTCCTGCATGTCCTTGGAATAGGTCAGCGGCAGCCCCTTCATGATCGTCAACAACGCCACCAACGAACCATTGATCCGCCCCACCTTCGCACGGATCAGTTCCGCCGCATCAGGGTTCTTTTTCTGCGGCATAATGCTCGAACCCGTTGAAAACCGATCTGAAATCACCACGAATCTAAACTGTGCAGATGACCAGATCACCAACTCCTCGGCAAAGCGGCTAAGATGTGTCGCACAAATCGACGAGCACGATAAAAACTCCAACGCGAAATCACGATCCGCCACCGCGTCCAAACTATTTGCGCTCGGGCGATCAAACCCCAACGCGTTGGCCGTCATATCGCGATCAATCGGAAACGAAGTCCCTGCCAGCGCAGCTGCACCAAGCGGGCTCTCGTTCATCCGCACCCGCGCATCCACCATCCGCGATTTATCGCGTGCAAACATCTCGACGTACGCCATCATGTGATGGCCCCACGTCACAGGCTGCGCCACTTGCAAATGCGTGAACCCCGGCATCACCATATCAGCGCCCGCATCCGCCTGATCCAGCAACGCGCCAATCAGCGCATCCAAACCACCGATTGCCGCGTCAAATTGATCGCGCACCCACAGCTTAAAATCCACCGCAACCTGATCATTGCGCGACCGCCCCGTGTGCAACCGCCCCGCAGGTTCGCCGATCAAATCCTTCAACCGCGCCTCTACATTCATGTGAATATCTTCCAAAGCGGTCGAAAACTGAAACGTTCCCCCCTCAATTTCTGACAACACCGTGAGCAGGCCTTTCCTGATCGCCTTTGCATCGCTATCCGTGATGATGCCCTGTTGGGCGAGCATTGCAGCATGGGCGCGCGAACCCTCGATATCTTGTCGCGCCATCCGCTTGTCAAAACTGATAGAGGCATTAATTGCCTCCATGATGGCATCGGGACCGCTGGCAAACCGCCCGCCCCACATCGCATTCGAGGATGATTTTTTGTCTGACATGATATTCGCGCCCAAAATAGAGAGGCCAAAGTATGACCCTGAAGAAAACTCTTATTGCCGCGCTGCTATACGCCGCCACCGCGACAATCGCAAATCCTGTCTTGGCTGAAAACCCCGATATTGCCGCCATTTCTGAACTGCGGGCTGGCAGCATGAAAAAACTGGTCTTCACCAAAGAACCAGCCACCGCCATCACAGCCACCTTTATCGACGAAGCAGAAAACACCAAATCCTTCGCCGATTACACGGGCAAATACCTGCTGGTCAATTTCTGGGCCACATGGTGCGCCCCGTGCCGCCACGAAATGCCCTCGCTGAACAAACTTCAGATTGATCTTGGCGGTGACAATTTCGAAGTCATCACCATCGCCACGGGCCGCAACCCTGTTCCCGCAATCAAAGCCTTCTTCAAAAAAGCCGAAATCACCAATCTTCCGATCCTGCGCGACCCCAAACAATCCTTGGCGCGCGAAATGTCTATCTTCGGCCTGCCAATGACCATAATCCTCAACCCGCAGGGCCAAGAAATCGCCCGCCTGCGCGGTGATGCGGAATGGGCCGATGAAAACGCCTATGCGGTGATCAAAGCCCTGATCGGCGACCAAGACAGCTAACTCCCCGTTGCCACCCGCGCATCATTGCGGCACTAATCGCCTATGACCCCGTTTTGGAAAACCGCGAACAACGATCTGTCCGCCTTTGCCGTGTATTCGGCGCAGGAATGGTCGCGGCTTTCCGACGGTGAACGAAACCTGTTCAGCGAAACCGATCTGAAAAACCTGCGCTCTGTTGGCGATGCCATTTCACTGGCCGAGGTTGATCAAATCTACCTCACCGTGTCGCGCCTTTTGGCTGCCCACGCACGCGCCACGCGCAAATTGATCAAGGAACGCGCCGCCTTCCTGCCCCACGTCAAAGAGCGCACACCGTTCATCATCGCCATCGCGGGTTCTGTCGCTGTGGGCAAATCCACCACCGCGCGTTTGATCCAGGAATTGATCCGACGCTGGCCCAACGCCCCCACCGTTGATCTGGTTACCACCGACGGCTGGCTGTACCCCAACGCCGAGTTAGAGCGCCGTGGCATCATGCACCGCAAAGGCTTTCCCGAAAGTTATGATCGCCAAACCATGCTGCGGTTTTTATCGGACGTGAAATCGGGTCGCACAGATGTCACCGTGCCTGTCTATTCGCACCTGAAATACGATATCGACCCAGATGCCTCTGTCACAATTTCTCAACCCGATGTGCTGATTTTTGAGGGCCTGAATGTCTTGCAATCACGCGCCGCTGATACTGCTGACTCCCCAACACCGCTTGCATCCGATCATTTCGATTTTTCAATCTATGTTGATGCCGCTGAACACGATGTCAAAAGCTGGTACATCAATCGCTTCCTTGGCCTGCGCCAAACCGCATTCCGCGATCCAGCGTCACACTTCAAACGCTTTGCCGATCTAACCGACACCCAAGCAACGGACCGCGCAACCGAGCTGTGGGACACCATCAACGCCGTGAACCTAACCGAGAACATTCGACCAACCCGTCCGCGCGCAGATTTGATTCTGCGCAAAGGCGCGGATCACCACATAAACCGCGTCGCGCTGCGCAGGTTATAGATTTCACGCAGCCTTAACTGTGGTAAAAATTAGACAACCATTAACTTATTAGCCATTATGCCCGAAATCCGACGTAATTGCCAAAATTTTGAAGAAATATCGCCATATTGTTTCGAAAATAGGGACAAAGTAGTAAATTAATGAGGCATTGTTTATGTTCAAGCAACTATTGATCGGCGAAACCATCGCTGCCGCAGCGGGTTATACCACCATTTCAGGATTACACGACGTGCTAAATTTTTCAAGTCGTGGCGACTTTTCGGCCTCTGGTGGCGCGAAATGCTTCTCGGCGAAATTCACACTGGGCAACATCTCTTTCACGTCCCTAATCGGCGGCCCTCGTATAAACAATGGCTCGACCAATTCAAATTCAAATTCCGCTTTGAACAAAGCATCACAAGCTGAATTGGCACGCAAAAGATCGAACAATTACCTCGGCTCTGCGAAAAACATCTAAGCAGGCAGTAAATCCCAAACGACGGGCGCAAAGTTTATTTCAAACTAGCGCGAAACGTCCCTTGCCGTGTCAGTGAATCGGCGCTTGATCTGGCACGCGCAGGGTCACCTTGGATGTTTCACGCCGTTTTAACACCAACAACGCCAACCCGAATTGTTCTGCCAATCCAACAAGCGCAGGCGCGAAATCCGCACGCACAATCAACATCACAAATAGAAACGCATCATCGCGGTGCCCCGCTGCGGCCTCGGCGACCAAATTCGCAAAACAGGCCTCGTCCGCCCCCAAACACGAACACCCAGAATGGTGGCGCATCACTGGCCGCCGCGCATACCGCGAAAACAAATCACACATCTGGCCCAAGCTATCGACAGCCAACGGCACATGCGCTGGTCCCAGCAAATCATTCAGGTCGGTAATCACTTGGCCTCGGCTTTCGGGGCTTTCGCACCACAATCGCAAAAAACAAACGGTGCCGGCTTCAACCTCGGGCAATTCCGAAAGAAACTTAACAGGCGCACCACCACGCGGGGCATTTGGAGCGATCATTTTGTACGGATCAATTTGCCATTGCAGGTGATCCTCAGCGTATAAATTTGCCCGTTGTGGCAGATTTGGGCAAGGTTGCCGTCATCCGTCAATTGCTTGGCCATATAGACGGGGCCGTGGCTATCTGCATTTGGCGCACCTTCAAACAATTTTAGTGCGGTTTGATATGTCATGCGTCTTTCCTTTTTGGGAATTCAAATAGCCGAACACCCACACAACGTTCACCTAACGCGCGCCACTATTTGCGCACAGGATTCCACTACTTCTAAAGGGGTGTCCAAAATTCGTCTGTTCGAAGAGGCCCGCGCACAGCTCACTGCGCTCAGACGTCTCCATGATTTCGGATGGCTGCTCTTAGTGTAAAGAGTGGCTATAAATTAATCTGACTATTTTACTAGGTTTTGTCAAACGATTCTTCACGAATCTGCAAAAATTAGCCGTGTTGCATGAAACAGGGGTGTTGCGTTAACATCTTCACCCAAACGCGAGACCATACACGTGCCATACGCTTTGCATACCGTTTGCATACGCTTTGCAGCCCCGTGTGCGGCCTTGGAAAGGACCGTTCGCTCCAAAGGTTAGCGGGCGAGTCGCTTTACCTCTTCGTGTCGGTGACAACTGGTCAAGTGATCGTTAATCAACCCGGTCGCCTCCATCCAAGCATACACGATGGTTGGCCCACAAAACTTAAACCCAGCGGCCTTTAGATCCTTGGATATCCGTGTTGAAAGGTCTGACGACGGTGGAACCTCGGCCATTGTCGCGAAACGGTTCACCAAAGGCGTGCCCCCGACATAATCCCACATAAATTGGTCAAACCCCTGTTTTTCCTCCATTTTGATCCAGGCTTGCGCGCCGGCAATCGCCGCTTCGATCTTACCTCTGTGGCGAACGATCCCTGTGTCACCCAACAACCGAAGGATGTCGGTCTCCGTAAATGCCGCAACTTTCTCAGGATCGAACCCCTCAAAAGCCGCCCAAAAAGCCTCCCTTTTCTTGAGAATCGTCAACCAACTTAGTCCAGCCTGAAACCCGTCGAGCACCAGTTTTTCCCACAAAACACGGCTTTCATACTCAGGAACACCCCATTCTTGATCGTGATAATTTATATAAATTGGCAAATTCCCACACCAGTCGCACCGCGAAGACTCCATTTTTTCCGTTCCTTTTCAATATTTTATCAATTTAAACTAAGGGTATCATAAATTAGAACAAAATAAGAACATTAACTTCGCTTTAGTTATTTTAGAACGATGATGTCCTCAACATGCACACGATTCGAAAAGGAATGCAGCGTGATGAATATGGACGGGCCAGACCTAAATGAACCACTATTCCTTGCGTCGCATTCCGATGACGAAACGGAACGAAGCCGTATCATTGATATAGTTCGATCCGCCATCGACAGAAAGAATATTCTGTTGGCATAGCAACCTATTGTGCACAGTAAGAACCCAACACGTCCCGCTTATTACGAAGGGCTAATTCGTGTTCTGGATGATCGGCGGCAGATAATTCCAGCCAAAGATTTCATCGAAGTCGTTGAAACGATGGAACTCGGTCGCATTATTGATTGCCTCGCTTTGGAACTCGGCCTCGTTGCCCTCGCCGAAGAACCCAGCTTGCGTCTCGCCATCAACATGTCCGCTCGCTCCGTTGGCTATCCACGCTGGATGGACACCCTCAACCACGGCCTCGCCCTCGACCCAACAATTGCCGAACGACTCATCCTCGAGATCACCGAAAGCTCTGCAATACTCATGCCTGACATTGTTAATGTTTTTATGTCAGACCTGCACCGGCGCGGTATTTCCTTTGCTCTCGATGATTTTGGCGCGGGATACACGGCATTTCGTTTCCTCAGAGACTTCCAATTTGACATCGTAAAAATCGACGGCCAATTCATACGCAACATCGACAAAGACCCAGACAACCAAGTTCTGACTGCTGCTTTTATCTCAATCGCACAGCAGTTTGACATGTTCACAGTCGCCGAATGCGTCGAAAAGAAGGAAGAACTCGCCTTCTTGCAAGAATCAGGAATCGATTGCTTACAGGGCTATCTCTTCGGCCGACCGGAGACTGTTCCAATCTGGAAAGAAGATGAAACATCATTGGAGGGATATTTATAGAAAAATGTCTTCTGGTTTTTGAAAGAATAGTACAAAAATAATACCTATTTTATACTATTCATTATTCACACATATTATTGCGACACAATCGCTCTTGCGCTGCATTGCAGCATGGTTAAAACATCTGCTAACCCATCAGACCTAACCGCGCGTAAAAGCTGATTGTTGTGGGTTCATAGTACAGCATCACGCGCCTTCTATTGAAGGACATGACAATGACCAACGTAGTTATCGCATCCGCCGCCCGAACCGCTGTCGGTTCCTTTCTCGGTAGCTTCGCGAACACGCCCGCCCACGATCTTGGTTCAGCTGCCATCAAAGCAGTGCTCGATCGCGCAGGTGTAGCTGCCACTGATGTTTCCGAAACAATCCTTGGTCAGGTGCTAACAGGCGGCCAAGGCCAAAATCCCGCTCGCCAAGCCCACATCAATGCAGGTCTTCCACAAGAAGCCGCCGCATGGAGTATTAATCAGGTTTGCGGGTCAGGCCTACGTGCTGTCGCACTTGGCGCACAACACATTCAACTCGGTGATGCAGGTATCGTCATTGCCGGCGGACAAGAAAGCATGTCTTTGTCTCCTCACGTTGCAAACATGCGCCCAGGCCAAAAAATGGGCGACGCGACATTCGTGGACAGCATGATCAAAGATGGTTTGTGGGATGCGTTCAACAACTATCACATGGGCACAACAGCTGAAAACGTAGCAAACAAATGGCAAATTTCCCGCGAAATGCAGGACGAATTCGCCGTTGGTTCGCAAAACAAAGCAGAAGCTGCACAAAAAGCTGGCAAGTTCGCCGACGAAATCACGGCCTTCACCGTCAAAACACGCAAAGGCGAAACGATCGTCGATGCGGATGAATACATTCGTCACGGCGCTACTATGGAAGCGATGCAAAAACTTCGCCCAGCTTTCGCAAAAGACGGGTCCGTTACGGCCGCCAACGCATCAGGCCTAAACGATGGCGCGGCCGCAACTTTGCTGATGTCAGCAGACGAAGCAGAACGCCGTGGCATCGAGCCAATGGCCCGCATCGTATCTTACGCCACAGCTGGTCTTGATCCATCCATCATGGGTGTCGGCCCGATCTATGCATCGCGCAAAGCGCTCAACAAAGCGGGTTGGTCTGTATCCGATCTTGATCTGGTAGAAGCCAACGAAGCGTTTGCCGCGCAAGCCTGCGCTGTGAACAAAGACATGGGTTGGGACCCAGCGATCGTAAACGTAAACGGCGGCGCAATCGCTATTGGCCACCCGATTGGTGCTTCTGGTTGTCGCGTTCTGAACACGCTGCTGTTCGAAATGAAACGTCGCGGGGCGAAAAAGGGTCTCGCAACATTATGCATCGGCGGCGGCATGGGCGTTGCAATGTGCGTTGAACGCGCCTAATTTTTTATGGCCCCACTACTTCCAGTGGGGCCGCCTTTTACATTCATAACATGTTGGAAAATCAAAATGTCTAGAATTGCACTTGTAACTGGTGGATCCCGCGGCATCGGCGCGGCCATCGCAAAACGTTTGAAAAATGACGGCTATACAGTTGCCGCGAGCTATGCCGGTAACGACGAAGCCGCCGCAGCGTTTACCGCTGAAACCGGTATCAAAACGTACAAATGGAATGTTGCGAACTACGACAGCTGCGTTGCTGGCATCGCCCAAGTCGAAGCCGACCTTGGCCCAGTAGAAGTATTGGTCAACAATGCCGGCATCACGCGCGATGCCCCATTCCACAAAATGACCCGCGAACAATGGACCGAAGTCATGGACACGAACTTGTCCGGCGTTTTCAACATGACGCACCCTTTGTGGAACGGCATGCGCGAACGTAAATTTGGCCGCGTTATCACGATTTCATCTATCAATGGCCAAAAGGGACAGTTTGCCCAAGCAAACTATTCCGCTGCAAAAGCAGGCGACATCGGCTTTACAAAAGCATTGGCCCAAGAAGGCGCACGCGCTGGCATCACAGTTAACGTAATT
>JASJIO010000133.1:0-5260 GCA_037625035.1 Amylibacter sp.
GCAGCGTTAGGTCTTGGTTGATCGCGCCAGATTGCGCGTCTTTCACAGCAAGCGAAACGTATTGGAGTTTCTTGGTGAGCGACATTTCGAGTTTTGAAATTGCGTCTACGTTTTGTTGAAGCAGTGCGCCGTTGTTTGAAACTTGCTGATCTGCATCCACAATACGTTGATTGGTTGTTTCGAGCGCGGTTTCGGATTTAGTGAGTGATTGATCGACAACATAGTAAACCACCCAAGCGGATGTTATCGCGCTGATGATGATGGTTGCAGTAAATCGAAACGCTAAGTTCTTAATGTAGTTCATTTTTCACCTCATTAAGGGATGTAGGCACAAAAAAGAGACGCTTTTGGGCGTGTTCACATGAAGCCCAGTTCTAGGCGGGCCTCATCCGACATCATGTCCATGCCCCATTGCGGTTCCCAGATCAGGTGAACGGCGACGGTTTGAACACCCGGTACAGCCATGACAGCGTCTTCGACCCAGCCTGGCATTTCACCCGCCACAGGACAGCCCGGCGCGGTGAGGGACATCAGGATATTCACGACGTTTTCATTGTCGATTTCGATCGTGTAGATCAGACCTAGATCAAAGATATTCACTGGGATTTCAGGGTCATGCACGGTGCGGCATGCCTCGCAGATCGCCTCGTGTAGGGGGTGATCTGTTGAGGATGGTTTGATTAGAGGTTCGCCTTGGATCGGCGGATTTACAGCGTTCATAACGTGCCTGCGTTTGTTAATCTTGAGTCTTCTTATATGAAATATAAAAGTGGGTGTCCAGATTTCAAGGAGAGTTGGTTAAGGTTTGAATTAAATTTATTTTAAGGTGCAAAGACGGGTTTGACGCTAAACTGGGCTTGATTTTTATGGCGGCGTCGGTAGACGAGCGGCATGTCAAAACGATTTTCATTTTCGATCTCTGCCACACAAGGGCGTGCGCGCACTGGTGTTGTTTCAACGCCTAAGGGCGATATTCGTACACCTGCATTCATGCCTGTGGGTACGGCGGCCACTGTGAAGGCGATGATGCCTGAAAATGTACGTGCCACGGGCGCGGATATTTTGCTGGGGAACACCTATCATCTGATGTTGCGCCCGGGTGCAGAGCGGATTCACAATCTGGGTGGATTACACAAGTTTATGAACTGGGATCGCCCGATTTTAACTGATAGCGGCGGGTTTCAGGTGATGAGCCTGACGGATTTGCGAAAATTGACGGAAGAAGGTGTAAAGTTTCGTAGCCATATTGATGGGTCGGAACACCATCTGACCCCTGAACGCTCGATGGAGATCCAAAAGCTGCTGGGGTCGGACATTGTTATGTGTTTTGATGAATGCCCTGCGTTGCCTGCGGATCGTAAGTGGATCACGGATAGCATGGAAATGTCGATGCGATGGGCGCAGCGATCCCGTGATGCGTTTGGGGATCGCCCTGGCTATGCGCTGTTTGGGATTCAGCAGGGTGGTTTGGAAGAAGATTTGCGTGGGCGCAGTGCCGAGGCATTGCGGGCCGTTGAATTTGATGGCTATGCCATCGGTGGTTTGGCCGTGGGCGAAGGCCAAGAGGCGATGTTTGGCTGCCTCGATTTTGCACCAGAACAATTGCCTCAAGATAAGCCGCGTTATTTGATGGGTGTTGGTAAGCCTGACGATATTGTCGGCGCCGTTCAGCGCGGCGTTGATATGTTTGATTGCGTTTTGCCAAGCCGATCTGGACGCACAGGGCAGGCGCAAACGCGGATGGGTGCCGTTAATATGCGTAATGCGCGCCACAAAGATGATCCGCGACCGCTGGACGCTGCGTGCAGTTGCCCCGCCTGTTCGAATTATTCACGGGCCTATCTGCACCACGTAATTAAATCGCAGGAAATCATCGGTTCAATGCTGCTGACATGGCATAATCTGCATTATTATCAGGAATTAATGCAAGAATTGCGCGATGCGATTTCTGCTGGGTCTTTGGACGCATTTGTGGCGGAATTTCATGGCGTGCGCGCGAAGGGCGATATCGAGCCGATTTAGGGCCGTCCGGAAACGGATTATTTCGCAAAATCGCCCTTGCTCTCACATTCACATCACGTCAGTATGATGTGCATAAATTCGGCTCGTGGTTGACGTTCTATTCATCTGATCCCACTTATAAAGACCGAGAACAGAAGAAGCGGTGTGTTGCTGAGAATTCGGGACCTGATGCTTCTTGCTAGAAAAAGGAAAAGACTATGACAGACGCGAGCAGCGTATCATATCCAGTATTGCCATTGCGCGACATCGTCGTGTTCCCACATATGATTGTGCCCCTCTTTGTTGGGCGCGAGAAATCTGTGCGCGCATTAGAAGCCGTGATGGCTGACGATAAAGAGATTTTGTTGTCGAGCCAGATTGACCCGTCTGAGGACGAGCCAACGGAAGAAACCATTTACGAAACTGGCGTTTTGGCGTCTGTTTTGCAAATGCTAAAACTGCCCGATGGCACTGTAAAAGTGCTGGTAGAGGGCCGTGAGCGGGTGAAAATCACCGAATATTTGCAAAACGACGATTATTTCGAAGCAAATGCAGATATTTTGGACGAAACAGCCAAAGACCCAGAAGCGATCGAGGCGTTAAGCCGAGCGGTTGCCAAAGAGTTTGAACGCTATGCCAAACTGAACAAAAATGTTCCCGAAGAAGCCTTGTCTGCGGTTGCCGAAAGCGACAGTCCTGCGAAACTGGTGGATACGGTTGCGGGCCATTTGAATGTGCGCGTTGATCAAAAACAGGAACTGCTCGAGGAGTTGGACCTGTCTGATCGGATGGAAAAGGTATTTGGCCTGATGCAGAGCGAAATGTCGGTTCTTAAAGTCGAGAAAAAAATCAAAAGCCGTGTAAAAAACCAGATGGAACGCACGCAGCGCGAATATTATCTGAATGAGCAGATGAAAGCTATCCAACAGGAGCTGGGTGACGGCGAGCAGGGTGGCGGCGATGAGCTGGCCGAGCTGGAAAGCAAAATCGCGGAAACCAAACTGTCCGCTGAGGCGCAAGAAAAAGCCGAAGGCGAGTTGAAAAAGCTGAAGCAGATGTCCCCGATGTCTGCCGAGGCGACAGTCGTGCGCAATTACCTCGATTGGATGTTGTCCATTCCGTGGGGTAAGAAATCGCGCGTGAAGAAAGACCTGAACAAGGCGCAAGAGGTTCTGGATAAGGATCACTATGGTCTTGAAAAGGTTAAGGAACGGATTGTTGAGTATTTGGCGGTGCAACAGCGCAGCCAAAAGATGAAAGGCCCTATCCTGTGTCTCGTTGGTCCTCCTGGTGTGGGTAAAACCTCGCTTGGGAAGTCTGTGGCCAAGGCGACTGGGCGCGAATTTATCCGCATTTCCCTTGGTGGTGTGCGAGACGAGTCCGAAATTCGCGGGCACCGTCGCACCTATATTGGGTCTATGCCGGGTAAAATCATCCAAGCGATGAAAAAGGCCAGAACGAATAACCCGCTGATCTTGCTCGATGAAATCGACAAGATGGGGCAGGATTTCCGTGGTGACCCAGCCAGCGCAATGTTGGAGGTTCTGGACCCAGAGCAAAACGCGACGTTTACGGATCACTACATGGAGGTCGAATATGACCTGTCCAACGTGATGTTCCTGACGACGGCGAACACGTATAATATGCCTGGGCCGTTGCTCGATCGGATGGAGATTATTCCGCTGTCTGGTTACACCGAAGACGAAAAAACCGAGATCGCTAAACAGCATTTGATTGCCAAGCAGATCAAAAATCACGGGCTTCGCAAAGGCGAGTTCGAGATTGAAGACGGCGCGGTTTTGGAAATCGTGCGCACCTACACGCGTGAAGCAGGTGTGCGTGGGCTGGAACGTGAATTGGCGAAACTGTGTCGTAAGGCGCTGACCAAAATCGTTAAAGGCGTTGAAAAAGCCGTGACCGTGACCGCAGATAACTTGGATGATTTCCTTGGTGTGAAGCGGTTCAAATACGGTTTGGCCGAGGACGAGGATCAAGTCGGTGTGGTCACTGGTTTGGCGTGGACCTCCGTTGGCGGCGAATTGCTGTCGATTGAGGCGTTGAAACTGCCCGGTAAGGGGCGGATGAAAACCACGGGTAAGCTGGGCGATGTGATGAAAGAAAGCATCGATGCGGCAAGTTCGTACGTGCGGTCAATCAGCCCTGATATCGGGTTCAAACCGCCAAACTTTGAGAAGATCGACATTCACGTACACGTTCCCGAAGGGGCGACGCCAAAAGATGGCCCGTCTGCGGGTGTTGGCATGGTAACGTCGATTGTGTCCGTTTTGACGGGTATTCCTGTACGCAAGGACCTCGCTATGACAGGCGAGGTGACGTTGCGCGGGAATGTTCTGCCGATTGGTGGCTTGAAGGAAAAGATGCTTGCGGCCCTGCGCGGTGGTATCAAAACCGTGCTGATCCCCAAGGACAACGAAAAAGACCTGCCGGAAATTCCCAACAACGTGAAAGAGGGCTTGGAAATTATTCCTGTCAGCACCGCGCAAGAAGTTTTGCACCACGCGCTGACCTCTAAGCCTATCGCGATTGATTGGGACGAGGCGGCCGAAGAAGTGGCTGCTGCGGCGCTCGTGACTGCGGGTGGTGATAGTGCGGCTGCGGTCGCACATTAATCCCTTCACAGGTTAACGAAAAGCCGCCATAGGCCATTTAGTGGTTGTGGCGGCTTCTTTTTTTGCGGATTGTTAATACAACCGCAGCTTAGGGGTGCGACTGTTTCGGTAGCGAGAACAATCATTTATTCCAATCACATCAGATAGGGCAGCCCAGTGGTAACGAAGAAAAAAGAAGTCGAAGACGCAGTTGAAGCGCCAGTAGAAGACATCGTGACTGACGAAGTTGAAGTCGAAAAAAGAAGACGACGGTAAAATCCGTAAGAAACAGATTTACGAACAAGTGACTGTGGCGACGGGGTTGCGCAAACGTGAAGTACGCGAATCTGTTGATGCGACTTTGGCGTATTTCCACCAAATGCTGTCCGAAGGGCAAGATTTGCAGATTCCACCACTTGGAAAAATCCGCTGTATTGAACGTGGAGAGGGTGAAAATGCGAAGATGATCTACAAATTTCAGTTGCAGAAACCCAAAGAAGACAAAAAAGATGACGCTGGTGTGCAAGAAGGTCTTGCGGACGACGATAACGCGGATTAAAAGCCGCGCTAACGGGTCGTTAGCTCAGTTGGTAGAGCGCTTCGTTTAC
This sequence comes from Amylibacter sp., assembly GCA_037625035.1. Lineage (GTDB taxonomy): Bacteria > Pseudomonadota > Alphaproteobacteria > Rhodobacterales > Rhodobacteraceae > Amylibacter. The sequence goes on from JASJIO010000133.1 coordinate 5,219, forward strand.
ACCGAAGATGTCGGGAGTTCGAGCCTCTCACGACCCACCATT
>JASJIO010000134.1:0-6307 GCA_037625035.1 Amylibacter sp.
ACGCTTTGCATACCGTTTGCATACGTTTTGCAGCCCTGGTGTTGCGTGGGAAATTAGAAAAGTTAACGCAGGTTCGGGGCATTTTGAACCGGGAAGAACTCAAACCCGAACCTACAAGACATTCGCTTTCGCGTTTGGCTAAACTCAGAATACATTTTCCTATTGTAAATAAAGTGAGGTCTGTCACACATTTTGAAAAATAAATAAAAAATGTGATAACCAAGAATGTGGGACCAATGACGACTAGAACTGGCGGTGAACTCCCCGTTAAATGTTTTTTGGAACAGGATGTTAACATGGAATTTGGTGTTCCAGGCGAAAGCTACCTCGCGGTTCTGGACGCGCTTTATGATGTCCCAAACCAGATAAAATTGATCACAACACGCCATGAAAGTGGCGCATCTTTTGCCGCTGAAGCCTACGGGAAACTGACGAACAAACCGGGCATTTGTTTCGTAACACGCGGTCCAGGGCGACAAATGCGTCCATCGGTGTTCACACAGCCATGCAAAACAGCAGCCTAATGATCCTTTTCGTTGGGCAAATTGGTCGCGATAAGAAAGACCGAAAAGCCTTTCAAGAGGTTGATTATAGAACGTTTTTTGGAACGGTAGCTAAGTGGGTTACCGAAATAGACTCTGCTGATCGTATCCCAGAACTCGTCGCGCGCGCCTTTCAAATGGCGACATCTGGCCGTCCTGGCCCCGTGGTTGTGGCGCTGCCGGAAGACATACTGACAGACACCACAAACGCCGAACCCTGCAAGCCCGTCAAACCGTTCAGACCAGCCCCAGACATGGATGCGGTACGCCAAGCAGACGACCTGCTAAACACCGCTAAAACACCTCTCATGGTTGTTGGTGGTGGCGCATGGTCAGACGAGGGCAGGGTGCAGCTAAGTGCCTTTGCTGAAAAGATAAATATCCCAGTAGCAACAGTGTTTCGCAGCCAAGATTTGATCGATAATCGCGGTCCACATTTCATCGGCGACGCATCTTTTGGCTTGCCACCGTACCTATGCGACGCCATCACAAACGCAGATGTTATCCTTACTGTGAACGTGCGGTTTGGCGAAATTCTGACAGACGATTGGACGCTGCTTGACGTTCCAAATCCGAAACAAAAGATCATTCATTGCCATCGCAGTGCCGAAGAAATCAACAAAATCTATCAGGCCGATGTTGCGATTCAATCGGACCAAGAATTATTTTTGGCTGAATTAAACCCATTGGTTACAGGGGATTACACGAACCACCTGCAAAAGATTAAAACAGCGTATGAAACAGTTCTTACGCCGAAACCATCCAAAGGGCCTGTTGATATGGCGCCCATTTGTGCGCACTTGTGCGACGTTCTGGATGACGATGCTATCATAACCAATGGTGCTGGGAATTTCGCAATCTGGTCAGGCCGTTTCCTGAAGTTTCACAAGGATCAACGTTTGCTTGGACCACAATCAGGCGCAATGGGGGCAGGGCTCCACGCTGCGATTACGGCCAAGGCCGTTGATCCGACGCGGCAAGTCATTTGCTTTGCCGGGGACGGTGATTTTCAGATGTCTTCTCAAGAGCTTGGCACAATGTTGCAAAACGGATTGCAGCCAGTCATTCTAGTGATGAACAACGGTTTATACGGCACAATTAGCCTTCACCAAGACCGCAGATACGCTGGCCGTCCATCCGGCACAGAAATCGTGAACCCGGATTTTGTGAAATTGGCTGAGGCTTATGGTTTTGGGGGCAACGTGTTGATAAATGAAAAGAATTAGCACCAGCATTTGCCACGGCAGTAACGAAACACAACGGTGCTATGATAGAATTGATAATTGATCCAGACGATATTGCGCTGAATGTAATATTGACTTCCTAGGAGCAGGTGATGCGTAAAACAGCAGTAATTACAGGATCAACAAGCGGTATAGGCAAGGCCGTCGCCGATGCTTTGGCTGCTTCGGGCGTAAATATCGTTCTGAATGGTTTTGGCGATATTGATAAAATTCAAGCACAACGTTCTGATTTAGAACAAAAATACGGTATTCAAGCGCATTACGATGCCGCCGATATGACCAAACCTGACGAAATTCGTGCAATGATCGAAACGGCTGCAACGACGTTTGGTAGCCTCGATATATTGGTGAATAACGCGGGCATACAACACGTGGCACCAATCGACGAATTTCCAGCGAATAAATGGGACGCCATCATTGCAATTAACCTCAGCAGCGCATTCCACACAACGGCCGTGGCCTTGCCACACATGCGCATCGCGGGTTGGGGCAGAATTGTCAACATCGCATCAGCACATGGGTTGGTCGCATCACCGTTCAAATCTGCTTACGTCGCCGCCAAACATGGCATGTTAGGCCTTACGAAAACGACCGCATTAGAAACAGCACAGGACAGCATAACTTGCAATGCAATCTGTCCAGGCTACGTGCGCACTCCATTGGTCGAGGCGCAAATTCCAGACACAGCCAAAGCACGCGGCATCACAGAAGAAGAAGTCGTGCGTGATGTGATCCTCGCTGCGCAACCAACCCAATCCTTTGTAGGATTGGACGAGCTAGGCGCATTGGCAGTCTTTCTGTGCAGCGACGGAGCGAAGTCGATTACAGGGGCATCTTTGCCGATAGACGGCGGCTGGACTGCTAAATAGCCATATAAGGTTGGATGATGATATATATTTTATTAACATAATATACATTATGCGATATCTATATGTGTTAACAACGATATGTTTACTGGTCAATTACCTTGCCCCCACTGCAGCAAGTTCGCGTCCTGCTTTGCCCCTTAACGCATACAAAACAATTGGTTGGAGCATGTAGTAAATCTGAAAATTGCCCTGAAAATACTATGAATTGATTGATCACTGATTGACATAAACTATGCGCTGATCCAAGGTTTACACTGCAACACAGCAACTTTGGACTAGCTTTTGACAGATACAACCGGCCCTGCCGAAACTCCAGTGATTGAACTGCGCAACATCCACAAAAGCTATGGCGACCTAGAGGTCATCAAAGGCGTGGATTTAACGGCACATAAAGGAGATGTTATCGCGCTTATTGGTTCTTCTGGCTCTGGGAAAAGCACGCTTTTACGGTGTGTAAACTTGCTGGAAACAGCCCAGCAAGGCGATATCGTCATCAGTGGTGAACCGGTTTCATGGACCCATGAAACAGCCAATCGAACACCAAAAGATGCAGACCAAGTGCGTCGCTTTAGAACCAACCTTTCTATGGTATTTCAACAGTTTAACCTGTGGTCGCATCTAAGTGTTTTGCAAAATGTGATCGAAGCCCCTGTCACTGTTTTGGGCCGCGAAAAGACGGATGCCGAAGCATTTGGTCGTGCCCTTCTGGAAAAAGTAGGCATTGCAGACAAAGCAGATATGTACCCGTCACAGCTGTCTGGCGGCCAGCAACAACGTGCAGCGATTGCACGGGCATTGGCGATGGAACCGTCTGCCATGCTGTTTGACGAACCGACTTCCGCACTCGATCCCGAAACTGAATCCGAAGTAGTCACTGTTATCAGAGAGTTAGCATCCGAAGGGCGCACCATGTTGTTGGTGACGCATGATATGAAAATGGCGCGCGAGGTTGCGAACCATGTCATCTTCCTTCATCAAGGTGTGATCGAAGAACAAGGCACACCCGTACAGGTGTTTAAACAAACAAAATCAACGCGGTTGCAGCAGTTCTTAAGCTCAACCCAATAGTTCAACCAAGGAGAAACCTAATGAAAAAACTACTACTCGCAGCGGCCTTATCCGCACTCGCCACTGGCGCCGCATGGGCTGACACGGTCCGTTTGGGCACAGAAGGCGCCTACCCTCCGTACAACTTTATCAACGACAATGGTGAAGTTGACGGATTTGAGCGCGAACTTGGCGATGAAATCTGTAAACGCGCAGCACTTGATTGCACATGGGTCACAAACGAATGGGATAGCATTATCCCAAACCTCGTTTCCGGCAACTATGACGCGATCATCGCTGGCATGTCCGTAACGGCTGAACGCGACGAAGTGATTGATTTCACAAACGAATACATCCCACCTTCGCCATCTGGTTACGTTGGCTTGGCTGGCGGTTCTGTTGATGTCGCTAAAGGCATTATCGCAGCGCAAATTAATACAATCCAAGCAGGCCACGTTGCGTCTTCTGGTGCGATATTGGTTGAATTTGCCTCCCCAGATGAAACTGTCGCCGCTGTGAAAAATGGTGAAGCAGATGCTGTTTTGGCTGACAAAGACTTCCTCGCGCCGATCGTTGCTGAAAGCGGCGGCATGTTGGCATTCATCTCTGACGATGTTTCCATCGGTGGCGGTGTTGCTTTGGGCCTACGTGAAAGCGACGGTGACCTGAAAGCAAAAATGAACACTGCGATTGACGCTATGAAAGCGGACGGCACGTTGAACACCATGTTGGTTAAATGGTTCAAAGACACTGCGCCACAGTGGTAAACTAATTGGGGCGGTTGCAGATGCGTCCGCCCTACCCTTATGATTTAAAACGCTTTATTCGCGTAGCCAGGCCAAACAAACATGTTTGAAATTTGCGCAGAACCGCGCAGCCTTGAAGGGCTTACGTGGCTTTCCTGTTACCTAACAACGCCAAAACATGCTGCGATGTATTACAGCGTTTTAACCGTGCTTGGATTGTTGTTGGCGGTTGTCCCGCCTATCTTAATCCTTGGATTTTCTGGTGCATTAGCCCGACGATCAAGGATTGCGCCTGTGCGTTGGCTTGGTGTTGGTTACACCTCAATCGTGCGCGGCGTCCCCGATATTGTCTTTTTCCTGTTCTTTCCAATTGCGCTTGATCAAGCGTTCGAATACGTCCGCCACAAGTTTAAATGCTCTGATGTTCTTGAACCCGTGTACCAAGGCAATGATTTTGTAGTTTGTCAGGCCGCAAAAATGCCTTTGGGAACCGCAGATCAATTTTATCATGAGGCTTGGGGTTTTTCACTCGCGGTCATCACCTTTGCCATCGTCTTTGGCGCATTCACTGCCAACACCCTTCATGGCGCGTTGAACGCGGTGCCAAAGGCTCAGTTGGAAACAGCACGCGCATTTGGGATGAGCGAACGCCAAACGTTCTGGCGCGTTCACATGCCACAAATGTGGGTTTACGCCCTGCCCGGCTTGTCCAATTTGTGGATGATCCTGATCAAGGCGACACCGCTTTTGTTTCTGATTGGTGTCAAAGACATCGTCTATTGGGCCAAGGAACTCGGCGGCATGAAAACTCAGGTGTATACTTACGCCCACCCAGATTGGCGCATTTGGTATTTTGGCGCGCTTTTGGTGTTTTATTTGGTCCTTACTTGGGTCAGCCAGCGCGCGTTTGATCGTATTTTCATACGCGCATCGCGCGGATTGTCGGTGGCATCATGAGTTGTTCGCAAACGCTTTGGGGTTATGGCCTGCGGGCATTTGGCCACGGCGAACGTCTTTTACCAAAATCAGACATCACGTTCTGCGAACAGGTCGTTCTGATCGGCAGCGGCATGATCTGGAACGTTTATTTCGCATTTGTTGCGATCATTTTCGGCTTTTTGTTCGCCACTGCTTTGGCGTTTGCGCGTGTAAATGCTGGCCCGTTGTTACGCATCCCAGCCAATGCTTTCGTTTTTGTGTTCCGTGGGTCGCCGTTGTTTATTCAATTCTTCTTTGCCTATGAGCTATTTGTCCAAATTCCTCGCATGGGATTCGAGTTTGATCTAGGTTTTATGGTCCTCGCAGCCCACACAAGTTGGCTCACAAAGGCATGGCTCGGCGCATTGATTGTGCTGTTTTTAAACACATCAGCTTACAGCGCAGAGATATTTACTGGCGCTTTGCGCGCTGTTCCAAAAGGCGATGTAGAATCTGCGGACGCCTTTGGAATGAACGGTCGCACAAAGTTTTGGCGGATCGTTTTTCCGACGATGTTACGCCTTGCTTGGTCGTCTTATTCCAACGAAGCGATCTTTCTGTTCCATTCAACGGCTTTGATATTTTTCACCGGCTTTCCCGCATGGCGTCAGCAAGGCGATGGTTTGTACTACGCCAATTACTTTGCAGAAAACACCTTCAACCCATTCGTTTCTTATCCAATCATTGCCGTCTATTTCATCCTTGGAAGCTTGTTGATTGTCGGGTTCTTTGGCCTTGTGAGTAAGCGGTTAAATAAACATGTGGCAGATCCACCAAAGCTAAAATTTCGAATGGGCTCCATTCTAGCGCGGTAATTATGTCTGTTTCCGACAAGTCATGCGCCGCAAACAGGCGCGCCTGTGTAAAACGGGTATGGCCAG
>JASJIO010000135.1:0-4484 GCA_037625035.1 Amylibacter sp.
GTACCGTGCTGGTTTGGTACTTCCATGGTCCAGAGGATATCAACAAATACCTGATGACAAAAATGGGTGGAGAGCCTCGCACCTTCCTTGATGGGCGACCCAACGTGCATGATGCACTGGTGAACAATGCTTCAGGAATGCTTGGACGGTTCATGTATGTGATCATAAATGTAGTGTTTCCCTACATTATTCTAGGAGCGATGTTTGGCAAATCGGCTGGTGGCCAATCGCTTATCAAACTCGCATTTCGTTGGACGCGGAACCTGCGTGGTGGACCTGCACATGCGGCAATCGTGTCTTCTGCAATGTTTGGTACGATAACTGGCGGCCCAGTAACCAACGTATTATCGACAGGTGTTCTCACTATTCCGATGATGGTTCGCCGTGGCTTTTCACCCGTTTTTGCTGGTGGCGTTGAAGCGGCAGCATCTTCAGGTGGCTCGATCATGCCACCTGTCATGGGAGTTGCGGCCTTTATCCTCGCGGCTATGACTGCCACACCCTACGGCGACGTGATCGTTGCGGCCACGATCCCCGCGATTGCGTACTTCTTTTGCCTATTCCTCACGGCGATGTTCCAGTCGCGAAAACAAGGCATCGAAGCATACGGCGAAATAACCGAAGACATGTTGATGTCGCGCTCAGATATCATCCATTTAGCACAAATATTCCTGCCAATCCTTCTCATTCTCGTCCTACTGCTAACCCCAAAAGACGCAGTTGGCTGTGGCCCTCTTGGCTGGTTGCTTGGCGCTGAAACGATTATCACTGTAAGCGGATGTCACGCGACAAATCTGCCTTGGTTCCTACAAATCTATCAAAATGCTGCAGGTGACGCTGGCGCAACTGGCTGGTGGGGCGCAGCATTTGTGATCGCCTTGCTGTTTATGGACAAACAGTTTCGTAAAACACCACGGCTGGCGTTGGACGCTTTGGCTGACGCAGGGATCACCGTCTCAACGCTGTATTTGATGTTCCTCGCGGTGACTGTGATTGACGTTTGCCTCAACTTTACTGGACTTTCCAAATTCGTAGCTGTTGATGTGCTGCGCTTCTTACTCTCGCTTGATCTGGGTGGGGATGGTTCGGTTTCCTTTCAATTCATCGCCCTAGGGATCACAATGCTATTGGCCGTGTTACTTGGCATGGGGATGCCCGCCGTGCCAGCCTATATTAACGTGGCACTGCTAATGGGGCCGCTGTTAATAGGCCTTGGGATTGCAACATTCACAGCGCACATGTTCATCTTTTACTTTGCCGTTGCTTCGGCGATTACCCCGCCTGTTGCACTGGCCGCATTTGCAGCCTCGACGATCACCAAAGCCGAACCGATGGCCACTGGTTTCAGCGCTGTGCGCTCTGGTATCGTGATGTTTGTTATCCCGTTCGTCTTTGCGTTCTATCCCGAATTACTGCTGATCGACCAAGCGCTTATTGATCCCTCAAGTGCGAGCAAAGATTTCCTTCCTGGGTACGAAAACGGGGTGGAGTTGATGCCGCTGTTGTGGTTGCTCGCGAAACTCATCCTCGCACTTTATTTTGTGGCCAGCGCGCTGTCGCAGTTTGATGTGACACGGCTTAATTTGTTTTGGGTGTTTGTGCGCCTTGCAATCGCGATTGGGTTGCTCGCTCGCCCAGAGGAAATTTACTTCAGCGCACTTGTGCTCGGCGCCGTCGTTCTTGTTTATCACCGAATTACGTCTCGAAGAATTGCCGAAGCTTAACAGGAGAACCGCATGGCCAAGAAGCCGAATATCCTCCTTTTTATAACCGATCAGCACCGTGCTGATTGGCTTGGGTGCACGGGGCATTCCATCGTGCGTACGCCAAATATTGATGCGATTGCAGCGGATGGTACCCTGTTTGAAGATTTTCATGTCGCGCTACCTGTGTGTATGCCTAATCGAGCGTCCTTGATGACAGGGCGCATGCCCTCTGTGCACGGATTGCGCCACAATGGGTGCCTTTTATCAAAACGAGCAAACACCTTTGTGGATGTTCTGGCAGCGGGCGGATACGCGACCGCAAGCATCGGCAAAAGCCATCTGCAACCTTTCACCGAAAGCCCGCCATTGCGTGCCCCAGACAAAGTTGAATGGTTGATTCCAGAGGCTTGGCAGCCCGAATCTGTAAACTACACACTAGAACAACCCGCCAATTTCCTAGCGGACACAGTAACGCCTTTTGAGGTGCCATATTACGGCTTCCAGCACGTGGATATGGTCACAAGCCATGGGGATCAATGTGGCGGGCATTACGGCCAATGGTTCCGCGAAACGGTCCCAAATTGGCAGGAATTGCACGACCCAGCCAATGAAATCGTGCACAATTACACCTGTCCACAGGCCTATCGAACACCCGTACCAGAAGAAAGCTATCCAACTGCGTGGATCGCGGATAAAGCGGTCGAATATGTTAAGGGCCGTGCGGATCAAGACGATCCATTCTTCGCGTTTGTATCCTTTCCTGACCCTCATCACCCGTTCAATCCGCCTGGGAAATACTGGGACATGTATTCACCTGATGAGTTCACGGTAGATCTGCCATACGCGGCCCATCAAAACCCGACCCCGCCGATGGAACACGCAACTGAAATGTGGGCCGCTGGATTAACGCCCCCGATACCACAGATGCCGTTTCGCGCAGACGATCAGCACATCCGCGAGGCTATGGCGTTGACAGCGGGCATGATCACCATGATCGACGATCAAATTGGCAGAGTGGTGCAATCGCTTAAAGACACAGGTCAATATGACAACACAGTCATCATCTTTACTGCCGATCATGGCGACTATCTGGGTGATTTCAACCTTATGCTCAAAGGCCCTATTCAATTACCCGCCATAACCCGTGTGCCAATGATCTGGTCTGATCCCGGAACCCGCGAGGCCGTACGCACAGATACAATGGCTTCAACGATCGATATTTCGGCTAGTATTTTGGATCGCGTGGGATTAGCGCCTTATAACGGAATGCAAGGTCAAAGCTTTCTAAAATCCTTGGATGGAACACAGCCCCACCGCGATGAGGTTTTGATCGAACATAACGACGGGGGCGCAAGAATGGGCCTAGCGCAGGCTGCCCGTGTGCGGACTCTTCGGACCAAAAAATGGCGGATGTCGGTATTTGCAGGCGCGGGTTGGGGAGAGTTGTACGATCTAACGGCTGATCCAAAAGAGACCAACAACCTGTGGGATGATCCCGAATACGCTGGCGAAAAAGCAACCTTAACAGTGCGTTTGGTCGAGCATTTGACATTCCAGATGGACGAAAGCCCCCGGGCTACACGACTTGCATAATAGCGGCCTGTTTAAGGGGGGAGTGTAAATTTCCAATCTGCCCGCTTGATTAGGTAGCGCAAACGAGCAGATGCTTATTTAATGAAAATCCCGACTTGGAAATAGTCGCTTGGCTTGTTGGCGTGGATGCGTAGCGCGAGCAGGGTAACGGGATGTTTTTGGGGTGTCGTCTGCCCGTGGTCCTTTGGTCGTGAGCGCCTCTGGCATTGGATGCCCTAATTCAGCAAGCTTATGAGACATATCGCAAATATCTTGCGCTATCAGATGCACTACAATGCCTTCACGTTGCAGATATCCCTGCACATGTAAAAGCCGTGCCCCCATTACAATACGGCGGAAACGCTCATAAACTTTGGGCCATACGACCACATTACTGACCCCAGTTTCATCCTCAAGGGTCAAAAAAACCACCCCTGACGCAGTGCCGGGGCGTTGACGGGTGATGACCAGCCCGCAGACTGTGTGCCGTCCAAACGGCACATCCATAAGCGCGTTGTGTGGCGTAAGGCCCGCAATACTGGGGCGTAACAATTCCATTGGGTGGGCGCGCAAAGATAGGCGGGTTGAAACGTAATCCTCAACCACTTCTTCACCCAAATGCATGCTGGGTAGGGTGATTTGCGGCTCATCAATGTTTTCCCCATCAATCGGATCATTGAAAAGTGGCAGGGGTTTCGCACTGCGGATGGCTTTGACCTGCCACAGCGCATCGCGCCGCGTAAGACCCATGTTGCAAAACGCATCTGCTTCGGCGAGCCGTGTCAGCACGTCAGGGCGCAGGCCCGCCCGCAGCCACAGGGTCTCTGGATTTGGATACCCATTTCCACGCGCAGCAACGATCCAGCCTGCTTCTTCCTCTTTGAAACCCTTGATTTGACGAAACCCCAAACGCAGCGCCAATGCACCATCGGGGCGGCGTTCTAGGGTGTTTTTCCATTCCGAATAATTTACGCATATTGGGCGCGTTTCAACGCCATGCTCACGTACATCACGCACGATTTGGGCTGGGGCGTAAAATCCCATGGGCTGAGAATTGAGAAGCGCGCAGGCAAAGATTGCTGGGTGATGGCATTTGAGCCACGCGGACACATAGGCCAACATAGCAAAGGCGGCGGCGTGGCTTTCGGGAAATCCATAATCGGCAAAACCCTCGATCTGGGAAAAGCAGCGTTTGGCCATGTTCAG
>JASJIO010000136.1:0-14486 GCA_037625035.1 Amylibacter sp.
AATTCACTGTCCCAAGTATTCAGAACGATGCCACCCAAAGACAGGGCGTGTGCAGAAACGCGACCACGATCAACCAAAGGAACGATAGTCATGCTGTCTTTTGTCAGCATATCGTTCAACGTTTTGCCCATCTCGCAACGCTTGTCGAGGTCGCCAGTACGTGCCAGCTCGTCGATCAATGCGTCATATGCAGGATCACAGAAACGGTTGATGTTTTCACCCTGCCATTGAGATTCTGGCTTAGGCTCGCCACCACAACGGTACGCTGCAAGGTATTGCTGCGGGTCTGTGCCGTTAAAGTTGTTGGCGTACATTTCCACGTCCGCATAGAACTTTTGGTATGTGTCAGGCGAACCTGGGTCACCACCAAAGAACACAGATGCGTCAAGGTTACGAAGTTCGGTTTCAACACCGATTTCTGACCACCACTGTTTGATCAGCGCTTGGAAATCCTGACGAACAGCGTTTGTAGATGTTTGGTACAAGATCGCCAGCTTTTTGCCGTCCTTGTCACGTACACCATCGCCATCGGAGTCTGTCCAACCAGCTTGGTCCAACAACGCTTTTGCGCCTTCGATGTCTTGCGTCAAACAACCTGTGTTGTCAGATGCAAATACTTTCGGTGCAGGAACCAAATTACATGTTGGACGTCCAGCAGTACCGTAACCAACTTCAACCAACAGGTCGCGGTCGATCGCCATAGATAGCGCAGTACGTACTTTGATGTCTGACAGGAACGGGTGCGGTGCTTTAACAGTCGCACGTGTGTCTGCATCCAGTGAAGATGACGGATCAGTCAGGTTCATTTCAAGGCGCTCAACAAGCGAACCAAATGCTGCGATTGGCTTACCTTTGCCGCCTTGCGCCATTTTCGCCAACACGTCTGGTGCCAACTGCATGTTCCAAGCGTAATCAAACTCGCCTGTTTCCATAACCGCACGACCAGCAGCAGTCGCGTCGCCGCCACCTTTGAAAGTCACGCTTGCGAATGCTGGCTTAGAAGCATCGCGGTAGTTCGGGTTTGCAACCAATTGGATCACATCATTTGGACGGAAATCCGTAACCATGAAAGGACCAGTGCCTATTGGGCCAAAGTTGGCTTCAGTACACTCTGGTGCTTTTGCGCCCAAACAATCAGCAAATTGTGCCGCCTGCAGAATTGGGGATTGGCCGCCCATGAACGGGCCATACGGGTTTGGTTTTGGCTGGTTGAACGTAACTTTTACAGTCAACGCATCCATTGCCTCAACGCCTGTCACACCGTCAAAGAAAGACGCCTGTGCGCAACCGCCTTCTGGGTGCATACAATATTCTGCTGTGAATTTTACATCAGCAGATGTCATAGGCGTGCCATCTGACCACAACAAACCTTCTTTCAAGGTCCAAGTGATAGATGTCAGGTCTGCAGAAACACCACCGTTCCCAACGGTTGGAATTTCTTTGGCCAGATATGGAACCAACGCACCGTCTTGGTCGTAACGACCCAGTGGCTCAATAACCATAGATGCTGATTCAACATCTTTAGTACCACCAGACAGATATGGGTTCAAAATCGATGGCGCTTGCCAATAGATAATCTTTAGATCGCCATCAGAGCCGCGTTCCGCAACCGCCATGGACGCCATTGAAAGCAAAAGCGCGCTTCCCAATGTCATAGATTTCATCGTCATACGTAGAGTTCTCCTTATTGTTTATAGTTTAGGTCAATGCAGCGCGTCTGCGCCACGAAAAGGGGAGGAGGTCCGAGCAAATACGCCTGCAAAAGCAGGTGAAACCAACGCGAGTGCGTACGTTTCATGGCGTTCAAACAACTAATTATCCCCAAGAGTAAACGTTTTGAAAGCGAAACCAAAACGGAAGACCATGTGAGAAGTAAAAACGATAAAGAAATATTTTACAATGACTTTTCTTTTTATCGACCGATAAAATGACCCAAAGTAATTGTGACCACCTCCCCCCCTTTCCCCCCTTGACGAGTTGTGACGCAATTTCCAAACTCCCCCAATTCTTACACGCAGGACTTGCCCCATGCCCGACACCTATACACCTGTGGAAATGCTGGAAAAGCTCATCGGCTTTAACACTGTTTCTCACCGCTCCAACCTTTCACTCATCGACTTTGTCGAAGGATATTTGTCATTACACGGCGTAGATAGCACGCGTGTCTATAACGACGATGGCGACAAAGCGAACCTTTACGCCCACATCGGCCCGATGGTTGAGGGCGGCGTCATCCTGTCTGGTCACACCGATGTTGTCCCCGTTGAAGGTCAAGATTGGTCAACCGATCCGTGGACTGTTGTCGAAAAAGACGGCAAATATTTCGGCCGTGGCACCTGCGACATGAAAGGCTTCCTAGCCATCGCTCTTGCCTATGTTCCACAAATGCTCGCCGCAGACCTCAAAACCCCTATCCAACTCGCATTATCCTACGACGAAGAAGTCGGCTGCGAAGGCGTGATCCCGATGATCAAAGACCTGGCTGGCAAAATGCCAAAGGCCGCCATGTGCATAGTGGGCGAACCCTCCGACATGAAGGCCGTCACAGGCCACAAAGGGGGCATCGGTTTCGTTAACGAAGTCACAGGATATGAAATCCACTCCTCCCTCGCGCACATCGGTGTTTCCGCCGTGATGACGGCCGCAACTCTTGTGGAATGGCACAATCAGAAAAACGCAGATGCCGTCGCCAATCAAGACCCAGATTGCGAATTTGTACCGCCCTTCCCGACCTATCACGTCGGCACAATTCACGGCGGTACAGCGGGCAACATCACCGCCAAATCCTGTACCTTCATCAACGATTTTCGGCTTCTACCTACCCAAGACGCCAAACAAGAAGCCGTTGATTACCTTGCCTTCGCGGCCGAACTGAACGCAAAAATCAAGGCCGTGCGCCCCGAAGCAGGCATAAAGATCACGCCAAAATTCGGCGTCCCCGGCCTCAAACCTGAAGAAAACGGCGCAGCAGAATCCCTCGTTCGCCGTCTAACAGGCGACAATTCTATCAACGTCGTCAGCTACGGCACCGAGGCAGGCCATTTCCAAACCGAAAATATCTCAACTGTCATCTGCGGCCCGGGCAGCATCGACCAAGCCCACCAAGCAGACGAATACATCACCGTCGCACAATACAATCTGGGCGCTAAATTCATGCGCGACCTGATTGCTGATCTTTCTTAAGGAATCAACCATGCCACTCATCAACCGTTTCGCCGAAACCCACGCAGAACTCACCGTTATTCGCCGCGATCTACACGCGCATCCAGAACTGCAATTCGATTGCCACCGCACCGCCAACATCGTCGCCGAAAAACTACGCGAATGGGGCTGCAACGAGGTTAAAACAGGCATCGGCCAAACGGGCGTTGTTGGTGTTATCAAAGGCAAGCAAAACGCATCTGGCAAAGTCATCGGCCTGCGCGCCGACATGGACGCATTGCCGATATTCGAGGCAACAGGCTTAGAATATGCCTCAAAAGAAGCAGGCAAAATGCACGCCTGTGGTCACGATGGTCACACAACAATGCTGCTCGGCGCGGCGCAATACCTTTGCGAAACCCGCAACTTCGACGGAACAGCCGTGGTCATTTTCCAACCCGCCGAAGAAGGCGGCGGGGGTGGCCGTGAAATGGTCGATGAGGGCATGATGGAAGATTTCAACATTCAAGAAGTCTACGGCATGCACAATTGGCCAGGCGTTGACGTTGGCAAATTCGGCATTCGCCCCGGCCCGTTTTTCGCTGCCGCCGACCTCATCCAAATCGATGTCACAGGCAAAGGCGCGCACGCCGCCAAACCCCAAGACGGTGTTGATACAACTGTCGTCGCCGCTCACATCGTGATCGCGCTGCAAACCATAGCATCACGCGTGGCAGACCCGCTTGAATCCGTGGTCGTTTCCGTCACCAGCTTTGAAACCGAAAGCAAAGCGTTCAACGTCATCCCTGAAAACGTAGAGCTACGCGGCACCGTACGCACCTTGTCACCCGCCATGCGCGACACCGCAGAAGAACAAATCAAACGCATCGCCGAAAACACCGCCGCTGCATTTGGGGCCACTGCCAAAGTCACCTATGATCGCAACTACCCCGTCATGGTGAACCATGACGATCAAACAGAATTCATGGCAAATGTTGCACGCACTGTCGTCGGTGATCACAACGTCAACGACGATATGGAACAAACAATGGGCGGCGAAGACTTCGCCTTCATGCTCGAAGCCCGCCCCGGTGCCTACATCCTATGCGGCAACGGCGAAGGCGCGATGGTCCATCACCCTGAATACAACTTCAACGACGAAGCCATCCCCGCAGGCTGCTCCCTCTGGGCCAACATTATCGAACAAGGCATGCCAGCAGTCTAAGAATTTTGGGTAAACACCCCACCTAAATTCAAAAGGGCGCGTCAGATTGAACTCTGCCGCGCCCTTTAATGTTCTCTAAATACCTAAATCAAACCCAGTGATTGTTAGCCAGCTCCACAGTCTAAAAAATTTGTCGCAACGACCAAAGAAACTTGCGTCAGGTTCGCCGCATCATTGGCATATTCAGGACGCATGCGTTCGCGCGCTGCTTCATCAGGCTGGGTCATCTTTACCACCATGCGCGACAGCTTTATGGCCAATGCATAGCCCTCTTCTGGTGTTTCTGTTTTCAAGCTAGGTAACCAAGGCATAGATTTCTTATAAGATAAATCGTATACGACTGTAACGTGTACGATTTTTAAATCACCCTTTTGCGATTCCTTTAAGTATATTATATCTTACACGATAGAAACGGATGAACCCTTTCCATGCTTGAGGATACCCAACTCCCGACCCAGCCAGACACAATGATCTGCTTTGCGCTTTACACTGCAAGCCATGCAATCAATCGTGCCTATGTGCCCCTTCTCAAAGACCTCGGCCTGACATACCCGCAATGGATCACTCTTATGTTCTTATGGGAAAACGACGATCAAAGCGTCGGCTCCCTTTCAACAAAACTACAGATGCAAACCAACACATTGACTCCGCTTCTGAAACGTTTGGAAGCCCTCGGCCACGTCACGCGCACCCGAAATCCCAAAGACGAACGCAAAGTCATCATCAGCCTCACGTCATCAGGGCGCGCCTTGCAAAAACACAGCAACGCTGTCACCCGCTGCGTGATCGAAAGCACAGGCTTCGATCTGCCGATGTTGGAAAATTTGGTAAAAGTGCTCAGCACCCTACGTGATCAGGTCGCCACAGCTGATTAGTTCGCAGGAAGTCGTACAAAAACATAAGTATTCTGCAACGTACCTTTGTCCTTCAGTGCCACAAAAAACTGTGCCCCTTTGTAGTGGTCAAAGATCGTCTGTTCATAGCTATCTGGATGGTTCAAAGGCACCCCTTCTGACCACTCCACATATTCATTCCCGGAGTGAGAGACTTTCAGCTCAAGTACGTAATCATCATACAAAATTCTCGCTTCGTCACTTCTGAACGGAAACTCAAACGAACAGAAAAATTCCTTAGATCCACCTTGAACAACTGAACACGTTTGTCCGCGCAGGATTAGAACAATCTCTTTCCCTCGGACCAAATTTCGCGAGGCATCGCGAAGCTCTCCCTTTGGCCCCAAATCGACAAAGGCGAACAGCGCGACTATTACGGCAATTATCATCACAACAATGATACAAAAACCGAACGCCAGAGCCTATAGAGTGCGTTCAAGGCTCCAGCCGAACCGCCCCTTGTGACGCATTCCCAACATGTGCTGCATACACCCGCAGCGCTTTGCTAACTTTACGCGACCGTGGTTCACTTGGCGCCCAAGGGTTTTCCCGCGCGTCCATCGCCGCACGACGTGTTACCAGTTCTTCGTCCGTCAACTTCACATTCATCACACGGTTCGGAATATCAATCTCGATGATATCGCCTTCCTCGATCAACGCGATATTACCGCCCTCTGCGGCCTCGGGTGAAACATGCCCAATCGACAATCCAGACGTCCCGCCGCTAAAGCGACCATCGGTGATCAACGCACAAGCCTTGCCCAGTTTCATAGATTTCAGATAGGTCGTCGGGTACAGCATTTCTTGCATCCCCGGTCCACCGCGTGGCCCTTCATAACGGATGACAACCACGTCGCCTTCCACCACTTCTTTACCCAAAATACGCTTACAGGCTTCGTCTTGACTCTCGCAAATCACTGCGCGACCATTGAATTTCAGGATACTATCATCAACACCAGCCGTCTTAACAACACAGCCTTCCTGCGAAATATTCCCGAACAAAACAGCCAACCCACCTTCCAGTGAATGGGCATGTTTCAACTCACGGATCACACCGTATTCGCGGTCCAAATCCAGCTCTTTATACCGACGAGACTGCGAAAACGCCTCGACCGTGCGCACCCCACCAGGGGCTGCTAAAAACAGTTCATGCACAGCTTGGTCGTTCGATGTGCGCACATCCCATTTCGCAATCGCATCGCCCAAGGTCGGCGCATGAATAGTGGCCGCAGAGGTATCCAACAATCCAGCACGGTTCATTTCACCCAGCAGCGCAAAAATTCCGCCCGCACGATGCACATCTTCCATGTGAACATTCAAAACCGCAGGCGCAACCTTACACAAACAAGGCGTTGAACGGCTAAGGCGATCAATATCATCCACAGTAAAATCAACTTCGGCCTCTTGCGCCATCGCCAACAAATGCAAGATCGTATTCGTCGATCCGCCCATCGTAATGTCCATGCGCATCGCATTTTCAAACGCCGCTTTCGTCGCAATCCCACGCGCAGACACGGCCTTATTGCCATTGACGTAGTAATCCTTCGTCAAATCCACAATCAAACGTCCTGCCTCACGAAACAACATTTCACGATCCGAATGCGTCGCCAAAGTCGATCCATTGCCCGGCAATGCCAGCCCCAACGCCTCGGCCAAACAGTTCATCGAATTGGCCGTAAACATGCCCGAACACGACCCACAGGTCGGGCAAGCACTCTCTTCAATCGCCAAAACTTCTTCGTCGGTACGATCAGGGTTGGCCGCTTCCATCATGGCATCCACCAGATCAACCGCGCGCAAATCCCCATCAATATCGACCTTTCCAGCCTCCATCGGGCCGCCAGAAACAAACACAACAGGGATATCCAAACGCAGCGCCGCCATCATCATACCGGGCGTAATTTTATCACAGTTGGAAATGCACACCATCGCATCCGCACAATGCGCGTTCACCATGTATTCCACACTATCCGCAATCACTTCGCGGCTCGGCAGGGAATACAACATCCCGTCGTGCCCCATCGCAATCCCATCATCCACCGCAATGGTGTTAAATTCCTTAGCAACGCCACCCGCTTTCGCGATTTCCTCAGCAACCAAGCCACCCAGATCTTTCAGGTGCACGTGGCCCGGAACAAACTGCGTAAATGAATTCACAACCGCGATGATCGGCTTGCCAAAATCGCTGTCCGTCATGCCGGTCGCACGCCAAAGCCCACGGGCCCCCGCCATGTTACGGCCATGTGTAGAAGTTCTAGAACGATACGGAATCATAGGTCTGCCCTCGCGTGGAATTATTCCAAAACGTTTTGCCCTATTACAGATGGAAATGCCAGCCAAACCCAACATCCTCTTAACCCGCCACCGAATTTGAATGGGCTAGCGCGATGTTCAAGAAATTCGCCTTCGTTTTTGCTGGTCACATCATATCTACGCGGCGCTCTTCGCAGCAGAAAACCACTCTAGATACGTAACGTCCTGCGGCGGGCAGCGCCATGATACACCTAGCCCCACAGATACAACTCACGCCCGCGCTAAACACTTTCTACCCAACTTCTTTTGGCCAAAAATATCTCGGGGTTTGGGGCAGCGCCCCAATCCTATTTCACGCCTAGCCAAACCAGCTCTTAAACCACGCGATCACACCACCTTTGGCCGCACCGGCACTATCAGAAACATCGGATGCCCGCGCCTCAACACTGTCCCATTTCTCTTCCATCCGCCCTAAAACAGGATCAATCTTGCGCCGTTTAAACCGTTGCAGCAAACGAAAAGCTCCTAACAGCAAGAACGCCAAAATGACGTAGATAATGATATTCACCCACGGAATAATACGCACGTCTGGCCCAGAAACTTCGCGCACACCCACCGCATTTGGATAGATCGACATGAATTCATTGCGCCAGCCATAATGCGTAATCACAACCCAGATCGGATCGTCCCGCGTAGAAATTTTATCTGCCACTTCCGCATGCAAATTCGAACTATCCAACTTGAAATACCAGGGCCAACCAAACCCAGTGTCCTCGTTGCGGAACACCATAATGCCGCCCTCAGGATAAGACGTGTTGATCAGGCGCAAATCGCGGCTCACCGCTTCCTCATTCCCGCTATCAGCCTGCGCATAGAAAATTCGGTTCCACCCCGAAAAGTCCGCGCGAATAATCTCGGTCCCTGTCACCCGCACAATATCGCGCTGCGGCAATGTGTAATGAAACACCGAAAAAATCAGCAACGCCACAATGGCTAGAAATATCCATTTGATCCAACGCATAGTCAAATCCTCACATAAAATTAGCCACATAAATCATCACAACAACCAAGATAATCGGGATCACATAAACCCCCCAAATCAACTTGGCCCTTAACGATCCTTCATAGGCTTTCAACCCGCCGTCAATAAACTGCTCACGCGGGCCTTGCTGCTCTTTGCTTGCATCAAACTGTTTTTCCAGCTTTTCACGCCGTACAGATCGCGAATACCATGACAAACAGATGTATACGATTGTCAGGAAAAACAACCCAATCACCGCTAATCTTAACCATCCAAACATCTATCTACCTCCTTACCGCGCCCCAAGGGCCAACCCGTTTAACGATGTCATCGCCGTCGTCACCCCAAGGCCTGCCAACGCTTTTGCGCTTCACTGCACCTTTTGAACGCTCGACCTCTTCCATCGCTGGCTCATGCCCAAACAGCTCTTCACGCGCACCTGCCTTATCCACCATATATTCATTCGCAAGGTATTGCGCCACATGTTCTTTCTTTTCATCCGAACAACCCGCGTAGGTGCGATAGAACGCTTCCTTATGGCAGATAAACAATTGGCGCACATCAAGGGGCGCCAACTCCGCCAACATCATATTCACCAAATCTTTATCGGCGTGATCGGATGCGCGCAGCGTGTAAAATTACGCAGGATCATTCGCCGTAATGCGCGGCCAATCGCCCTGCCCCTGCGCCCACAGCCACAGCTTGTACAAACCATTTTATTCCGCAGTAAATCCTTGGCATTTTGCCGCGCCAACTGGCGCAATTTACGCCGATCAGGCGCGCCGATCTCCGCCCCCAAACCCGCCGCCGTATCCACAACGATGAAATCCATCTTCTGCTGCAAAATAGCCGCCACATCGCGCCCCTTTGCAGATATAATCAGCTCCACCAAATTGTTCGCCTCAAGGAAAGTCACGATGTCGTTGCGCTGGCTAAAAGCCATCACATACTCAACATCCCAATCCTTCACGTCGTCCAGATCACAGAACTCATACAGCCCGTCGAAATGCGCCGTATAAAATTTCTTCTGCTCAAACGAATTGTTCGTCAGCACTACAGGATAGCGCGTGATATCCCCGGTGCGTTTGCCAATCTCGATCATATCTGCGATCAAAACATCGTCCCACCACGCATCCTCATCGCCCATAAATTTGTCGATTTTGCTGCGCAGCAACTTACCATCCTTTACGGTACTTTCGGTCGTATCCGCCTCAACCTCAATTCGCCGAATAGCCAGCAAATCGTTCAGGCTATCGACAGAAAAAACAGAGTTCACCAACTCCCCCGCAACCGCATCCCGTGCGGTTAACGCAAACAACTGATCCTCGTTCTGATCCATCCATTTGCGCAAAATACTGCGCGAAGTTGAAAACTGCGCATTCAGCAAAGGCGCGGTTTTCTGCTCCGTCGCCAGCAAGATAAACTGCCGATTACACCCGTTCGGATTGAGGTAAAGATCATCGCCAATCTCGGGCAAATACCCCGAAATATCCACATGAAACTCGGTCCGCTTGCCGCACAAATGCTCCAACGCACGATTGTACCGCTCCACCAACGCCTTGGAGCGCACCTCATACAGGTTCCCAAACATCAAACCCCGACGAACAAGACGCATCATTGGCGGTTACTCCTTATCACAATCGCAGGGCCATGCCCGACCTCGCGAGGCCGTTCCCCCATTCCGATCTCATCGTTCAAACCCAAAATCAGCGCACCCAGTGTCGCCACAGCAAAATGCCCTCCCTTGGGGGAAGGTCGGGCATGGCACGGGCAAGCCGAGCCTAAGATTCAATTCAAAACCCAACATCAAACTTTCCCCTGCCGCCAATAAAATACCCCAAACGCAGGCCCCCAAATACCTTTTATCCATGCGTCATATGCTAACCCGACACTATTGCGGTTATCGACACTCCAATTTGGCAATTAGGTACCAAAAATCCATGCGGACAACTCCATCAATTCTTGACCAATACGAGCAGGTTTGTGCACGGATGCCGCATGCCGTTACGCCCACAAAGTTCCACGATATTTCTTCGCTCGTTGAAATTGCGGACCATGCCTCAGCGTTTGTTTTTGATGCGTTTGGTGTCCTTAACGTTGTTGAAACGTTGATTGAAGGCGCGGACACGCGTTTGAATGAATTGCGGGCGCTTGGATGTAAAATTCGCATTTTGACCAATGATGCCAGCTATGATCGAGCAGGCGCAGTTGAGAAATTTCAACGCCTTGGCCTGTCCATCAATGAAGGCGAAATCGTCACCAGTCGGGATGCAAACCTTGCATGTTTGGGGCAAGGAACATGGGGTATCATCACCGCATCCGAAGACCAACTGCTTGATATCGAAGAAGATTGGATACCGCTTGGTGACGAGTGCAAAGCCTATGATGATGTTGATGGGTTTCTGTTTTTGTCTTCAAAAGAATGGTCGGATCACCGGCAAAATCTACTAACGAAAACGCTTCAAAAACGTCCACGACCGGTTTTGATTGGGAACGCTGATCTTGTCGCGCCGCGCGGCAATGGATTTTCTTTGGAACTCGGCTATTTCGGCCACCTTCTTGTGGATGCGGGCATTCCTAACGTGCGCTTCTTTGGAAAGCCATTTCCAGAGGTATACGACTTGGTTGAGTGCTCGCTGCCCAAGGTGCGGCTGAATAGAATCGTGATGTGTGGCGATACCTTGCACACAGATATTATGGGGGCGGCCGCCCGTGATTGGCGGACTGTCCTTGTAACGCATGATGGACTATTTTCTGGGCATGACACGCGTAAATTTTGCGAAAAGGCGGGTTTATTCCCCGACTGCCGCTTGAGCAGAATCTAACAGGTCCAGAAATTGAGCCGCATTGCCGCAAACTTGAATAGCTTCTGAGGCGTAGATTAGCTTCGCATTTAGAATCGTGGCATCCAATTCAAACACCACTCTGTAATCCATCACGCATACTCTTGTCATCGTGTTCAGCGACTGTCTGCTTTTCACTTGATGAAATCATAAATGTTGCACTGCAGCGACGGTCTGCTTTCCGCCCTCAATGTTGAATTTTTGCATTGCAGAAATCAGCATCGAAGGGCGGATTGCAGACGTTCACTGCATTGCGGCGAATTTATTAATATAAGAGGTAAGCAGACACTCGTTGTGGGGGCGGAATTTTCGTCGACGCCAAAATCACTTACTCGAGGTTTTAGAATGAGAACTTTCGATCAATTACAAGAGAGAAGTTGGTATCAAAAGTATTATTTAGAAGATGCTTACCTGTTGAGGTTCGAATTTCGACAAGGGCAAAAGAACCTTCTTCTGACTTTCTACAGTTTACAAATTCTGATCCAAAATATCTAAAGCTTCGTGGATTAGTTTCACCTTTTCAGGCCCCAGTTGTGCCAAGATAGCATCGTTTTGCTCAGAGGCAGGAAGACGAACGTTTAGTACAAGTTCGGCACCCATATCAGTTAGAATTAATGTCACCCTACGTTGATCTTCGATTCCAATTTGGCGTTGCACGAGTCCGTCAGCGACCATGCGGTCCACCAATTTTGTCATTGCGGGAGGGTTCATTAGAACGATTTCAGCCAGCCCGCTCATGGTTAGACCATCAGTTTGATCAAGCGTTTCTAAAATTCGCCATGTCTCAACTTGAATACCAAAGGCGCGTAACTGGCCATTCAAATGCGTGTGCAGCTTTCTGTGCGCCGCAGCAACGGCATAGGAG
Organism: Amylibacter sp.; assembly: GCA_037625035.1. Taxonomy (GTDB): domain Bacteria; phylum Pseudomonadota; class Alphaproteobacteria; order Rhodobacterales; family Rhodobacteraceae; genus Amylibacter. The sequence continues at coordinate 12,242 of JASJIO010000136.1, forward strand.
AAATACTTATCTAAAGGGGCTGAGCGCTGTTTCATTTCAAGATCCGATATTTGCTTGAATCTTGAAAGTAGTTGACTTGGAAAGCAAAATCAATTGCGATGGGTGAGAAATGTGAGGAACGTGGTGTGATAACGCAGCTTTCAGATTGGAATTCCCGGGCGATTTCGGTGCCACATACGATTGCGTCACCTTATGATGAACGCTTGCTCAGTCCTGCTAAAGCCTTTCGGATTGCTTTACTCATTCCTATGTGTGGGTCGGCAGGTCTCTGGGCACCGTCCTGTATTGCAAGCGCACAGGTGGCTGTAGATGAACTGAACAAAGCAAATGGTATTTCCGGACGTCCCGTTCAACTGATCATGGTCGACAGCGCGATTGAAACAAACGCGCCTGTGGAAGAACTGATCGACTCTCTCATTCGATCTGGTTCGGTTGATGCGATCGTGGGGATGCACATTAGTGCAATGCGTCAACGCCTGAGTAAGGTTGTTCAGGGACGTGTACCCTATATTTATACTCCGCTCTATGAAGGTGGTGAACATGGAAAAGGTATATTTGCCATAGGTGAAACGCCATCACAACAATTGGGGCCTGCGATGGAGCATTTACAATCGTTGTACCAGCCCAAAAGCTGGGCTTTGATTGGCAATGATTATGTTTGGCCTCGCACGTCGCACGCCTATGCTAAAAACAAACTTTCCAAGATGGGCGTTGGCATGAGTTACGAAAAGTATTTACCTTTTGGCCAACCCAATTTCTATCGTGAGATCGAGGAGATTGTGGCAAATGGGACGGACGCAGTTTTGCTGTCTTTGGTGGGGCAGGATGCTGTGCAATTCAACAGAGATTTCGGCGAATTGGATGCGCATGGCTCTATGATCAGACTGTCGTGCGCCATCGAAGAAAATGCGCTCTTGGCAAGTGGTGAGGAGAATTTGAAAAGACTATTTTCATCTTCATCCTATTTTGCATCGGTGGCAACGGAAAGAAATGCTGCGTATAAGGAAAAATACTATGGTTTGCATGGTGAACGAGCGCCAATGCTGAATGCTATCGGACAATCCACGTATGAAGGAATTCAGTTTCTAAATGGATTGGTCCAACGATTGAAAAATGGGTGGGACAGAAATGACCCTACGCTTCATCAACCTTTGATTTACAAAAGCGTCCGTGGTGCGAAATTCATCTCGAATGACGTTAAGTCTTTACCAATTTATCTCGCCAGAGCGGATGGAGTCGCTTTTTCAGTTCTAAAAAAACTCAATATAACAGACCACTAAGTATTTTATTTGAATTGGAAAATAAAATACTTGAAATGGAAATTTAATTAGATCAACCTGATCCTCGGAAAGATTCGAGACAGCGCCTGCGAGCGCTGAAACTCAAAATCTAAGGGAGAATACCGTGGTTCTGTTTGTCGTTTTGGTGTTAGGGATCATTGTTTGTCTGATCGGCATTTGGTTCCTTCAAAGATATTTTGCCAAAGCGTCCCGTGATATTGCGCTGGTGCGGACGGGTTTCGGTGGCCAACGTGTTGTAATGGATGGCGGGTGTTTTTCGCTTCCAATTCTACATCAAATTCAAAAAGTTTCGATGGGCGCGATGACGACCCGACTAGATCGCAAAGGTCCACAGTCGTTGATGACAGGTGACCATCTACGAGTTGATGTTGAGATGGCGTTTGAGTTTCGGGTTGCGCCAAACCCTGAGAGTGTCGCCTTGGCGGCGCAATCTTTGGGATCAAGAATAGCGCGTGCCGGGGCTGATATCGAAGAGTTGATGTCCGGTGCCATTATCAATTCCATGCAGAATGCAGCAGTAAGTCAAGAATTGAGTAATCTACATAAAAACCGTGCCGCATTCACTGATGAAGTTTCAAATGCCGTTTCTGGTCAGATTGAAAAACTGGGGCTTGAAATGATTTCAGGGGCTTTGATTCATTTGGACCAAAGTGATCTATCACAGTTAAACGTACAGAACATCTTTAACGCCGAAGGGATGCGCCGTGTTGCCAGTTTGGTTGCAGATCAACGCAAAGAACGGGTGCAGATCGAAACGGAAACGGAAACATCAGTTCGCGAAAGCCGCTTGATCGAGGCGCAACGCCGGCTTGATATACAGCGCGCTGAACGTGAAGCCGAGATCGCACAGCAAGAACATTTGATACGGCTAGAAGCGGAATCGCAGGCCCTGTCAGAAGTGCAAAAAATTGCAGCAACGCAATCGGCTGAAACTGCGCGGATTG
>JASJIO010000137.1:0-14981 GCA_037625035.1 Amylibacter sp.
GCCAAAAATTGTTGATATCACGTGTTTTTGTGTAATTTGTGATCACACGGATTTTTATGTGATCACATTTTTACTGTAAACGTCAATCCAACATTAAGAAACTACAATTCCCTAGCTTCCTCCAACACCTTACGGGCCACACGGAAACATTCAAGGGATTGCGGGACGCCACAATAGATGCCGACGACGTGGATGATCGCGCGAATTTCTTCTTTGGTTACGCCGTTGTTCAACGCGCCTTTGCAGTGGATTTCCCATTCGTGCATTTTCCCTAATGCACCGATCATCGCGAGGTTCATCATCGAGCGCGTTTTTGCGGGGATCACATCGTCGCCCCAACCAAAGCCCCAGCACCATGCCGTCATAGCTTCTTGAAAGGGTTGGGTGAAATCATCTGCGGCGGCAAGGTTTTTTTCTACGTACTCCGCGCCGAGCGTGGATTTGCGTTGTTCTAAGCCTTTCAAGAACAAGTCTTCGTTAAATAAATCGGCCATTGGGGTATCTTTCTTTGGGTCGGCATATCTGGCCGAGTGGAGAGGAATCGCGTTCAATAATACGTATCACAGCCCGCATGCACGCAACACGCAGGTTTTCAGAGCGTTTGACAGAATCCGTCGTGCCTGTTTCTTTTGTCGCAAAACACTCAAAGGATAAAACGATGACAAAACCACAAGCCGTCGCGACACAGTTGATTGATGATGAGCGCGTTCGGGTGACGCGATTTGATTTCGCACCGAACGCGGAAACGGGCTGGCACACGCATGGATATGATTATGTCATCACGGCGGTGACGGATTTGGATATGACCCTTTCGCTTCCCAACGGGACAACATCAGCGGTGAAAGTACCTGCTGGTTCGGCCTATCGTCGGATGGAAGGGGTGGAGCACAATGTGATCAACACCGGCGCGACGGATATGAGTTTTGTCGAGGTTGAACTTAAGTAACCGCTTCATTGGGCGTCTAGCGGCGGGCAGGCGTCCATTGATGTGTGGTTCACTCGGTAGGTTGTGAATTTTGCGTTTAGATCTTTTACAAACCACATGTCTGTTTCGCTTCCATCACAGCCGCCTGACATAATAAAACTTTTGGTTTTGATCAAGATCGTATCGCGATCTTTCCAAGTGATTTCGGCGCCGCCGCCATCACATTCAACACCGCACCACTGTTTGCCGTCGATCACTTGGCAGTACAGTGTTTGAGTGAACTTTGTTGATGTGTCATTGAAATAAGCGGTCACATCGCCCCATTCACCCACCGAGGATTTGTCGTTCGCTGGTCCTTCAAACCGAATTGCAATAGATTTGACCACCTGATTTGGGTTTTTACCCATGTGATCTGCAGAATATTCGCGTGCAAAACAACTTTTCTGGGCAATCCCAGTCGATCCCAGCGCGATAAGTGCCGCGCTGAGGAAGAATGTTTTTGCGCGTATCATTTGGCTGTAATGCGGCCATCAAGATACGGGGCGTAATCGCCTGATTTGGCCATGAATTCCGCCAAAACATCCGCAACATCGCGGAACATTTTATACCCGTCACCGCCGCCGCGCACATAGTTGTTGGACACAACGCCGTAAGTGGCTGCTGGATCAATCAGGGCGAAACTGTCGCCGCTTGCGACCATCACATCAGAAATGCTACCTTCGCCAGCTGCGATTTTGATGTCCCAAGAATATTTGAGGCCAGCCACCTGTGGGAAGTGGCCTTTGACCTCTTCCACTTGGCTGACACCGTTTTCAAGCGCGTCGATGATGGTTTGGCCCGATACTTGAAACGTTGACAGTGTGTTTTGGAATTGAAGCACAGTCAGGACTTCGCCCATTGTGACCTCGCCAGCATCAATGGATGCACGGATGCCGCCAGAATTGGCAATTAAAATGGTGATGCCTTGGTCTTTGACGCGGTCCAACATCGCGTCGGCCACGATGTTGCCCATCTCGCATTATTGGATACGGCAAAGCGCACGATCACCGTTTATGGCTTGCGCAGCACTTGCCAAAACTTCGTTGCGAATTTCAGCGAGCGGTTCGGCGGCCGTTGCGATGCGGGCTTTTGTGTCGGCGTCCTCAGCAATTGTTCCATCGATTGAAATCGGCTCGCCTAACGCGGCTGTGATTTAGCCCGCGTCATTGAACGTGACGTTCAGCTCGCCCAGATACTTACCGTAAGCATAGGCCTGCACGATTGCAGTACTGCCAACCATCGTGGGGTAGGGCCCAACTGCACGATCATTTGTGTTGGATAATAACGAGTTGGAGTGCCCACCAACGATGATATCCACCCATGTCGTTTCAGCCGCAACTTTCTGATCAACCACATAGCCAGAATGCGACAGAACGATGATCTTGTTCTCGTCAGCGGCTGTCAGTTTATCGACTTCGCCTTGAACAGCGCCAAGAGGATCGGTGAAAATAGTTTTTATCTCCGGGGGAAGCCAGCTCATCTGTATTTTGTGGCGTTAGGCCGATAAGGCCGATTTTTTCGCCGCCCCTTTCAATCACGGTGGATTTTGCCAGTTTAACTGCGAGGATTTTCTCGCCTGACACATCTGCGTTAGACATAAGGTTTGGGAAGTTCAGCGCATCCATAAAACCGCGCAAGACTTCGGGGCCATCGTCAAATTCGTGGTTGCCGACGGTCATGCCGTCATAGCCTATTTTATTCATCATTTCGGCGGCAAGTTTGCCCTTGTTGTAGGTGTAAAACAGCGAGCCTTGGAATTGGTCGCCGCCATCCACAAGAATCGAATTGTTGGAGCGTTTGCGCGCCTCTGCTAGGGTGGTCACAAGGCGGGCAGAGCCCCCAAAACATTTGCCTTCTGCGTTGTCTTCCGCGCCGCATCCGCTGTCGCATTTGCTGACAGGTTCAAAGCGCGAATGAAAATCGTTGGTGTGCAATACTGTTAGCGAATAATCCGCCGTGGCAGCAGTTGCACTAAGCGCAAGAGCAGAGATCGTGGTGAGAAGTTTTGCAGACATTTGGACAGCTCCTGTTGGTTTGAAACGGTGGCAGCGCAGCAGATGCGCGCCAGTGGGTCTGCTGCGATTTTTGTTTTTTCAAACCAAGGTTTCAAGGTTTCCCTTGGATGTAGTTGTAAAAAGTGGTGTTTGCGCCTTTTCACCGAGGCCTTCATAAGGTAGCAACGATGCGAATGGCATTAAGACCATGTTGAAATAAATAGGGGCGATGCGGCGTGCGAATACTGATTACGAATGATGATGGAATCGCCGCCGAAGGCTTGGCTGTGCTTCATGAAATCGCTTGCACCATTGCAGGTGAAGAAAACGTCTGGACTATTGCCCCGGCGCATGAACAATCGGGCGTTGGGCATTGCATTTCATATTCCCAACCCGTTTTACTGACCAAACTGGCTGAACGACGCTATTCTGTTACAGGATCACCTGCGGATTGCGTTCTAGCTGGTCTATTTGATGTCATGAAAGATACGCCCCCTGATGTGATCCTGTCAGGGGTCAATCGTGGGAATAATGCGGCCGATAATACGCTCTATTCTGGGACCATCGGCGCCTGCATGGAAGCCGTGTTGCACCACGTAAAATCCATCGCGTTGTCGCAATATTATGGCCCCAAAAACAGAGATTTGGTTGATACGTTTGAAGCATCACGTTCCGCTGGCGAAGCGGTTGTGCGCAAGTTGATCGAGCAAGCGCCTTGGCATGATGGGCCGTACGAGCTGTTTTACAACGTGAATTTCCCGCCGTGTTCTGGGGCCGAAGTAAAAGGCTCCAAAGCGGTGACGCAAGGATGGCGTGAAGACGTCGAATTCGGTGTGGAGGCCCATGTTCAAGGAACAAAGCGGTTTTTGTACATCCAAGGTGGCCCGCAGGATAAACCGACTGCGCCCGGCACCGATGTTCATGCGAACCTAAACGATTATGTATCAATAACCCCAATGCGAGTTGATCTAACTGCCCATGAAAAAATGGGGCACCTACAAGAGATTTTCGACTGATGGTTGATGCTGAAACCAAAATGCAATTCATGTTCTTCCTGCGCCGCGCTGGGGTCACGGATGTGAACGTACTGAATGTTATGGAAAAAGTCCCGCGCCACGAATTTTTGCAGGGGCATTTTGCGCCGCGCGCTTATGAGGATATGGCGTTGCCAATCGCAAGCGGGCAGACGATCAGCCAGCCTTCGATTGTGGCTAAGATGACGCAAGCCCTGAATGTAGGGCCGCGCGACAAAGTTCTAGAGATTGGAACAGGTTCTGGATATCAGGCCGCCATCCTCGCGCATTTGGCGCGCCGCGTGTACACAATTGAACGTCACCGTGGTTTGGCACGTGATGCACGGCGGTTGTTGGATGAAATGCGGTTGGTCAATGTCATCGTGATGACAGGGGACGGAAGCCAAGGTCTGGAGGACCAAGCGCCCTTTGATCGCATCCTTTTGACGGCTGCAGCGGAAGATCCGCCAGCAAACCTCTTGGCGCAATTGCGTGTGGGCGGTATAATGGTCTTGCCTGTAGGGCAAACGGACGCGGTTCAGCATCTGATCAAGGTCGAAAAGACAGAAAATGGCTTTGAATACAAAGAGTTAGAACCCGTGCGATTTGTTCCACTGGTCGAAGGGGTTGCACAGGAATCCTAAACGATAAGCCCGAAAATGGGCAATGATTGAGGTGAGCAGTATGGTGATGAGTTTTCCAAAGGTGCGCAAAAGTGCGCTCATGCTAACAGGTGGCATGTTTTTGCTTACTGCGTGCGAAGGCGGGTTTGATCTTGGCAATCTGAGCGAGAAGTTGGATCGACGTCCAACGCAAGCCAGTGCAAGCCAAGAAAATGTTGCGCCGCGACCAAAGCCTGACAGCCGTGGTTTGATCACCTATCCGAACTACCAAGTCATCGTTGCGCGCCGGAATGACACGATGAATGATGTCGCTGGCCGTGTTGGCCTGACAGGCGCAGAATTGGCGCGCTACAACGGGTTGTCCCCAAGTTATCTGCCGCGCTCTGGCGAAGTTTTGGCGCTGCCCAAAGGCACTGTGATCCCTGTTGATGCATCAGAAATCTCACAGACTGGTGCAACCACCAACAGTCTGGAATCCATTGCCCAAACCGCAATTGAGCGGGCAGGTGATGCCAAACCAAAAGTGGCTGTTCAGAACGGTCCAGAACCGATCCGCCACGTGGTTGAGCCAGGCGAAACGATCTATTCTATTGCACGTTTGTACCGTGTTTCGGTGCCATCATTGGCAAGCTGGAACGGTTTAGGCAAAGACCTAGCGGTTCGCGAAGGACAGCGTTTGTTGATCCCAGTTGTCGAGGACGGATCGGTGAAATCACAAGACAATGATTTCAAAGTAACAGAACCTGCACCGGGGGTGGGTTCGATCACGCCCATCCCACCAAGTGCGGTGGAACCGTTGCCAGACAAAGTTGTGGAATCTGTTGTACCAGAAAGCCCAAATCTCGTTGAAACGCGCACCCCCGTTGGGGCGTCACGCAAATTGTTGAAACCGGTTTCTGGGAAAGTTCTACGTGGATATTCGAACAAGCCGGGTGGCAACGACGGTTTGGATATCGCTGCTAGCAAAGGCGCTGGCGTGAAAGCTGCAGAAAACGGCGAAGTGGCGTTGGTGTCATCCGCAGGTGGCAATTCAAAGATCGTGTTGATCCGTCACGCGGATAATCTGTACACGGTGTATTCCAACGTTTCTGATGTTTCAGTGGCCAAAGGGCAAAGTGTGCGTCGCGGACAAGCGATTGGCAAAGTTGCCGGTGGCAGTCCTGCGTTCCTGCACTTTGAAATTCGTCGCGGTACTGAAAGTGTTGATCCGGCGCCGTATCTCTAAACTAATTAGTGGAATTGAAAACGCCGACCCTTGGGGTCGGCGTTTTGCGTTAGGCCATTTTACCGTCTGCTGTGATGCGGGTTTTGCCGCCGAGCCAAGGATGAAGCGCTTTTGGCAAATCAACGGACCCATCAGCTTGTTGACCATTTTCAAGAACAGCAATCAAACACCGCCCCACGGCCAGGCCAGACCCGTTCAACGTGTGAACAAACTCTGGTTTCTTTTCGCCCGTGCGTTTGAAGCGCGCGTTCATGCGGCGGGCCTGAAAGTCACCACAAACCGAACAAGACGAAATCTCGCGGTAGGCGTTTTGCCCTGGTAGCCACACTTCGATGTCGTGCGTTTTACGCGAGCCAAAGCCCATGTCACCCGTGCACAAAACAACGGTGCGGTATGGCAATTCTAGTCGCTCCAAAATGCCTTGTGCGCACTCGGTCATGCGAACGTGTTCGGCCAAGCTGTCTTCGGGTTTGGTTACGCTGACCATTTCAACTTTTTCAAACTGGTGTTGGCGCAACATGCCCGCAGTATCACGACCCGCAGATCCTGCTTCGGATCGGAAACACAAGCTGTGTGCAACGTAACGGCGGGGCAGGGATGCCTCGTCTACAGTTTCGCCTGCAACGATGTTTGTCAGGGTCACTTCGGACGTTGGGATCATCCACCAACCGTTGGTGGTCTGATAACTGTCCTCTGAGAATTTCGGAAGGTTTCCAGTGCCGAACATGGTTTCGTCGCGCACCAAAACAGGGGTGTTCACTTCGATTAGTTCATTTTCTGTTGTGTGCGTGTCGATCATAAACTGCGCAAGAGCGCGGTGAACACGCGCAACTGCGCCCGACATCACAACAAATCGCGAACCGCTAAGTTTGGCCGCAGTTTCGAAATCCATCCCCCCTTTTACGGACGGCAGATCATAGTGCTCGATCGCCGGAAAATCCATTTCGCGTGGCGCACCCCAGCGATGAATTTCGACGTTGTCATTTTCATCTTTGCCAACGGGAACATCATCATGGGGCAGGTTGTCGATGGTCGCGAGCAAACCTTGCAGGCGTTCGTCTTCTGCCTTTGCTTCGTCTTCCAGTGTGGCGATTTCTGCTTTTTTATCAGCCACAAGTGCGCGCAGACGCTCGAATTCTTCTTCGTCGCCTTTTGCCTTGGCAGCACCCACTTGTTTGCTGGCCGCATTACGATCTGCGAGCGCGTTTTCAGCAGCCGTGATTTTGGTACGACGGGACGTGTCGATGTCTAGGATTTGGGATGACAACGGTGCCAATCCACGCTTTGCCAGTGCGGCATCGAACCCTTCGGGGTTGTCACGGATTAGTCGAATGTCATGCATTTCCTTAGCCTTTCAAAGTGGGGTGCAAATCGTAGCGCGGGGATAACGCAGCTGGCAGTCTGGCGCAATGGGGTGGTGAGGTCATAGGAAAGTTAGGGTTTTATTAACCACAGTGCCGCAGGCTGCGAATTATGAGACCTTTCTTAATCCTATTATGCAGTATCTCTGTCCTAACAGGATGCGATACGCCGAAATTCGGTTTCCAATACGACACTGTCAAAGAGATGAGCGTCGATGGAAACAAATATAAAGTGTTTTATAACGAGACAGACGCGCAGGCCGTTCGAACAAACAACGTCAGCCTTCGATCGCGTCAAGCCGCGGCTGACGGCGGCCTGCAGGCGATCATTTTGGCGACGGAGTGCAAGATAATACGAGTTGATCCGAAATCGGATGCGGTGTTGATCATCGCGCGGATCAAATGTTAATCACGTCAAGCCCGCCCGTTTTTTCACGCTACGCCAATGGCTGAAAAAAAGTTTTGGAGGGTAACACCTTGTCTGTCCACGTTTCCGTGCGCGGCATCAGAGTGTTGGCAGGTAGAATCGTGGAAGCATCCCCAACGCTTGCCGCCAATTGTTCTTCGCCCAAATGCTTGGCGTTGGTGAAGTCTGCGTTTTTCACTGCGGCAAAACTCAGTTCTGTCGCAGAAAAATTTGCGTTCTGAAATTTAGCGAGCGACAATTGCGAACCATGGAATACCGCCCAATCAAGCAATGCATTCGACAGTCTTGCGCCCGACATCCATGCTTCGGTCAGATTGGCCTTGAACAGGTCAGCACCCTCTAGGCTGGCGTCTTTAAGGCGCGCACAGCGCAGATTGGTCACGCACAGCGTGGCGCCGTTCAAACTGGCGCCATCCATAATCGCATGGGCTAGGTTCGCATTGGACCAGTAAATCCGATCTAAATGAACGCCGCGCAAATCAAGGACAAATTTTTCTTTAGCCTCCATTTCCATCTCATCTAGCGAACGGCGACCCAGAATCGTTGCAGCGACCTTAACATCGGCGCGCGGAACGGCGCAGGTTAGACAGGCCGCCTTATCGCTCGCGTCCAAATCTGAGATTTTGATTTTTAGCCGTTTTGCGGCAGCTTTTTCGTTGCCGTTTGTGGTTAATTCATCGATGTGCGGACGATTGGCATTTTCGCGGATGTAAGCGCAGATGGCTTCTGTGATTGGCACGTGATCGCGCGGGCTGTCTTAGGCGGTGCGTTCTAATAAATACAATGCGCCCATCCGCACTTCTAGGTTGGGTTCGGATGATTGTTTGTTTTCACGCCAGACGATGCGCTCAGATCCCAGTTTTTCGACAGCTTGGGCGATACGGTCGGTCAAATAGCTTTCTTCGGTTGCGCGGGTGCGGCGTTCTGCGTGAAATGCGTTCATCACGAGAAGAGGAATTGAGAGGAGGCCGCCAAGGGTTGCGATCATGCCAACAATGGCCATGACGTGCCAGCGCATGCTTTCAACGCCAATCGTTTGGCCGAATGTGATCGCGAGCTTCCAGATTGAAAAGAAAACCAGAAAGATAAGCGCAACCCAAAGCGGAGAAACAAGAACTGAGAACCATCCGATAAATTTCAGCAAGGGTTTTTCAGTGCGTCGATACAAATCCAAACGACGTTTCCAGCCCCGCCAAACCTTGTATCGCAGCGCGATGATCAAAAGCAATATCACGGCGCCAAGAACCCACGGCGCAGTATCAGCATTAAATGAATTCTGAATAGTTAATTGCGGGAGGTCAAAGACCAACCCGGTTTCGGTCTGTTCCATAAAAATGTACCCCCCAAAAAAGGCACTGTTTAATAAATCGTCAAGCCCCCTTTACGTGCACATTATTTTCTGATTTTTCAACTTTATTAAAGGATTTTGCACATTCTAGCGTGATTAATCCTGCGGGCGTTTCCAATTTAGAAACGATGACACGTGCGATGAATTATTTGCAGCTATTGCGGAAACAGGGTCAAAAGTTGATGGTAGACGGCTTGCCCAATCATATTTGCGCGATTCGAAAGAAAAGAAGGCGCTTTAACACTTGCCAGACGGCTTGCTATCCCCCATCTGAAAGACTAGGATCCTAGCGGAAAAATCGGTGGTATTAAAGGCCACTTATAAAAAAAGGAAAATAATATGTTTGCAAGTCCTGCGTATGCTCAGGCCGCTGGTGGTGGTTTAGGTGGAATTGGTGGTTTTGTTCCGCTGATATTGATCTTTGGTATCATGTATTTCTTGATGATCCGTCCTCAGCAGAAAAAGATGAAAGAACAGCGTGCGATGATTGATGCCCTGCGCAAAGGGGATCAGGTTGTGACGGCTGGTGGTTTGATCGGCAAAGTGACCAAGGTCAAAGAAGAAAACGAAATTGAAGTTGAATTGGCGACGGGCGTAAAAGTGCGCGTTGTACAATCAACAATTCAATCCGTTTTGAATAAAACTGAGCCGACGACATAAAACGTTCTGCGTAAGGTGTCGTAAACAATAACGAATTCGCTACAGGGGCAACCATGCTTCAATTCCCACTCTGGAAGAAAATTGTCATTTGGGGCGTCTGTGCGTTCGGTATTTTGTTGGCCACGCCAAACCTGCAATACACAAAGGTTGAACAATATAACGACGCGCATGCCGTTATTGAAACGTTGCCTGACGGGGCTGATTTATCGCCTGATCTGTTGGCGCGCTCAACGCAGTGGCCACGTTATTTGCCGTCGTCTTTGGTAAATCTTGGCCTTGATCTTCGCGGTGGTGCGCATTTGCTGGCTGCGGTGCAATTGGAACAGGTCTATGCGACGCGAATTGACAACATGTGGAGCGATGTGCGCAATGAACTGCGTGAACAACGAGCCACTATTGGCACAATTCGCCGTCAAAATAGCCCAGATGATCAGTTGCGTGTTCGTATTTCCAATCCAGACGCGATTGGGGATGCGGTTACTGCAGTGCGTTCTTTAGCGCGTCCGGTTGTTTCGCTGACTGGCGTCGGCACATTCGATATCGAAGTTACGTCAGAGGGCGCGGATGTTATTGTTCAACTGTCTGAAGCTGAAAAATTGGCGACAGATCAACGGACTATGGCGCAAACGTTGGAAATTGTGCGCCGTCGTGTGGATGAAGCAGGGACACGCGAACCGACAATTCAGCGTCAAGGCAATGATCGGGTTTTGATCCAAGTGCCCGGAATTGGGTCTGCAGAAGAACTGAAAGAGCTGATCGGTAAAACTGCGAAATTGACGTTCCACACAGTCGTTGGCCGCTCGAGTGATCAAAATGCGCGGGTTCAATCGCGCCAAATTCTTTTACCCGCAGAAGACGAAGCAGGTGTCTTTTATTTCCTGGAAAAGACGCCGGTAATTAACGGCGATCACCTTGTCGATGCGCAAGCGTCCTTTGATCAAAACAACCAACCCGCCATCTCGTTTCGCTTGAATCCAGAAGGTGCGCGCATTTTTGGGGAATACACGGCGAATAACATCGGAACAGCGTTTGCAATTGTTCTGGATGAAAAAGTTATGTCCGCGCCCGTAATTCGCAGCCACATTCCTGGTGGGTCTGGGATTATTACCGGTCGTTTCGCCGTTGAAGAAACTGCGAAGTTGTCGATCCAACTGCGGGCAGGGGCGTTGCCTGCTAAAATTGTCTACCTAGAAGAACGCACAATTGGGCCAGAGCTGGGCCAAGACAGCATTGATGCTGGTCGTATCGCATGCATCATCGCGTTTATTGCGGTGCTGGTGTTCATGGGCCTCAGTTATGGTCTGTTCGGGATATTCGCGAATATTGCGTTGATCATTAACGTGGGTCTGATTTTTGGCTTACTGAGTGCGATTGGCGCTACGTTGACGCTGCCTGGTATTGCGGGGATCGTGCTGACCATTGGTATGGCGGTCGATGCCAACGTGCTGGTGTTTGAACGCATACGCGAAGAATTGAAATTGGCCAAAGGGCCAGCACGCGCCATTGAGCTCGGCTATGAACGCGCGTTTTCTGCGATTATTGATGCGAACATCACAACGCTTATCGCTGCGGTGATCTTGTTTGTGATGGGATCTGGTCCTGTTCGTGGGTTCTCGATCACGCTCGGTCTTGGTATTATCACGTCAGTGTTCACCGCGATTTGGGTCACACGCTTGATGATTTCAATCTACATGGGCCTTCGCCGCCCCAAAACAATCGAAGTTTAAGGGAGCACTATTATGCGTTTGAAACTGGTTCCTACAAAAACAAATGTTGATTTCTTTAAACTGAACAAAGTGACCTTCGGATCATCGGTGCTGGCGATGATTGCTTCGATTGCGATCTTTTTTATTATCGGCCTGAACTACGGTATCGACTTTCGGGGTGGCACGACGATCCGGACGGACAGCCAAGTGGCCGTGGACATTGCGGGATATCGCGGTGCGCTTGAGGCGCTGGAATTGGGGGACATCTCAATTACTCAGGTGACTGATCCAACCAAACCAGACAAAAATGTAACGCAAATTCGTATTCAAGCCCAAGAAGGCGACGAGGCGATTTCTAACGATCGTATTCTTGCTGTAAAAGCTGCGTTGAACGCGCTGGACGCTACGATGACCTTCCCCCAAGTCGAAAGCGTTGGGCCAAAGGTTTCTGGCGAGCTGATCCAGACAGCGGTGATTGCGGTTATCTTAGCGATTGCAGCCGTACTATTTTATATTTGGTTGCGCTTTGAATGGCAGTTTTCTGTCGGGGCTGTGGCCGCGTTGGTGCACGATATTGTGCTGACAATCGGTGTGTTCAGCCTGTTGCAGATCAAGTTTGATCTGGCGATTATCGCGGCGTTGTTGACCATCGTCGGGTATTCATTGAACGACACCGTGGTTGTGTTTGACCGGGTGCGTGAAAACCTGCGCAAATACAAAAAGAAAGATCTAAAGGCGGTTCTGAACCTGTCGATCAACGAAACTCTAAGCCGAACTGTGATGACCTCTGTCACAACGCTGATTGCGTTAATTTCGCTGTTTATCTTGGGCGGCGATGTGATCCGTGGATTTGTGTTCGCGATGATTTGGGGCGTTATTGTTGGGACCTATTCATCTGTTTTTATCGCCTCGGCTATTTTGTTGCGCTTGGATGTGAAACGCGATTGGTCAAAACAAGATACAAACGCAAGCGGTCAATACGCCAATATCGACGCCTAACATGAATGCCATCACCACAACCCTTGCAATTGATGGGCTGTGGTGGATTTTTCTGGTTGCCGTGTTAGCAGGCATTGTGCGCGGGTTTACAGGCTTTGGCACGGCGATGGTTTATTTGCCATTCTCTGGTGCTGTATTAAGCCCAGTTTCCGCACTCCTTTCCTTCGTGATGATGGATATCTTTAGTCCTCTGCCGCTCGTGCCAAATGCACTGTGCAAAGGGCATCCGCGCGACATTCTGCGCATGGGACTTGGCATGGTGGTTATGCTGCCCATCGGGATTTACTTACTTGGTCAGATGGAGGGCAACACCTACCGCTATGTTGTTTCGTTCGTCACGTTGGCCTCTGTTGTGTTGTTGATTTCAGGTGTGCGATACACCCGCCCGCTGACGCCAACTGTGGTTATTGGAACGGGTGGATTGAGCGGTTTCCTTGGCGGTGTTGCTGGGGTGCCGGGGCCACCTGTTACTGTTTTATACATGGCCAGCAGGTTGCCCGCCCAAACCGTTCGCGCCAATTTGATTTTGTTTCTGTTGTTGGCTTATGTTCTGATCTTTCCCATCATGGCATTGCAAGGCATGTTAAGCCTATAGCCTATTCTTATTGGGCTGATAATGTTGTTGCCTTATATGGCGGGCAGTGCGGTTGGGGCAGCGTTGTTTGATCCAACAAAAGAACGTGTGTACCGTGTTGTAGCGTATATTGTGATTGCTGGGTCGGCCGTAATTGGCCTACCATTTTGGATGAGTTAGGGGGCACAAATGCAAATGAGCGCTGTAAGATACGAAGACCAAGTACCTGTGGATTCTTATGGCCCCGGATTTTTTCGCGTTCAGGAAGAATTGCACGAAGGTGCGATGTTTCTAAATGCCGATGGTGTTTTGTCTTGGGGCGGGTTCGATGATCTTGCGCCCTTGATTAACTCAATTGAAAGCTATGACATTGTATTTATCGGCACTGGAGCAGATATCGCACCTTTGCCAAAGGACGTGCGAACCGCATTGGACGATGCTGGTGTCGCGACAGAAGTCATGTCGAGCCCAAGCGCGTGTCGGACGTACAATGTTCTGCTGTCCGAAGGGCGGAGTATCGCGTTGGCTGTTTTAGCAGTTTAAGGAATAATTCTTGAAAACCCACGAAACTCACAAAGATAGCCCTAATTTGATGCTTATGAAATTATTTAAAATATTGTTCGTCTCGGCGGCCATTTGTTTTGTGGGATCCACAAGCAATTCTGAGACTTTTTCTTGTGTTTTGAAAGACATCCGTAACAGTGGATGGCTTCCGGATACGTTGGTTTTTGAAACCAACAGCGCTGAAACGATGGCCAAAGCCTATGATCCGTTCACGTATTCTACTTTGGGCAATTTTGCAGACGCGCGTGTTCAGGCAGAAAATTCTGTTAGTGTGGAACTTAAATGGGTCACAGGGCGCTATCGAAACGACATGCAGATTTCTAGCCGAGATTATCCTAGTTCGCTCCCAACCAAGATTGAATACCGCGCGACGCTTTTGCGTGGCGGATACAAAATACTACTGCGCGCACAGCCTGTTGGTATTGCGTAGCAATTTTCTGCAAAAGGCGCGTGCAAAGTCGTGAATGGCGATATTGGCGATGTGGTTAAGCCGTAAACTGCCATTGCGTTGAAAACCACCCTTTCCCTGACGGGTAGAACCGATATATAGTTGCGCGGAAGCTGGCATTTTGGCCAGCGTGAACCCTTGAGAAAGAGGCAACAATGGCTTTTGAACTTCCTGATCTTCCCTATGCACACGATGCTTTGGCAGCTGGCGGCATGTCCGCTGAAACCATGGAATTCCACCATGACCTGCACCACAAAGCCTATGTGGACAATGGCAACAAGCTGATCGCCGGCACTGAGTGGGCTGGCAAGTCGATGGAAGACATCATCACTGGCACCTACGACGCGTCTGGCGTGGCGCACCACGGTATCTTCCACACCATGCGTCAATTGTGGAACCACAATCTGTTCTGGGAAATGATGGGCCCATCAGGGCGTGCGATGCCGTCCGAACTGGAAAGCCGTATCACTGATGCGTTTGGCTCTGTCGACGCATTCAAAACTGAATTTGGCGCAGCGGGTGCTGGGCAATTTGGTTCTGGCTGGTGTTGGTTGGTCGTAGACAAAGATGGTTCTTTGAAAGTGACAAAGACGGAAAACGGCGTGAACCCACTTTGTTTTGGTCAGACTGCGCTGCTTGGCTGTGATGTTTGGGAACATTCCTACTACATTGATTTCCGCAACAAACGTCCTGTTTACCTGTCCAACTTCTTGGAAAACTTGGTGAACTGGGACAACGTAGCAGAGCGTCTGTCAAACGCCTAATTTACCTGAACTAAATTGATAAAGCCTCGCCACATTCGGCGGGGCTTTTTTCGTTGCGCAAACAACCAATGATTGATTTACTTCTTAATATTGAAGGAATCCATTAATTTTATTTGGAGTTATTGCCGTCATGTTTCTACGTATTTTTTATGTTTTACTTTTTTGTTCAGCGCCTCTTGCTTTGTAATTGAACGCGAAGCCTGGTATCCAGGGGGTAATCTTGGTTACGCGTCTGATCGAAAAATCCTTTTTGCCCAAGGGCATGAATAAAGAGTTCAACGATATCTCGTAACTCTGGCTTTGCTGTCAGC
>JASJIO010000138.1:0-23591 GCA_037625035.1 Amylibacter sp.
CCACAAATCCACTCCACCGTTCCCTCAGCACAGAGCAGGTTAGACCGCGCCAAGGCGCACCCTATTCGGAAACTGTGCAACTGAGTGCAATAGCCTTTGCAAACTACGCCGCAAGGCGTCGTTGGTATTGAGTGTTGTGGGGTGTTTTTACAGATGGCAGTCCCTAGGGGAATTGAACCCCTCTTTCCAGGTTGAAAACCTGGCGTCCTAACCGATAGACGAAGGGACCGCGATCTGTGATTTGGCTTTTAGTCCGAGACTTTGCGCGGTTCAAGATGATTCTAGCATCAAAATGATGTTTTTTTAATCTGCGAGGGCGACGTCTTCCAAACGCAGTTTGGCTTTGCGCCGTCCGCCCCATTCGTCGATCTCTAATCTGCCTGCCAAATGAAAGGATTGTCCCTTGTGATTTTCCAACATTGGGCCAATCGGGCCGTCGTATGCGCCAAAGCAAATTGCGTCGATGCGGCCGCCGTTTACGTCCTGCGCAGTAAGACGCAAATGGCTTTCACCAGCGCGTTTGGCAAAGGCGATTTTTTGGAAAGGCAGGGCAAAACGGGGGGCGGGTGCGCCTGCGCCAAAGGGGCCAGCCATTTCAAGTTGTTCGATCAGCTCGGTTGTGATGGCGGACGGCATGACGGAGCCGTCGAGCATCAAATCTTTGGGGCCGATTTTATCTGCGCCCTGTTTTTGGAGAAGTTCTGAAATGCGTGCCATGGCTTCTTCTAACTTGTCGGTGGCAACCGTAAGGCCAGCGGCCATTTTGTGACCGCCGCCTTTCAGCAGCAATCCCTCGTGGGTGCAGGTGGCGATAGCAGAGCCAAGATCGATGCCTGTAACGGAACGGCCAGAGCCTTTGCCCTCCGCGCCGTCAAGGCCGATGACTATTGCGGGGCGGTTTGATGCCTCTTTTATGCGCGATGCAACGATGCCAACGACGCCGGGGTGCCAGCCGTTGCCTGCGGCCCAAACCAACGGGGCGTCAAAGCCGCGTTCTTCGGCCTGTTCCATTGCTTGTAGGCGGACTTGGGTTTCGATTTCGCGGCGATCATCGTTCAGCTGTGACAGTTGATCGGCCATTGCCTGTGCTTCGTGGGGATCGGTGGTGGCCAGAAGGCGCGCGCCAAGGTCTGCTTTGCCGATGCGTCCGCCTGCGTTGATGCGCGGGCCGAGCGCAAAGCCGAGGTGATAGCTGTTGGGCGCAGAGGTCAGGCGTGCGGCGTCTGACAGGGCAGCGAGGCCGACACGGTCGCGTCGTGTCATGACCTTGAGGCCTTGGCGTACCAGCGCGCGGTTGAGGCCTGTAAGGGGTGCCACGTCCGCGACAGTGGCAAGTGCCACGAGGTCGAGGAGCGCGATAAGGTTTGGTTCTGTTTGCCCAGCGGCGCGCAAATTGCGGTTCACGGCAACGAGGGTAAGGAACACCACGCCAGCGGCGCACAGATTGCCGAAATCATTGTCTTCGTCTTGGCGGTTCGGGTTCACAATGGCCAGCGCAGGGGGCAGGGTTTCGCCGCCCATGTGGTGATCGAGGACGATGACGTTGGCATCTTTGGCGGCGTCAATCGCGTCATGGGATAGGGTTCCGCAATCGACGCAGATGATCAGGTCGTGGCGCGATGCGAGATCAGCCATTGCGGGTTCATTTGGGCCGTAGCCTTCGTCGATGCGGTCTGGAACATAAAGCGTGGCAGGGATGTTGAACTGGCGCAAATAATCGATCAGCAGCGCAGCAGAGGAGCCGCCATCAACATCATAATCCGCAAAGATCGCAATGGTTTGGCGTTTGGTAATGGCCTGCATGATGCGTTCTGCGGCGATGTCCATATCGCGAAAAATGGAGGGGTCTGGCATGAGATTGCGAAGGGACGGCGCGAGGTAGGCGGAGGCGTCCTTTGAGGCTACGCCAAGGCGAGCAAGGGTGCGCGACAGTGTTGCTGGCAGGCCTGTTTGTTGGGCAATGGCTTGGGCCAAGCGGTCGTCGTTTTCAGACAGGCCAACCCAGTGGCGCCCTGTAACGGATGCGGAAACGCCCAAAAATGCGGTCATTGGTTTGCCCGTGGATCAATCGGTTTGCCCTTGAGCATTCTTTTCAAAATGGCAACGACCACGATCCAGCCAAAGATTGCGGCGGTAAGCCAAATCAGCAGGAAGGGTTCTGGGTTGCCACCCGCAACGATGCTGATCACGGTTAGAATGCCAATGGACCAAAATGTAAGCCAAATCAGTAGAAAGATGATTACGACCCAATTGCGCTTAACTTTTGCGGCTTTGGGAGAGGGTTGGGTGTTGGTCGAAAGCTCGTGATTATGCTTTTTACGAAACTCGTCGAGATAGCTGTCGGCTATCGACTTTTTAGGTTCCGTGTCTTCGCGTGAAAATCTGACTTTTCGTACCATAAGACCCTGCTGTTATTAATTGCTTTGACGATATTTGATCCGCCGCACGGACCCTGTTTTGGAGCGCATGAGGATCGTTTCCGTTTCCATGAAATCACCATCTTTTTTGGTGCCTTGCAGGATCGAGCCATCAGTGACCCCAGTGGCTGCAAAAATCACGTCTGCGGTGACCAATTCGTCGCGTGTGTAGATGCGATCAAAGTCGGTGATGCCGGCGCGGGTGGCGCGGCCCCGTTCATCGTCGTTGCGAAATGTCAGGCGGCCGTAGAACTGTCCGCCCATACATTTAAGGGCTGCGGCGGCCAGAACGCCTTCGGGTGCGCCCCCTGATCCCATGTACATGTCGACGCCTGTGGTTTCTGCTTCGGCGCAGTGAATGACGCCTGCTACGTCGCCGTCGGTGATAAGGTGAATGGCGCATCCCGTGGTGCGCAATTCCGCGATCATGGCTTCGTGGCGGGGGCGTTCTAGCACGCAAACAGTGATCTGATCGGTGCTGCAACCCTTTGCTTTAGATAGGTTTTCAACGCATTCGCGCGGGCTCATATCCATTGTCACTGTGTCTGTCGGAAATCCCGGCCCAATCGCGAGTTTATCCATGTAAACATCTGGTGCGTGCAACATTGAACCGCGTGGGCCCATGGCGATCACAGTCAGCGCGTTTGGCATGTTTTTTGCGGTTAATGTAGTGCCCTCTAAAGGATCAAGCGCGATGTCGACGCCTGGGCCGTTTCCGGTGCCAACTTCTTCGCCGATAAACAGCATCGGTGCTTCGTCGCGTTCCCCTTCGCCGATGACCACAACGCCTGCAATATCGAGCATGTTCAGCTGTTCGCGCATGGCGTTTACGGCGGCCTGATCGGCGGCTTTTTCATCGCCACGTCCTACGAGTTTGGCAGAGGCGATTGCGGCTGCTTCTGAAACGCGGGCAAGGCCCAAGGAAAGCATGCGGTCGGCGAAATCGGCGGTATCAGTCATTAAAAAGGTTCCTAAACAATAATCGTGCAATCGCATTGCCGCAAAACGCGCCGCGTTACAACATAAAAGCATTTACAGGCCCGTTTCTAAGGACATTCTGCACCCTAAATAATACTGAAAAAACGGGGATGGTTATGGGGGATATCTTGATTGATGTGGTGCTGCCACTGGCGCTGTCGTTCATTATGTTCACGTTGGGATTGGGGCTGAAAGCCACTGATTCCAAATGATTTTCACCATGCCAAAGGCGTTTTCGGTTGGTGTTGTGAGCCAAATGGCGTTGTTGCCGCTGGTTGGATTTGCGATTGCAGTGCTGTTGGGGATGCCGCCCGAATTGGCGGTTGGGATGATGATCTCGGCCCTTTCGCCAGGGGGTGTGACGACCAATGTTTTGGCCAAGATTGGCAATGGAAACACGGCGCTGTCGATTTCACTGACGGCGATTGTGACGATCATTTCTGCGGTGACGTTGCCAATTATTATCGCCTTTGGGGTGCGGTATTTTATGGGGGCCGATACCCCTGATTTGAACACGCTTTCGCTGTCGATTACGATGTTTTTGATGACCGTTGTTCTCGTCGCATTGGGCATGGTCATTACTGCCTTTGCGCCGCGTTTTGTGACGGGTGCTGGGCCGTGGTTAAGCCGCATCGTGGTGGGGCTGCTTGCGGTGATTGTTTTGGCGGCGATTTTGACGAATTTGGATGTGCTGTTTGACAATATAGGGCTGCTTGGCCCTGCCACGATTTTGTTGATTGGGGTCATGATTGGACTGGGTTTAGGCAGTGCCAAAATGTTGGTTTTATCGGTGAGAGACGTGACCACAATCGCGGTTGAAACGGGTGTTCAAAACAGCACGCTGGGGATCGCTGTTGGGGCGATTTTGGCGGGGCAAATACTGGGTGGAAGTGAGGGGTTTTCGACCTTCGCGCTGCCCTCTGCGATGTATGGCGTGATGATGTATTTTGGCGCTGTGCCGTTTGTGTTATGGCGCCGCTCGCTGCACTAGGGTTTGGCTGAAAACACCGTTTTTAGGGGCGAAAAAATGTCGGCAAAGCGTATGCAAACGGTATGCAAAGCGTATGGCATGTGTATGGCACTTTTGACGTTAAGGTTTGTAGCGTTCGCCTGAAATTTCGCTTTTTGGGCGTTATTTTCGATCTTGTTCTTGTTTGAAACGCTGTTGTGCGACCTGTTCGTTGGTGGCTGATTTCTGGTTTTGGTGCATGCAGGTTTCCACAAAGCTGAGATGGTCCTCAATTGCTTGGCGTGCGCCTTCGGGATCACGGGCCAAGATTGCATCGTGAATGGCGCGGTGTTGATCGATCAGGGCGGTGCGGGTGGTGCGCACTTTGAACATGACTTGGCGATTATAGAATACGCCGGCGCGCAACATTTCGAACATGGAGCGCATCATGTGTAGCATGAAAACGTTGTGGGATGCCTCCACTATTGCCATGTGAAATTCGGCGTCGAGCGCGGCTTCCTCGGCGGGGTTTCGTTTGGTGTGGGCGTTTTCCATTTTCTTGAACAGGGCGGTGATGACTTTGTGATCGGTGTCGCTGCCCAAACGTGCGGCGCGTTCTGCCGCCAATCCCTCAAGATCGCGGCGAAAGGCGATGTAATCAAACAGGGCTTCTTCGTGGGAGGAGAACAATTTTATCAGGGGGTCGGAAAACGCAGAGCCAAGGACATCGGCCACGTAAATGCCAGAGCCAGCGCGGGTTGCCAGCAGGCCGCGTTCCACTAGGTTCGCGATAGCCTCGCGGATGGACGGGCGCGAAACGCCGAGCCGATCAGAGAGGTCGCGTTCAGAGGGGAGCCGTTCGCCTGGGCGTAAAATGCCACGCAGGATCAGCTGTTCAATCTGGCGCACAACGGTGTCGGCGACCCGTTCGGTCTGGATTTTCTGAAACGGCATTGGACAGTCCTTGCGGCGAATTGGTCTGATAATATGACCAGTGGCGATAATCAGCAAGGGTTAGCGCATTTGGGGAAATGTCTTACGTTGGGGCAAAGGGCGGGCCAGCATCAGTGCATATTTGGAGAAGTGCATGCGGTTTTTTATTGGTTTGATTTTTACGGTTTTGATTGGGCCATCTGCGATGGCCTGTGGCCCTGATACCAAGTGCAGGTTGGGGGATCGGCATTATTACATTGCGATACCAGAGGGGCATGACGGGCGCAGCCAAGTCGGTGCGATTTTGTTTTCACACGGGATGCAAGGCACGGCCAAAGGCGTGATGGGCAATGAAACGTTGCGCGGGATCGCATCAGATTTGGGGGTCGCGCTGATTGCAGTGAAATCTGCGGGTGAGGATTGGAGCCTGCCAAATGAGCCGCGAAATGTTGCCAGTGTGCGCGTACGTTTGCGTATTTTGATGCGGTGGTCGCCGATGTGACGCGGCGCTTTGTAATTGATCCTGATCGGATGATGGCGACGGGTTATTCGGCGGGTGGCATGGTGATGTGGAACCTGATTTGCGAGCGACCCGCGATGTTTGCGGCATTCGCACCGATGGCAGGGACGTTTTGGAAAGAGCCGCCCAAGCGTTGCAAGAAACCTGTGGCAAATGTTTTGTATGTGCATGGGCGGACGGATTTGACGGTGCCGCTGGAAGGGCTTGTGATTAAGGGTGTGTGACAAGGCAACGTGTTCGCGGTGATGAAGCGGTACAAGCGGATCGGGCGTTATCGGTCTGTGGGGCGCAGTTGCGTACCGGCGCTGGAATTTGAATGCACGCACAGCCGCAATCGGCGCGGGAAAATGCTGGATATGTATCTGTATCCCGGGCGGCATAAATACGACAGCCGCTATGTGGAGTTTGCGTGGAAGCATTTTGTGAAAGCGGGCGTTATGTGAAACGCAAAAGAGCGCGGCAGGTGCCACGCTCTGATAGGTTTTTGCGGGTTGTTGGGATCAGCTGGTTGGGCGGATCACAATTTCCACACGGCGGTTCGCTGCACGCCCCGATGCGGTTTCGTTCGATGCGATAGATTGCGTTTCACCGCGACCATAGGCACGGATGCGATCGTTGGGCACGCCGTTATTCAGTAGGATGCTTTCCACCGCATAGGCACGGCGCGATGACAGGTTTTGATTGTATGTTTCATCACCCACGCTGTCGGTGTGGCCGATCACGTCCACGATGCTGTCGGGGTATTCTTGCAGGTTGTTGGCCAGGGCCGCGAGGTCGTCTTGCAATGAGCCGCGCACCGATGTGCTGTCGGTTGCAAAGGTGATTGCCTCGGGCAGGGTGACGATCAGCTCGTTGCCCGTGTTGGTTATTGTTGCGCCTGACCCTTCAAGGTCTTGGCGCAGGTCTTGTTCCTGTTTGTCCAGCACGTTGCCGATCACGGCGCCAACAACCGCACCAAGTGCCCCTGCTTTGAGCACGTTGCTGGTGGAATTGCCTGCAAGAATTTGTGAGGCAACACCGGCTGCGGCCCCAATGGCAGCGCCATTGCGGGTTTTTTGGTAATCTGGGTTGGATGGATCATCACAGGCGGCCAGTGCGAACACGGCGACGGATGCGAGGATGAGTGGATTGGTAAACGCCATTATACAGGTCTTTCTATTGCTACTCGTTCGCAACTAAATGGGCAGTTTGGCGCTTATTACAAGGGTTTCGCGTTGCACGGCTGCGTGATCAGGCGGATTTCAGCGCACTGTGGTGCGTTTGAGATTCAGTTTTCACCTGCAGCGTCTGCGCGCGCGCCTTCCCATGCCAACAGGGCGCGTTTGACGGGCAGGCCCCAGTGATAGCCGCCCAATCCGCCCGATTTGCGCAACGCGCGGTGGCAGGGGATGAGCCAGCTGATCGGGTTGCGCCCGACTGCGGTTCCGACGGCGCGCACGGCTTTAGGATTGCCGATGAATTTTGCAATTTCACCGTAGGTGGTGACGTGTCCCGTGGGGACGTTTAGCAAGGCCTCCCAGACTTTGATCTGGAAGGGGGCGCCGATCAGGTGAAGGTTGGCGGTATCGCCGCCGATGATGGCGTTGACTTGCGTTTGCAGCGCGTCCTCGTTTTGCACATAGGTCGCGTCGCGCCAGCGGTTTTTCATATCCTCTAACGACCAGTCGCAGCCAAATTCGGTGGTGAACCCCATGCCGCAGATGCCGCGCGGGGTGGCGGCGACGATCATTTCGCCAAACGGGCTTTCGAACCAGCCCCACGTGATGGTCAGGCCTTTGCCTTTGGTGGCAAATTCGCCCGGGCTCATGGCCTCCCAAGTGAGGAACAGGTCGTGCAGACGGCCTGTGCCAGACAGATCCGTTTCTAGGGCCGTATCAAGCAAAGTGAAACGATCCCGCAGCAGGGATTTTGCGTGATCGAGGGTGAGGTATTGTTGATACCGTTTCGGGGAAACGCCAGCCCACTGGGAAAACACCCGCTGAAAGTGCATGGGGGAGAGGCCGACGGCATTTGCGACCTCCTCCAGAAGCGGCTTTTCGCCAACGTTGGTATCGATGTATTCAATCGCGCGGGCAATTATGGCGTGGTGGTATGGATCATGTGTCATGACCCCAATGTGGCGATGGCAGCTGCTATTTGCCACCCGTTTCTTGCGGGAAGAGGGTATTTGTTGAGTGGCTGGTTTGGAACCCAGAGTTACACAGTTTGAGACGGCATGCGAACGGCGGCTATCTCGATAAGAATGCAGAGATGAAGACGGACTAGTGCTAGCCTAGGGAAAGGCTCAGTATTTCAAGGAGCGGAAATTTGCACAAAGTAGTTCTTGCCACGATATTGAGTATCGCACTCACTTCATCTCCTGCAGCGACCTTGGCACAGCAAGATGTTTCTTCCGAAAACAATCAGTTGGAACGTGATAATTTGCTCCTGCAACATCAACTATTAAAAAATTCCAAGATTTTGAACACCATGCTCGACATTTTCACTACGTGCTCGTCAACGCAATTCTGTCCTCATATTGAGGATGGCGGAACCTGCCAGAAGACTACAATGCAACTCAAGCAGGCCTAATTGATGGTGTGATCGATAAAATGTCACCAGCAATCAACAGGACGAAGGCTCGGGCGGGCAGTTTTGGTGGAATAACTGAGCAAGAGGCGGCTGATTTGATTGCCTCTGCAAGTAAGTTTCAAGAATTGTTTGTGATCGGAATCAAAATCCGTGACCTGCTGTACGCTGAGGAATTGGATGCCGCAAATTTGGCTTACTACGATGAAGCAATTCCACTTTTCGAATCTATCTGGAATTCGAATTACACCCTCATAGCTGAGGCAATGCAACGGCATCCTAAGCGTTGAGCCACAAACTCTGGGCACGCACTTGCTGGGCACGCACTTGATAGAAGTACCTCAAAAAACCTGAAAGCGGCCATTAGAAAAGCATACCCAATTAGCAACTAAGTCCGCGTAGCTGCCATTGGTTTGGGCTGGCTTTCAGGCGGTTTTGTTTTGCGAATATTGGTTATATCTTGGTTGCCCGCTTCTGTCCCAATCCTTCGAAATCTTCCAAAATTGCTTTCGCCGTCAGATCGGCCCAAATGGCGTAGGCCTGTTTGGAGGGGTGATAGCCGTCCGAAGCCATCAGGTTTGGGTCCATCGGGTAGTCTGGGTGCAGGCGCGTGACCTCAACCCGTTTGGATTGATAGCGCGACATGGCGGCGTCAAAACGATCGACGCGCAGGCCGATGATCCACCGCAGGGGCTGGGGTAGGACCGGAAATTCGCCCATCGGGGGCAGGGTCGTTGTGTAAATGCGTTTGGCGCTGAATTTGCTGACCAGCAGATCAAGCAGGGTCGCGGTTTGATTGATCCAACGGTGCAGCGGAATTTGGCGGGTCACGTCATTCACGCCAAGCGAGATGACGACGGCATCAAAAGGTTTTGCTTGAGTGTCGCGCAGCCACGTTGTGGTGCTGGCGGTTGTGGCACCTGTGCGGGCGATCAAATCCCACTCGACAGTTGTGTGTTGTGACAGGGTTGCGACCAACTGGCCCAAAAGCGCGTCGTCTTGGATATCAACCCCGACACCCGCAGCGGCACTGTCACCGACGATCAGCAAACGAAGGGGAGCG
The DNA here is from genome assembly GCA_037625035.1 of Amylibacter sp. Taxonomy (GTDB): domain Bacteria; phylum Pseudomonadota; class Alphaproteobacteria; order Rhodobacterales; family Rhodobacteraceae; genus Amylibacter. Next base: position 9,429 of record JASJIO010000138.1, read on the forward strand.
TTTGGTGAAGACCGTTTGGCGGTGACGCCACTGCGGGGGCCGGTTGGCTCTGGCAAGATCAGGGCATGCTTGCGCACACCAAGCCCCTGCCAGATCAACAGTGGTGCGGCCAGTAGTTTGAGGGACATTTCAAATACAGCCTGCACCACGGGACCCTAATTATCTAAGTTAGCGTGTGCCTTGATAGCGCAGCGCGGCGCGCTCAAGGAATTCTGTTAACGCGGTATCGTCGATGCCGATATCGGACGCGCCTGGGTGGATTACGATTTCTGCGACGCGCGGTGTTTTCACGATACGATCATGGGTGACCTGCACGATAGGTGTGGTCAAAAGCGTGTCGGTAAGGGCAGCTGTAAGAGCCGACATTGTTCTTTTCCTTTAAAGTATAGTGTTCTGATCTTTTGTACGGTGAAGCGATCAAAACGGATCATGTGTTAATGTTATTACATAGCTAAGTGAGCAATGCTTTCAAGAGCAGTTTGGTGAACTTTTCGACACACAGTGTTACATTTGCATAAACATACAGGGGTTTAGGCTATCTTCCGCCTAAAATGGCGGAGTCCCATTCGGTGAGCAGGCCCATAATATCGAGGGAATCGGATAGAGTTGGGGAAGGGCGTGTTGCTTGGGTTTTGCCGCCGTTCAGTGCCGTTTCGACCATTTTGACCTGATGGTAGAACGCGTCGTGGCCTGTGTTGACGATGGTGTCTTCGGGGTCGCCTTTGTAGGGGCGCCACTGGATGTGATTGTCGCCGCCAATGGGCAGCCATGGGTTGGTGATAAATTCCAACGTGCCGTTTTCACCTGAAATCGTAAAGCCGTGGGACATGCCGTGGGTGTCTGTGGATTGCAGGGTGGCCAGAACGCCGTTTGCGAATTTGCAGGTCATGGTGGCATCGACGACCGTGCCATGGTCGGGTTCTGTGTTGCCTGTTGCGTGCAGGGTGCGGTTGGCAAATGCATCTGGGCCGCACATGGTTTGGATCACGAGGTGCAGGAGCGAAACGGGGTAACAACCGAGGTTGAACAGGGTGCCACGCCCCAAAGGATTTGTGACCGCGTGAATATCGGCGGCGTAATGGCCGTGGATCGCGCGGAGTTTGCCGAGGCGGCCATCGAGCAGGAGTTCGGTGAGGCGGGCGTAAAGCGGGTGGGCGAGGTACATTAACCCTTCGGCAAAGAAGGTGTTGTTGGCGCGGATGGTGGTGGCGAGTTGATTGGCCTGTTCGATTGTGGTGGTGAGGGATTTTTCGCACAGGACTGGCTTGCCTGCGTTGCTGGCGGCAATGGTTGCAGTGTGGTGAACGTGGTTGGGCAGGGCGATGTAGACGGCGTTGATTTCGGGGTTGGCGAGGGTTTGCGCCGCGTTGCTTGAGGTATTTGGGATGGCGTATTGGGTTTGAAATTCGGCGAGGGTTTCAGGGTTGCGCCCGATGATGGTATGAACGCGCGAACAGTTTGAGGCTGCAATTGCAGTGACCATTGCGTGAGAGATGAATCCAGTTCCGTGGATTGCCCAGTTTAGCATGTCGTGTCCTTCGAAAATTCCAACAGCCAGATGCCTTGTGTTGAAAGGGGAGTATCTGCTGTGATTTTAGGGCTTTGATGGGTATGATGCATTATATTTCATCGCGATAGGTTTTTTATGGTGATATTTTGGAACAAACGGCTGGCAATTTCTTTTATGTACTTCGTGTGGGACTGCCGCTTTTGCTGACAGCGTTGTTATTTGCGGGCCTGTTTGCGGCGCTCTTTTGGGGGCTGTCACGGGCGCTAAACCGATATTTCAGCCAAAGCGCTCTTTCGTCGTGGCTGGTTGTGGGTATTTGTCTGACCTTGGGGATCGTCGGGTTTCTGACGGGCTATATTTCGGGGAACACGCGTGAATCGGTGATTGGTGACGTTGTGCCAGTTGTGTTGTCTGGGTTGGGTGGAATTGCGGCTTATGCCTTTGTGCATCATTCCATTGATAAGTTTGTTGCAGGCAGTGCGGTGATAGTATTTTCGATTAGTTTGTTTTTGGGTTTGGTGAATGGAACTGTGCATCGAACCTGCACCACGGGGCCAACGACGATTTTCGATACCGAGGAGCAAGTGGTTATTACTGCGATAAACTGGGATGATCAGTATTGCCCGCTTTCGTTGCAAGAATGGGCGGGCGAGGTTCCGGTTTCGGCGCATATCGGCTCTGATAACTTTGAAAATGATAACGGCAGTTAAGGGAATTGTTTGAAGGCAGTTTCAACTTGGCTTGGCGCGTCGCGCATGGCAAACCCGTTTCATGACCAAGCAACTCGATTATCACACAATCCACGCGATGTTTTCGCGGTTTCGCGACAGTGAGCCAGAGCCGAAGGGCGAGTTGGATCATGTGAATGCGTTTACGTTGGTGGTGGCTGTGGCGTTGAGCGCGCAGGCGACGGATATTGGGGTGAATAAGGCGACAAAGGCTTTGTTTAAGATTGCCGATACGCCTGAAAAGATGCTGGCGCTAGGCCTTGATGGGGTGACGGAACACATCAAAACGATTGGCTTGTTTCGCAACAAAGCCAAGAACGTGATGAAGATGAGTCAGCTGTTGGTGGATGAATTTGAAAGTGTTGTGCCATCGAGCCGTGCGGCGCTGGAAAGCCTGCCAGGTGTGGGGCGCAAGACCGCGAATGTGGTGTTGAACATGTGGTTCAAGCAGCCGACACAGGCCGTGGACACACATATTTTTCGGTTTGGAAATAGAACTGGGGTGTGCCCTGGCAAAGATGTTGTGGTGGTGGAACGCGCGATTGAGGATCAAATCCCCGCCGAGTTTGCCATGCACGCGCATCACTGGATGATTTTACACGGGCGTTATGTCTGTAAGGCGCGCAAGCCCGTCTGTGCGAACTGTATCGTTGAGGACTTATGTCCGTTTGAGGAGAAAGATTTTGGCTAAAAAATATCAAGTTGTCGGTATTGGCAACGCGTTGGTGGATGTGTTGGCACCGTGTGAGGATCAGTTCCTTGCAGATAATGGTGTGGAAAAAGGCATCATGCAGTTGATTGATACGGCGCGGGCAAGCGAGCTGTATGGCATGATGGGGCCTGCGAAAGAAGTATCGGGCGGTTCTGCGGCCAACACGATTGCGGGGATTGCAGCACTTGGCGATCGCACCGCCTATGTTGGGAAAGTGAAGGCCGATCAGCTGGGCGATATCTTTGAACACGACATGCGTGCGCAGGGTGCCGATTTCGAAGTGCCGCGTTCCCCCGCGGATGCGGTCGATGAAACGGGTCGTTGCATGGTTTTGGTGACGCCTGACAGTGAACGCTCGCTGAATACCTATCTGGGTGTGTCCGAACATCTTGGGCCAGACGATATTGATCCCGTGATGATGGCGGATGCGGAATGGCTGTACCTTGAGGGGTATCGATTCGACGGAGAGCTGTCCCACGCGGCGTTTGCCAAGGCGATTGAGGCGTGTAAGGGCGCGGGCGGTAAGGTTTCTGTAACCCTGTCCGATCCGTTCTGTGTGGATCGTCATCACCAAGCGTTTCGCGACATGATCCGCGATCACATTGATCTGCTGTTCTGTAACGAGCACGAAATGGCGGCGATGTATCCTGCTGACACGTTAGAGGAAAGCATTGCCGAAGCGGCGAGCCGTGTGGAGATCGTGGCGTGTACTGTTGGCGCAAAAGGCGCATATGTTGCGCGCGGCGGTGAGACGGTTTTGGCCCCTGCGGAGGCGTCAAAAGTTGTGGACGTGACGGGGGCTGGTGATTTATTCGCGGCTGGCTTCCTGCATGGTTTGGTCAATGGGCGCGATATGATGACCTGTGGTCGCATGGGCTGTGTTGCAGCGGGTGAAATCATCGGCCATATTGGTGCGCGCGCCGAAGCAGACCTTGGCGCGTTGTTCAAGAAAAAGAGGCTGGAATAGCCCCGAATGCCCGCGATATTTCAATCTAACTTGGTGCGGGCAGCGATGATTTTGCTGCTCGGTATCGTGTTTCTGGATGGGATGTCGGTGATCATCAAAACGCTGCTGCCCCGCTATGATGTGCTGGAGCTGTCGGCCTATCGCAATGTCGTGGGGATGGTGCCTGCGCTGGTGCTGATGTGGTGGACGGGCGAGTTTAAGTTAGATCGTAAACATCTGTGGATCCGGCAGTGGAAGCTGGCGTTTTCGCGTGGGCTGATGGTGACGGTTGCACAGATTTGTTGGTACACGTCGCTGGGGACAACGGCCTTTGCGCTGGTGGCGGCCCTTGGGTATACGCTGTCGTTGTTTGTCGTGCTGATGTCGATCCCGTTGCTGGGGGAACGTGTTGGAATTTGGCGATCCATCGCGGTTTTGCTGGGCTTTAGCGGCGCGATGATGATCGTGCAACCGACCGCTGCTAGTTTTAATTTCTGGGCGTTACTGCCCCTGTGCGCGGCGGCGTTTTATGCGCTTTCGATTGTGACGGTGCGCCTGATTGATCGCAATGTTTCAAATTCGTTGCTGTATATGTATTCCGCAGTGTCGGCTGTGGTTTCAAATTTGGTGGTGGTTTTGTTCACCACGGGGTTTTCTGGAATCGAAAACGGGTTGGATGCGTTGTTGATTACGGTGATGGGTTTGCTGGGCGGGTGCGGTGTGATTTGCATGCTGATTTCTGTGCGTATGGCCGAACCGAGCGCGCTTGCGCCGTTCAATTATTTCGGCCTGCTATCTGCGTTTACGATGGGCTGGATTGTGTTTGGTGAAGCGCCGCTTGATCGGTTGTTCCCGGGTGTATTGCTGATCGTGGCAGGGGGCGCTTTGGTGCTGTGGCGTGAAAACGGTGCGAAATCTGGCTAGGTAAATTGACACTGTTCCACGCCGTTTCCAGCGAGGTTAAAACAAATATCTAACGAATTTGATCTTAAATCACGTGAATTAGCCCTAGATTCTACAAATTCTTGCCATAATTCAGGTTCTTGATGGCCCTTAGAATCGTGTCAGGAGCCTGCGATGAAATCGAACCCGTTAAATAACCCGTTTGTGTCTTATGTTGTGACCCAATCTTTGCTTGTTTTGATCATTTTGTCGGCCTCTTTTCTGAGCGTCGAACTTTTGAAAACCTCGTTTGGGATTGATATCAATCGCTTGTGGATTTCCTTGGGCCTTGTTCTCTTTGCGCAACTTCCTGTTGCTGTGATGTATGCGCACACTGAAACCCGCCATCTTTCGCGCGCCGAAGGCTGGGGGCTGTCGATTGTGTTTGTCGCGATTACCGTGGCCTTTGAAATGGTTCTGCAAAATATTGCGGGACACAGTTCTCTCCCATTTATGACTGACCTTTCTGGCGAAGCGGCTAAACACCAAGCGATTGCAGTTCTTGGGTTTTTGATTGGTGTGCCGTTGGCGTTTGCCTCGGTGAAAAAGCTTTTTGCCATTTCAGTTGAGATCGACCTGAGCCTTGATGAAACGCCCGCTGTGCGTAATAACGGAACGCGCCCAGTTTCGTGCGGGCGTCGCCCTTCTGTTAAACGCGATTATTCCGAATTGTACCGCCGTGAATGGATTGGCGCGAAAATCGCGATTTTCGGGTTGTCTTTGATGGTTGCTGATCCAAAACTCATGGAATTGTTGAAGCTGAGCATCCCGTTGTCGATCGCCTTTTCTCTGGTGTGTCTTGCCAATCGAATGGCGCGTTCAGGACGAAATGAGGCTTTGTCGACGCGGTGTTTGAATGTTACGATGCAAATGCTGCCGTTGACGGTAGTTGCGATGGCGTTGCTGGCGCTAAGCACGATGTATGCAAATTATGTGAGCGTGCATGGCGGGGACCGTGATGTCGTTGGATATGTGACTTGGCTAGCGTTTCACATGGATTTTGATCTGGCGAGCGTGATGAATATGCTGACCTATGTTGGGGTGCTGTTTGCGATTTGTTTGGCTGGGAATACGCTATTTCTTACGCTGTTTACGCGTTTGATCCGCCCGTTGGTGGCCAAGCAATTCACGAAAGAACCGGCGAAAAAACGCATGTCTGCTGATGAGGTTCGTGGTCTTGTGAACCCAAATACAAAACCGCAGATTTTGGCCGCGAGAGAATTGCACGCCCGTTTGAACAGTAAGCTGGAGCGCACGCCGCGCCCGTTTCTTCGTGTTGCGATTTAACGAGCCTACCCTAGCCTGTTAAAACTGAAAAAGCGCCCAGATTGGTTCTGGGCGCTTTTTGTTGGTGTGGTACTTTGGGGTTAGGCAGCTTTTGCGTCTGCTCCGAAACGTCCGTAGAAGCTCTCGCCTTTTTCGCCCATTTCACGCAGCAATGCTGGTGGTTCAAAGCGCATACCGTGTTTGGTGGCCAGTGCGTCGCAGATTTCCACGGCTTTCGCGGAGCCGATGATATCGAGCCATGCGAACGGGCCGCCGGACCAAGGCATAAAGCCCCAGCCGAGGATCGCGCCAACGTCGCCTTCGCGGATGTCTTCCAAGACACCTTCTTCAAGGGCGCGAACGGCCTCTAGGACTTGGGCGAGGATCAGGCGGTGTTGGACTTCTTCCAATTCGGGCTGGTCTTCCATAACCTCAAAGTGATCGCCGAGACCTTTCCACAGACCTGTGCGTTTGCCCTTTTCGTCGTAGTCGTAAAAACCAGATTTGGTTTTGCGGCCAAGACGCTTGAGATCGAACAAGGTTTGCACAACATCATCCGCGCCAGAGGCAGGGTATTCGTTGCCCATTGCAGCCTTGGTTGCCGCCATGATTTTTTCTGCGAGGTCGATGGATGTTTCATCGCCAAGTTGAAGTGGACCAAGTGGGAAGCCGAGCTGTTTTGCCGCGTTTTCGATCAATGCTGGCTCGATGCCCTCTGATACCATGCGGTTTGCTTCGCCCCCATACGGGATGATGCAGCGGTTGGCGTAGAAGAAGCGCGCGTCGTTGACCACGATTGGCGTGATGCGTCTTTGACGCACAAAATCGAGCGATTTGGCAACGGCGCGGTCGCCTGTTTGCGCACCTTTGATGATTTCCACCAGCAGCATTTTATCAACTGGAGAGAAGAAGTGGATGCCGACGAATTGCTCTGGTCGCACGGATGCTTTGGCCAGCTCGCCGATTGGCAGGGTGGATGTGTTGGTAGCAAAGATGCAGTCCTCGCCCACAATGGCTTCGACTTTTTTGGTCATCTCGGCTTTGACGCCCACGTCCTCGAACACGGCCTCAACGATCAAATCGCAGCCTTTGAGGGCGTTGAGGTCTGTTGTTGCGGTGATGTGAGAGAGAAGTTTCTCTTTCTTCTCGGGGGTGGATTTTTTGCGTGCGATTCCTTTGTTGGCATGTGCTTCGGAATAGGCTTTGCCTTTGTCCGCCGCGTCTTGGTCGCGATCAATCAGGACTACTTCGATACCAGCAAGTGCGGAGACCAGCGCGATGCCTGCGCCCATCATGCCAGCGCCAAGGATGCCGACCTTTTTCACGGATTGATCCGCAACGCCTTTGGGGCGAACTGCGCCTTTTTCCAACGCACCTTTGTTGATGAACAAAGAGCTGATCATCGCGGACGACGACGGGTTTAGCAGGATGGTGGTGAACCAACGGGCCTCGATGCGGATGGCTTGATCGAAGGGAACGAGTGCGCCCTCGTATACGGCTGCAAGCATTGCTTTGGCGGCTGGGAATGCGCCGTGGGTTTTGCCGTGAACCATTGCGGTCGCGCCAACATAGGTCATGAAGCCAGCAGGGTGGTACGGTGCCCCGCCCGGCATTTTATAGCCCTTCGCGTCCCAAGGTTTCAGCAAGTCCGCGTCGGTTGCGGTTTCGATCCATGCTTTTGCAGAGGAAATGAGTTCATCTGCTGGAACAACTTCGTCGATCAGGCCCGCTGCTTTGGCTTTGGCTGGATCAACAGTTTTGCCTTCGAGCAGGAAACCAGAGGCGTTCATGATGCCAAGTTTGCGGACGAGACGTGTTGTGCCGCCGCCGCCTGGGAAGATGCCAACCATGATTTCTGGCAGGCCGATTTTGGCCTTGGGGTTGTTGGCCACAAAGATGCGATGACACGCCAGAGGGATTTCAAAACCGATGCCAAGGCCTGTGCCCGGCAATGCAGCGACGATAGGTTTGCCGCCTTTGTTGGTTTTTGCATCCATGCCTGCACGTTCGATTTTGCGCATGACTGTGTGGCCCTGCATAACGCCGTCCATCAACGTTTGGGCAGGCTTGTCGCCGCCTTTTGCTTTCCATTCGGCCAGAACGGTCAGGTCCATGCCTGCAGCAAACGTGTCTTTGCCAGAGGTGATGATCGCGCCTTTGATGGCGTCATCGCCAAGCACCGTGTCGATGTGCGCGTCGAGTTCACCAAAGCCCGTTTCGGACATGATGTTCATGGATTTGTCTGGGCAATCCCATGTGATGATGGCGATGTCGCCGTCGAGTTTGTATTGAAAATCAGTCATTTTAGGATCCTCTTGGAGTAACTTCATTCGTGCGTTCTTGCAGGGGTGCTGTGGTCAGGTTTGGGCAGTTGCAGCCCGATTTTGTTAGGTTTGAGCGTTAAAAAACTGCCGTGTATTCAGGTTTGCCATTTTATGTGCCTGTCCCATCATCACGCAGAAATTTTGCGATGCCGCGTGTTATTTCGGCTTTCATGTTTAGGTCGGGGTAATGGGCGATTTTGCTGTCAACGCTCGAGCAGATAATCAAAAATTGTGCAGGGCTGTCTGAGCGGTTGATAAAGCAATGGGCGTTTTTCACATTTGCGTGGAAGGTCGCGCTATCGCCAACCCGCATCGGGGTTTCGCCGTTGTTGTCAAACAAGACCAGCTCGCCTGACACAACATAAGCAAATTCGTCTTGGTTTTCGTGCCAGAGACGGATCGACGATTTGGCGTTTGGTTCCAACGTGACGATGTTCGCGCCAAACTGTGTGATGCCGCCTGCCTCTCCTACGGATTGGGATGTCCGCCCTTTAACTTCTTTATCGTGGGGCGCGGGGTACACAGTTCCGCTGCGGGTTTCGATTTTTGATAAATCGATCTTGCCAAAACCTTGGCGGCGCAACGGGGTGATCGTTGATTGGGGGAGTGCGGGCTCGATTTTAGGTGTTTGCGCGATTGCGCCCGTCCATTTGAACATGTCGGAAAATTCAAGATTGTTCATATGGACAATGTCGATTTTGAAATCAGGGCCGGGATTTGTTCGTGAAAACACCCGTCTGCTAGGTACTTTCTTTGGCCAAGCGTGGTTATGAATTCCCAGTGCCCTTGGGCCGTGAACCTGTTGTCATCTTGGATTTCAACATGGGTAATGTGGCGCTGAATACTGGTGATGCCAATCGCCTTAAATCGGGCCGAAATGTTTGCCCGATTTGCGTTCAGCATGTCTTTGTTTTCAAAGACGCTGATCTGTTTTTCGAAAAACACCGTCAGCGGCAGAACATAGTGTTTGGCCTGCGTTTCGCTGATCGCGGTTTCGACTTTGTGGGGGATGGCGTTGACGACATCCTGCACCAAAGTGCCAAATTTGTGTAAATCTAACGACGGATTTTTTTTCACCAAATCAAAAGGCGAATGGGCCGCTTCAAACAGTTTTTGGGCGGTGACCCAATCAAAGGCCAGTGGATTGGGTTGATCTTCGTAGGCGACCATGTGGACCTTAAAATTATCCCCGGGATCGGTCATGTAGTGATAACCCATGCAGGTCGGAAACCAGCCAGATAGGCGTGTTTCAATGATCCATTCCACCTTGCAATGGAACCGGTTCGTGTCGTCTTGAACGCAATCCAGAACCCTGCCGCGCAGATCAATCATGCCAGCTGCACGCAGACGCTGGGCGAATTTTCCAATCCGTGCGTCAAATTCCGCAGCGCTGTTGAAGATCGAGATTTCATCGCCAAAAAATAATGTAAATAGCAACACAGTGCGTGTTCCATGGCGGCCCTTATCACGGGTCACCATGGCCACGGCCAATTGGTCGATGTGCTGTTGAAAAGCGATCTTTTGCTTTACGAGGTTCATTTACGTCCTTCTAAGCGATTTTTTACAGATGCTTGATAGCTTGGACTGTTTTCTCTGATGCCTTTTAGGCGGCGTTGTTGTTCGTTAGGTTCGTTCGCTGCGGGTTGTTTCTTGTCTTGTTCTGTTTGCGCCAAAGCGAGGAGAGCTTTGGCGTTGTGTTCTGGTCCTTTGGCGAGGTCGTCGTCCGTGTATTTCACGAAAGTAGCCCCGCCATCCAGCGCCCAGCGATCCACCATTGATCCGTTTTCAGGTGCCACCATGACCCAGATATTGGGGGTCGGGCATTTGAGCCGCATCAATTTTCCCTCGTATTCCTCGACCAAGGTGAAATCGAAACGGGTGTCCGATTTCAGATGGTCAAGAATATCAACAAGAGGGTGGCGAGACATGTGGTTACACGCGCTCTAGGATTGTTGCCGCACCCATGCCCGAGCCGATGCAAAGCGTTGCAAGGCCAGTTTCTTTGTCGGAGCGTTCCATTTCATCGAGCAATGTGCCCAAGATCACAGCGCCTGTTGCGCCGAGCGGGTGGCCCATTGCGATTGCGCCGCCGTTCACGTTCAGCTTGTCGTGATCGACGTTGAAATAGTGTTGGAAACGCAGAACCACAGAGGCGAAAGCCTCGTTCACTTCGAACAGGTCAATGTCGCCGATGTTCATGCCATTGCGCTCCAAAACGCGTTCCGTCACAGGCACTGGACCCGTCAGCATGATGGTCGGATCGGTACCGATTTTTGCCGTGGCGCGGATGCGTGCACGTGGTGTGAGGCCGTTCTTTTCGCCAAACTCTTTGTTGCCGATCAGGATGGCCGCTGCCCCGTCTGCAAGCGCAGAGGAGTTACCAGCGTGGTGGACGTGGTTGATCTTCTCCAGCTCTGGGTATTTCAGCAATGCGATTGCATCAAAGCCTGGCATCACTTCGCCTTGGGCTTTGAACGATGGGTTTAGGGACCCAAGCGTTTGCATGTTGGTTTCGCCGCGCACCATTTCATCATGGCTGAGGATCTCGATGCCGTTTTGATCGTTCAGACCAAAGACGGATTTATCAAAGCGGCCTTCTTTTTGAGACAGGGCTGCACGGCGTTGGGATTCAACCGCGTATTCATCGCACATGTCGCGGGTGAAGCCGTATTTGGTGGCGATAATGTCGGATGAAATGCCTTGTGGTACAAAGTAGGCTTTCATCGCGAGTGTTGGATCAACGGCGATTGCGCCGCCATCTGATCCCATTGGAACGCGCGACATAGATTCAACACCGCCAGCGATATAGGCGTTGCCTTGGCCGCCCATAACTTGACCAGCGGCCATGTTCACGGCTTCTAGGCCAGATGCGCAGAAGCGGTTGACGGAAACGCCAGCCACGGATTCATCTAGGTCGGAATACAGCACTGCGGAACGGGCCAAACAGCCGCCTTGTTCGCCAACTTGGGTAACGTTGCCCCAAATTACATCGTCAACGTCTTTGGAATCGAACCCTGTGCGGGCTTGTAGGTTGTTCAGAACCTCGGCGGACAGGCGAACGGCGGAAACTTCGTGCAGGGAGCCGTCTTTTTTGCCTTTACCGCGTGGGGTGCGGGTTGTGTCGTAGATGTATGCATCATGTGGCATGTGTTTGATCCTTTTGGACGTCGAGTGTGTGTGTTTGAATTAGGCGCGGTCGGCTGGTGAGCCGGGCATCAGATCGTAGGGGGCTTTGTAGCCGTCCAAGCCTTCGATGTTGGAGAGCCAGCGGTCGATGTTGGCGTGGTCTGAGCGGACAAAACCGAAAGGTTCTGGATAGTAGAGATAGCCGCAGCACGAGAAATCGGCGTTGGTAACGCCGTCGCCCACAAGCCAATCGCGCCCTTCAAGGGCGGCGTCGAGCGTTTTGTAGGCGGCTGCCAATCTGCCTTGGTTAAAGGCGATGACTTCGGCGGGGCGTTTATCTGCAGGTAAGAAGTTCATGAGGAACCGTGTGAGGCCTGCCATAGAAGACAGTTTGTGGTTGTCCCAAAGGACCCATGCCTGCACTTGGCGTTTTTCGGCATCTGTTACGCCGCCAAATTTGCCGGACTTTTTGGTGATGTAGGATTGCATGACGCCTGATTGCGCGATTTTTTCGTCGCCGTGGATCAATGCGGGTGCTTCGCCAAATGCGTTTACGTTGGCACGGTATTCAGCGGTGTGGCCTTCGCCGTTGAAAAAATCAACGTACACGGCTTCCCAATCAAGACCCGAGAGGGAGAGAGGAAGCGCGGCTTTGTAAGAGTTGCCGCTTTCGCCGAAGCAATAAAGTTTATAGTCAGCCATGGTAATATTCTCCCTTAGAGTGAGCGGCCTGCCAGCTCTTTCATGATTTCGTTTGTTCCGCCGTAGATGCGTTGAACGCGTGCGTCGGTCCACATTTCGCCGATGGCGTATTCCATCATGAAGCCGTAGCCGCCGTGCAGTTGCAAGCATTCGTCGAGCACTTCGCCTTGCGTGTCGGTGAGCCAGTATTTGGACATTGCGGCTTGTTCGACCGTCAGTTCACCGCGTAGGTGTGCGGCGATGCAGGTGTCGAGGTAGGCGCGCGCGACTTGTGTTTTCGTGGTACATTCCACCAGTTTGAATTTGGTGTTTTGGAATTCAATGATGGCTTTGCCAAACGCGTGGCGTTCTTTGCAGTATTCTACGGTCGTTGCGACAGCGCCTTCCATTGCGCCGACGGCACCGCAGCCGATGATGAGGCGTTCTTGGGGCAGTTGTTGCATCATTTGGTAAAAGCCACGGCCTTCTTCGCCGCCGAGCAGGTTTTCAGGCGGAATTTCCACGTTGTCGAAGAATAATTCGGATGTGTCGGCGGCTTTCATGCCAATTTTATCGAGGTTGCGACCACGTGTGAAACCGTCTGCGCCGTCGGTTTCTAGGATCATCAGGGAGGTTCCTTTTGATCCGAGGCTTGGGTCGGTTTTGGCAGCGACAAGGATCAGGTTGGCGTGTTGGCCGTTGGTGATGAAGGTTTTAGAGCCTGACATTTTGTAATTGTTGCCGTCTTTTACTGCGCGGGTTTTGATGCCTTGCACGTCTGATCCAGCGGCGGGTTCGGACATGGCGAGCGCGCCAACAAGTTCGCCAGAAATCATTTTCGGCAACAGACGTTTTTTCTGATCTTCGGTGCCGCATTTAAGGATGTAGTGGGACACGATGCCCGAGTGAATGCCGTGGCCCCAAGATGCGAGGTTTAGGCGGGAGCCTGCCATCAGGATCGCTGCTTCGTGACCGAAATCACCGCCAACGCCGCCGTATTCTTCTGGGATGGAGGGACACAGAAGGCCGAGTTCGCCCGCTTGCGCCCAAGTATCTCGATCCATTTCACCCTGTTTGCGCCATTTTTCGAATTTTGGCGCCCATTCGGTGGTGATGAAGTTTGTTGTCATCTCTTCGAGCATTTTGTGCTCGTCGGTCATCCACGCGGATTTTAGATCTGGAATGGTCATGTGGCGGCTCCCTTAGAATTCAGTTTGGGGCGGCTGATGCGCCGCCCCGAAGGTGTTTAAAACGCGTCTGCGAGCGCTTTTGGATTAGAACGCCTCCGCGCTCAGACCCATAACAGTGTCTGCGCCAGATTGGATGCGCGCGAGGTGCATGCCTGTGGCGGGCAATTGACGCGCCATATAGTAGCGCCCTGTGATCAGTTTGTTGGTGTAGAAATCTGGATCATCGGTGCCACCAGCGAGCGTGGTGGTTGCCGCCTTGGCCATACGTGCCCACATTAAGCCCATGCAAACATGACCAAACATGTGCATGAAATCGTTGGAGCCAGCGAGCGCGTGGTTCGGGTTTTTCATACCGTTCTGCATGAAATACATCGACGCGGCTTGCAGATCCTTGAAGGCGTTTTTCAACGGCTCGATGAAATCATCGAGGGCTTCATCGTCTTTGTTTTCAATGATGAAGTCTTTCACCAGATCAAAGAATGCCATGACGTGTTTGCCGCCGTCTTGGGCCAATTTACGACCCACCAGATCAAGGGCTTGGACGCCGTTTGCGCCTTCATAGATCATGGCTATACGGGCATCGCGGGTGAATTGGGACATGCCCCATTCCTCGATGTAGCCGTGGCCGCCGTATACTTGTTGGGCTTGGACAGTCATGTCGTAGCCTTTGTCCGTGAGGAAGCCTTTTAGCACGGGCGTCAGCAAGGAAATGAGGCCATCCGCGTCCTTGTCGTCGCT
>JASJIO010000139.1:0-46450 GCA_037625035.1 Amylibacter sp.
GAACGTTTGGTAAACCCTGAAAGCCCATCTGCTTGGCGCAAGGTGCGGATACGATCACGGCGACCAGTCAGAATTTTATGGGGATAACACTGGTGGCCCACATCCCAAATTAGACGATCCTTTGGCGCATCAAACACTGCATGGATCGCAGTCGTAAGTTCGACCACACCCAGCCCAGCACCCAGATGCCCACCCGTTTCCGAAACAACTGAAATGGTTTCACTCCGCAGCTCATCTGCCACTTGGCGCAGCTGCGCGTCTGAAAACTGTTTCATGTCTTCGGGACTTTTTACTTTGTCCAACAAAGGTGTCACAGGGCGATCGTTCATAGGAATTTCCTTTTCGGATCCTTTAAATCACAAATCACGATTCACAATGTAGTGCGCGACTTGCCGCAGTGCCGTTGCTTTGTCACCAAATCGGCCCAGCGCGTCACACGCATTTTCTACCAAAGAGGTGGCCTTTTTCTGAGACTGTTCAAGACCTAACAGGGAAACAAAGGTCGCTTTCCCCGCCTCCGCGTCCTTTTGCAACCGTTTGCCAGCGACTTTCGCATCCCCAAGCACATCTAGCACATCATCTTGGATTTGGAACGCAAGGCCAACAGCTTTGGAATAATCTAGTAATTCCTGACCTGCATCTTGGGCCAAAATCGCACCTGAATGGGCAGACCACTGTATCAATGCGCCCGTCTTCTTAGCTTGCAAATGCGTGATTTCATCCAGCTTAAGCGGTTCTGGCGCAGTTTCAGCGGCAATATCCAGCATTTGCCCCAAGACCATCCCAAACGCTCCCGACGCCTGTGCAAGGCTTTGTATCAAGGAAACACGCACCTCGGCGTTCGGCGACGTCTTGATATCAGCGAGAATTTCAAACGCCAAAGTTTGCAAGGCATCGCCGGCCAACACGGCAGTCGCCTCATCCCATTTGATGTGAACGGTTGGTTTGCCACGGCGCAGATCGTCATCGTCCATGCAAGGCAGATCATCGTGTACCAGTGAATAGGCGTGCATGCATTCAATCGCCGCTGCTGTGCGCAAGGCTTGCGCCCGATCAACATCGTAAAGCGCTCCACTTTCTACAGCCAAAAACGCCCGCAAGCGTTTGCCACCGTTCAGCACGGCATGGCGCATTGGATCTGTGATGGGATTGTTAGAATTACTGAGCAAAAGCACGCTAAGGGTTTGCTCAGTTTCTGTGGCGACCGTTAACAGCTTTGTGCGAAAATCAACCACCTGGATTAACCTTCGAACGGTTTTAGGCCATCGGGTTGCCCAGAGGACAATGTAATTTGCGCGATCTTCTCTTCTGCTTCGGCCAATTTGATCTCGCAGTGTTTTTTCAATGCTGCGCCGCGATCATATAATTTGATGCTGTCTTCCAGCGCCACTTGGCTGCTTTCCAACTGGCCCACGACCTTTTCCAATTCCGCCATTGCGGTCTCAAAATTCATTTCGGATACGGGTTTGTCAGCCATCAGTTTTGCTCCATTAATACAGTCACATGCGCCGCAACGGAAGCGGCCAAGGCTTCCAGATCATATCCACCTTCAAGAGTCGAGACAAGCCGACCATCGCAGTGTTTATCCGCAAAATTACAAAGCGCACGTGTGGCCCATGCAAAGTCTTCCTCAACAAAATTGAGGTTCGCCAAAGGGTCGGCCTTGTGTGCATCAAACCCAGCAGAGACAAAAATCATCTGAGGTTTATGTGCTTCTAAGGCAGGTAGAATTTCACGTTTAAACACGTTTCGCAGATCAATCCCATTTGCACTTGGTTCAAGTGGGATGTTCAAAACATTGCCATGTGCGCCCATTTCATCAGCCGCACCTGATCCTGGATACAGTGGCATTTGGTGGCTGGAAACGAATAAAATGCGATCGTCGTTCCAAACCAAATCCTGCGTGCCATTCCCGTGATGGACATCAAAATCCACTATCGCAACGCGGTCCAACCCATGATGATCAAGGGCATGGCGCGCGCCGATAACAACATTACCGAAATAACAAAACCCCTTCGCAGTTTGCGTTTCGGCGTGATGGCCAGGCGGACGGGTCGCGCAAAATGCGTTCGTGGCCACGCCTGACATCACCAAATCAACCGCTTTTACATTTGCACCAACACCGCGATAGGCCGCTTTTAGTGATCCAGGCGAAACGGATGTGTCCGCGTCAATAGAGGTCCACCCTTGTGTCGGGACGGCAGCCTTAATCGCGTTTAGGTGGGCAATAGGATGGGTCGACAGGATATTTTCATCTGTCCCGATTGGCGCATCATGGCGTTGAAGGGCATCAAACTCAGAATGGCTCATGCGCTCTAGGATGTATTCAAGTCGCGCAACTTGTTCAGGGTGGCCCGCTGGATTTAGATGGCTCAAACAATCGGTGTGGGTCAAAAAAGCAGTGGTCATGGTTTACTCTGGTGCCAGCATGTAACCCGCGCCACGAACGGTTTGCAGGTATCTTGGGGATTTCGGATCAGCTTCTATTTTACGCCGCAGACGGGTGATTTGCACATCAACTGCACGCTCTTGGGCTTGGCCTGTATCGCGACCCAGATCCTCGACCAGTTTGGCACGACTTATCGGTGAATGTGGCGTCGTTGAGAAAATTCGCATCAGCACACTTTCGGTGGCTGTCAGGCGCACGAGGTCTTCGCCTGCCCAAAGCTCACCGCGCGTCACATCATAGCGCACACCACCCAGCTGCATAGTCTTTGGCGGTTCCACAATCGTTTGTTCAACGGGAACGCGGCGCAGGATAGCGTTGATCCGCAAAACCAGTTCTTTCGGCTCAAACGGTTTAGAAAGATAATCGTCTGCCCCTGCTTCTAAGCCAAGTATCCGCTCATTGGTTTCGCCCTTGGCCGTTAGCAACAAAATCGGCGTTTGCAGTTTTTCGCGCAAGGAGCGTGTAAGTGTGAGGCCATCTTCGCCCGGCATCATCACATCCATGACGATCAGATCAAATTCTAGCCCGGCTAACAATTTGCGCGCATGGGCGGAATCTCGTGCCGCAGTGACCCAAAAGTCGTTTCGCGATAGAAATTTTTGCAACAACGTACGGATACGTTCGTCGTCATCTACGATTAGGATATGTGCGTCTGCCAGTACTTCATTCATTGGGCTTTAGTCCTTCACCAGCTTTTTCACATGCTTGCGCATCGACGTGTCCATGATGTTTTCCAACACTTTACGGAACCCTAGAACCGCATCTGGTCCTGCCTCTTTGTACGCAGTACGAAGCCGTTTGCGCTGTGCAGAGGACAGTTCCGATTCCAGTTCTTTACCAGACTTCGTCAAGAAAAGATGCCGTTCTCGGCGATCTTTTTCGCCTATTTTGCTTTCGACCAAACCGTCTTCGATCAATTGGCGTAGCACGCGATTTAACGATTGTTTTGTGACACCTAGGATATCCAACAGGCTATTTACCGACGTGCCAGGCCTGCGATGGATGAAATGAATAGCGCGGTGATGGGCGCGCCCATAGGTGTGATTTTCAAGAATACGATCGGGGTCAGAAGTGAACCCACGATAGGCAAAGAACAGCAGCTCGATCCCCTGAAGCAATTGATCATCTGTCAAAAACAGAAGATTTTCACCACCTTGCTGCAACCGATCGCGCATTCTGATTTTCACCTGATCACAAATTTTATCTGTGGGGATCAATTTATGTCAGTCTTGTTGTCTTTCCAAGAATCGAATGTTAGCAAAATTCAACTTTTGTGTAATTATATGTCTTATTTTGGATGTTTTGCGCAACTATTGAAAATATTAGCTAAGCGGAGACTAAAATGGCTGGTGGATACGATGATCGCGATGGTTTGATCTGGCTGGATGGCCAATTGGTAGACTGGAGAGAGGCGAACGTTCATCTCCTCACTCATGCGATGCATTATGCGTCCTCTGTTTTTGAAGGTGAACGTGCTTATAACGGGAAAATCTTCAAAAGTCGTGAACACTCCGAGCGTTTGCTGTTTTCTGGGCGCGAATTGGACATCCCGATCCCCTACTCCGTGGATGAGATCGAAGAGGCTAAGTACGCGGTTTTAAGGGCAAATAACCTGACAGACGCCTATGTTCGTGCGTTGTGCTGGCGTGGGTCAGGCGATGACATGGGTGTTGCATCCGCGAAAAACCCCGTGCGCATGGCGATTGCGACGTGGGAATGGGGTGCCTATTACGGGGACGCAAAATTGAAGGGTGCCAAGCTGGATATTTCCCGCTGGAAACGCCCTTCGCCAGAAACAATTCCGTGTTTTGCCAAGGCCGCTGGCCTGTACATGATCTGTACAATGGCCAAGCATGAAGCCGAGGCAAAAGGCTGTTCTGACGCGATGATGTATGACTATCGCGGCTATGTAGCTGAAGCCACTGGTGCGAATATTTTCTTTGTAAAAGAAGGAGTTGTGCATACACCCAAGCCAGATTGCTTCTTGAACGGACTAACGCGCCAGACGGTGATTGGTATGTTGAAAGACAAGCAAATCGAAGTGGTAGAACGCCACATTATGCCAGACGAACTCGAAGGTTTTGAACAGTGCTGGTTGACGGGGACAGCGGCGGAAGTGACGCCCGTTGGACAGATCGGCGATTACACGTTTGAAGTCGGTGAAATGGCGCGGACAATTTCCGAAGATTACGAAAAACTGGTGCGCGCATAACGGCTACCCGCTGTTGATGCTTGAGGCCGCTCGGTCGCTCTGATATCTAGCGACAATCTCAGCGCCCGAGGAAGAGTGGCGCCTTTCTGGAGGACACGGTTCTGATCGAACGTGTTAGTGCCCAAGTGGCTGATATAGAAGCAAACATTCCTAGCATGTCGATGCTAGACCTTATTTTAAACACCCTTCAAAGTGAAAAAGCCGAAGACATTGTAACGCTGGATTTGGCGGATAAGTCCTCGATGGCGGATCACATGGTTGTGGCATCGGGGCGTTCTACGCGCCAAGTTGTTGCTTTGGCAGAGAAAATTGCCGACAAATTGAAGCAAGTGATGGAAGTGCAATCCCGAATCGAAGGCAAGCAAGCCGGCGACTGGGTTCTTTTGGATGCTGGCGATGTGATTGTTCACATTTTCCGCCCAGAAGTGCGCGAATTCTATCAGCTTGAAAAGATGTGGCAGCAGGTTCCTGAACCACAGGAATAACGCTTTGCTGTCTTTGCATATTATCGCGTGTGGTCGGCTCCGTAAGGGGCCAGAGCTGGAGTTGATCTCTGATTATCTTGATCGCTATGAAAAAACGGGTCGTGGCCTTGGGCTGGGGCCTGTTTCTGTGATTGAGGTCGAGGATAAACGCGGTGGTGGCATGGCTGCTGAGGCGGATTTGCTGCGCAAGGCGATCCCCAAAGGGGCCGTGACGATGATCATGGATGAACGCGGTAAACAGTTGAGTTCTATTGATTTTTCACAAAAAATCAGTGGCTGGCGTGATACTGGTGTTCAGGATTTGGCGATTCTGATTGGCGGCGCGGATGGGTTGGACCCTGCCCTGCGCCAAGAAGCTGATTTTGCGCTGTCTTTTGGTAAAATGGTCTGGCCGCACATGCTGGCGCGGGTGATGTTGAGCGAGCAATTATACCGCGCGGCGAGCATCCTTGGGAATGCGCCTTACCACCGTGTTTGAGCGCATTAACCACGGTTAACGCCACCTAAAATTCAGCTGGAAAATCAAAAATAAAATGTCCGCAAAGCGTATGCAAACGGTATGCAAAGCGTATGGCATGTGTATGGTACTTTTTTTCGGGCCAAAAATTAACTTTTGCCAAAAACGCGTTAACCTTTTTCGAAGGCCATTAACTTGTGCTTAAGGTCTGTGACAGATATCAGAGCAAAAAAGCAGATAATGCAGAGGCAGGCCGATGACCATTCCAAAACCCGTTGTTTTGTGCATTCTGGATGGCTGGGGTTTGCGTGTCGAGATTGAGGGCAATGCGGTGGCGCAGGCGGATACGCCGAACTTTGATCGCATGATGCAAGATTGCCCAAATTCCACACTGACAACATTTGGCCCAGATGTTGGGCTACCTATCGGACAGATGGGAAATTCCGAAGTTGGACATATGAATATTGGCGCAGGTCGTGTGGTTGAAATGGACCTTGCGAATATCAACGGTGTGATCGCGCGTGGTGAGCTGGGCGCGCAACCCGCTGTTCGCCGTATTATTGAAACGGGCAAAGGTACGGTGCATCTGTGCGGCGTGCTGTCGGATGGCGGTGTTCACAGTCACATCGACCACATGATTGCGATGATGAATTTGTTGGTTGATGCGGAGCGGCGTGTTGCGCTGCATCTGTTTACCGACGGGCGCGATGTTGCGCCAAAATCGGTTGAGACGTATTTGCAAAAGCTGCAATCCGCGATGCGTGATGGTGCATTTATCGCGACCGTTTCAGGGCGGTATTACGCGATGGATCGCGACAATCGGTGGGAGCGGGTTTCGCAAGCGTTTCTCGCGATGGTCAAGGGCGACGGTGTTGGCGCGGTTTCAGCGGCGCAGGTTATTTCGGGAAACTATGCCAATGACACGTCGGACGAGTTTTTTCTGCCGTCGGTGATTGGTGATTATGCGGGCATGGCGGAGGGTGACAGTTTGGTCTGTTTGAATTTCCGCGCGGATCGCGCCCGCGAGATTTTGGCGGCGATTGGTGATCCTACGTTTGATGCGTTTGAAACGGGCGCCCGGCCACAGCTGGCGTTGATCAGCGGGTTTACGCAATATTCGACCGCGCATTCTGAATATTGCGATGTGATTTTCCCTGAGGAAAACATCATAAACACGCTTGGGTCTTGGGTTGCGCAAAAGGGATTGTCGCAATTTCGGATTGCCGAGACCGAGAAGTATCCGCATGTGACGTTTTTCCTGAACGGGGGTGTCGAGATTCCTGCCACTGGTGAGGATCGATATTTGGCGCCGAGCCCAAAGGTTGCGAGCTATGATTTGCAGCCTGAAATGTCGTCTGCCAAAGTGACCGAGAATTTGGTAGGGGCGATTGGTTCGGGCAAATATGATTTGATCGTCGTGAATTATGCCAACCCAGATATGGTTGGGCATACTGGCGATCTGGAGGCGGCCAAGGCGGCCTGTGCATCGGTGGATATCGGGCTTGGGCAGGTTGAAACGGCGTTAATCGCGGCGGTTGGTGCGATGATTATCTGTGCGGATCACGGCAATTGTGAAACCATGATTGATCCCGAAACGGGCGGGCCGCATACCGCGCATACTGTTAATCCCGTGCCTGTGGTCTTGATCGGTGGGCCAAGGGGTGCGAAGCTGCGCGAAAATGGGCGTTTGGCTGATTTGGCACCAAGTTTATTGGGGTTGATGGGGCTGGATTTACCAAAAGAAATGACAGGCAAAAGTTTGATTCAAACATGAGCGCCAAACGCAAAATTATAGCGGCCTTTTTGGCAGTGACGCTGTGGAGTGAGCCCGTGATAGCCAAGGGCGATGTTGTGCTAGAGGCACAATTGGCGGCCGAGGCGTTGACCCTAGCCACCAATGGTTTGAACAGCGCCAGCAGTGCGCGCGATCGTGTAAAGGCGTTGAGCGAAACCGTTCGTGCCTATGAAAACGGGCTGAGTGCGATGCGTGATGTGTTGCGCAGGGCGACCATTCGTGAGCGGGTTATTCGCCTTGAGTTTGAGAGCCGTCGCGATCAGTTGAGCCGTTTGCTCGGGATTTTGCAGACCTTGGAACGGGCGATAACGCCGATGCTGTTGATCCATCCGACGGGGCCAGTTGGTACGGCGCGATCTGGCATGATGATGTCGGAAATTACGCCGTCATTGCAACGCCAAGCCGAAGAATTGCGATCCCAGTTAGAAGAATTAAGTGAGCTGCGGCGGATTCAAACAAATGCCGAGGAACAGCTGCGGTTGGGTTTGGCGGGCGTGCAAGAAGCGCGTGTTTCGTTAAGCCAAGCGATTGCCGATCGTACGGATTTGCCGCGCCGTGTGAGCGATGATCCTATGAAAACGCAGATCCTTGCGGATAGTGCGACATCGCTGGAAATGTTTGCGGGCAGTATCGGTGTGTTGCCCCCTGAACCCACAGCGGCCAAGGCGATTGATTTTGATAAGATGCGCGGCACGTTGCGATTACCTGTGGATGGCAAAGTTTTACGTGGCTTTAACGAGGTGGACGCGGAGGGTTTGAAACGGCCCGGATTGGTGATCGCCGCGCGTCCGCTCGCGCTGGTAACTGCCCCTGCTGCATCGACAATTCGCTATGCCGGGGCATTTTTGGATTACGGAAACGTGATAATTCTTGAGCCGCAACCAGGCTATTTTCTGGTGATTGCCAGGTTAGATCAAGTGTACGGTGAAATTGGACAGATTGTGGATCAGACTGCACCTGTGGGTTTGTTGGGCGGTAATCCCGCTAGCGCGCAGGAATTTTTGGTCGAAGCGTCAGATGGCGGTAGCGCTTTAGCGCAAGAAACGCTCTATATAGAGCTGAGATATGAAGGCAAGCCTGTGGACCCAAGTGTCTGGTTTGCTGTTAACGATAGTTAGGATGGATTGATGAAGAGACTTGCACTGGCCGCTATTGGCGGAACGATTGCTGGAATGGTTTTGACGACACAGTTGACCGGCCCGCTGATTGCGCAAGAAGCTGCGAAGACAAAATCCACCTACGAGCAGTTGGATTTGTTTGGCGATATTTTTGAACGCATCCGGTCTGCGTATGTGGAAGAGGTAGACGAGGAAGAGTTGATCCGTTCTGCGATTAACGGCATGCTGACGTCGCTTGATCCGCATTCATCGTATTTGCCACCCGAAGATTTCGACAGCATGCAAATTCAAACACGCGGAGAGTTCGGCGGATTGGGGATCGAGGTCACGCAGGAAAACGGCTTTGTTAAGGTTGTGAGCCCGATTGACGATACCCCTGCGGATGAGGCGGGCGTTGAGGCGGGTGATTTCATCACGCAAGTGGACGGCGAAACCACGCTGGGAATGTCGCTGGATGATGCGGTTGAATTGATGCGCGGCGAGATCGGGTCCAAGATTGTGATCACGATTGTGCGCGAAGGCACAGATGAGCCGTTCGACATCACGATTGTACGTGACAAGATTAAGGTAAAAGCATCCCGTGGACGGGTGGAAGGCGACATTGTTGTCTTGCGGATCACCACGTTTTCGGATCAGACATTGGTAAATCTGGAATCCGAGTTGAAGGCCAATGTTGAAGAGGCTGGCGGCATCGACAAGGTTACAGGTTTTGTTATTGATCTGCGCAACAACCCAGGTGGATTGCTGAACCAAGCGATCGCGGTCAGCGATGCGTTTTTGGAAAAAGGCGAGATCGTTTCAACCCGTGGCCGTGGCCCACAAGACAGTGACCGCGTGAATGCACAGCCGGGTGATATGGCGCAGGGCAAACCGATTGTGGTTCTGATTAACGGCGGCTCTGCCTCTGCTTCGGAAATTGTTGCGGGTGCGTTGCAAGACCATCGTCGTGCGGTGATCATCGGGACACGATCGTTCGGTAAAGGGTCTGTTCAAACAATCATGCCACTGCAAGGTGACGGCGCGATGCGCTTAACCACGGCGCGGTATTACACGCCATCTGGTCGTTCAATCCAAGCGTTGGGCGTGTCGCCTGACATTCTGGTAGAACAGCGCCCTAAGATCGAAGTGGCCGCAGAAGAAGATGCGCGTCAACAACGCTTTGAGGCTGATTTGCGCGGTTCTTTGTCAAACGACAGCCTGACCGAAGACCAGCGCGCGCAGTTGGAAAAGGAACGTACAGACGCCAAAAAAGCGGCTGAATTGCGCAACGATGACGCGCAGTTGGCGTATGCTTTGGATGTGCTCAAGGGTCTGGCCGTTCTGGGACAAGCAAACTGATGACACCTGAAGATATCGCGGCACTCCCCTATCGCCCTTGCGTTGGGCTGATGGTGTGCAACGCTGCTGGCAACGTGTTTGCTGGGCAACGGCTCGATAATTATGGCGATGCGTGGCAGATGCCACAGGGCGGCGTGGAAAAGGGCGAAGCCCCCCACGATGCCGCCTTGCGCGAGCTGGAAGAGGAAACAGGAATCCCAGCAAGTGCCGTTGAAGTTGTTGCACAAACGGACGACTGGATCCCGTACGATCTGCCCCACGCGCTGGTGCCAAAACTGTGGAAAGGCCGATATCGCGGCCAAGAACAGAAATGGTTTTTACTGCGGTTTACGGGCGACGACAGCTTGATCAATATCCAAACTGCAGAACCAGAATTTCGCGAATGGTGTTGGATAAAACCCGCAGAATTGCTGGACAAAATCGTCCCGTTTAAACGGTACACCTATGAACGAGTCATTCGCGAGTTCAAAGAGGCGGTGGGATGAGGCTTCTTGCTGCTGTTCTGGTCTTTTCACTGCATGGAATGCAGGTTCACGCGCTTAGTTGTGTGCCGCCAAATGTTGCGCGCGATTTCAATTGGCGGCAGGGCCAAAAAGAAATCTATCGGATTTTTGTTGGCAAAGTGAAAATGGTTGGGCGCATTCCCAAGTACCGCGAAGGGCGCGAACGCACTGCAAAAGCAGTGGCGACGGGGCAGTTTTTAGGGACGTCAAATTTGACAGAACCACGGACGTTTGACCTTAGGGTGAATGCGGTTTGCGCGGCATCTTGGTGCGGTGGATTTCCTGATGGCAGTGAGGCCGACAGCATACTCTTTTTCGAAAAAACTCCAAAAGGTGATGTTCTAAGCATCGGGCCTTGTGATTATGGCATCGGGCAACCTGCTGCTAAAAAGCAAATCAAAGTACTACAACGATGTTTGCGACGGGGAAAATGTTCGGATGCTGATGTGAAGCGGCTTGAGCAGTTCTGAAAATATCGAGCCTTCAAACAGTTAGCGGCGAATTCTTAAACCATTTTCAACGAGCGCATCGAGCGGCGAAACGTCACTGACTGATGTGCCAAGCAAACGCACTTCGCGTAGGTTTTCCAACTTTGACAACGGTGCAATATTTTCGACGGCTGTCGCGCTTAGATCAAGAAACCACAGATTTTCCAATTTACTGAGCAGTGATACGTCAGAGATCGAGGTCAATCCGAGGTTCAGCTCAACCAATAAATCCAATTTTTTCAGCGGTGAGATGTCTTGGAAAAAATGCCGTCAAGATGCAAAATTTTCATCACAAACAATTCGGACAGCGGCGAGATGTCTTGGATCATCGTGCCACCAAGGGACAGTTCGTGCATTTCGCCGAACCGTTTAAGGACGGAGATATCACTGACGAGGCTGTCGGAAAGGTTCAGCCAGTTTATTTTGTCGGCTTTTTCAACGGGCTAACATCAGAAACCAATGTGCCTTGAATACTAAGTCTGCGAAGGTTTTTTAAGTTCTTGAGCGGGGTGATATCCTCAATCAAAGTGTCATCCGCGCCAATATCTTCGATCCACGTCATTTTTGCCAGCGGGGACAGATCGGTCACAGGCGTGCCGTTCATATACAGATGTTTTAGCGATTTGATCTTTGAGAGGGGCGATAGGTCGGTAACGTTGGTTCCAGACAAGCTTATCATTTCGACGTTTTTCATCGAAGCCAGCGGGCAAAGATCAATAATTGAAGACCCATCAAGGATCAGGTCACGCACGCCTTTCAGGCCAGAAAGCTCCGAAAAATCATCACTTTTTTGATTGCCGAGGTTCAAGACACCCCGTTCAGACACAAAGACACCTAAAACACTGGTGCGATTTGAACTGTCTTCAACGTCATCTGTGGGGAGTTGTTAATTATTGTTTTTAACGGTCGTTTTGATCTGCGCAATAGCGAAAGTGTTTGAAAACACGCATAAAATTGCCAACGCGATTGTGCGCACGACTGCCCCCCCAAGAATTTTAGTGTCTATCTTAAACTTGAAATAGGGACTGACGAACGCATTTCAAGGCTAGCTTTGGGATAACGGGTTATTGCGTCCGCGTCATCCAATCGTTCAGACCCGCAGTTTGGGCATCGGTGAATTGCATCCCGAGCAACGTGCGCCGCCATAAAATATCGTTCGCACAATTGGCCCACTCTTTTGTGACGAGCCATTTGACCTCTGCCTCGAACAAGCCTGCGCCGAAATGTTGGCCAAGATCGTTTTTGGTGCCAAAAATCGCACGACATTCGGTTCCGTAGCTGGAAAACATCCGCTCCATCGCGCCTGTGTCAATGCCAGGGTGTGACCGCTGCAATTCAGACAACAGCGTTTCGCGCAGCAAGGGTTCAAAATCACCGTCCGGAAGGGTTGCGAAAGCTGTCCAGCGTTTGCCCATCATTTGGGCGTAGGGCGCGATTTCGGCAACGACGTCTTCGGCCAATTTGCGCCAGCCAGAGGGTGTTGTGTCCGAAATGTCGAATTGGGTCGGTCCCTGCGAAATGGACAGTTTTGGTTGTTAAAAAATGGGAGCGAAACTTTTGGATACCCAGATTGGTTTGCCGTGAATGCCGTGTTTATGGGCGAAATCAACTAGGTCTTGGCCCGTTGGTTTAACTGGAGAAACGAGCCCGACATCAATGGCATCGCCATCTGCTTCGAACGCGAATTGCACCGCATCACCGCGTTTTCTGGCAAATCCTTCAAAATCGGCCGCGCGTTTAAAGGTCGCTAAGCGCGCAAATCGCACACGCGCGTCTTCTAGTTTTGGCATTGTGTCGATGTAAACGCGCGCCGAGACTGATATAAGATGCGCGCCATCCTGTGACGTGAGGGTTGCAGACCACGACGTATCTGATTGTTTTTGCACATCAAGATTGGATTGTGAAAACAGCTGCGCGCCCCGTTCTTGGGCATCGCGTGCATTCAGCAAAGCAAACCGATTGGCGATAGAACCGCAAGGCAAGTTGGGTCTCGGATCGTCTTTGGGTTTGAAAAAACGGATGCCTTTGTCGGGCGCCTGCGCGTTTCCTCTGGTTTTTATTTGCGGGCAAACGCGTTGCATCACCGTGGTTTCTTAGAGCGGCGCGTTTTGGTGATCTGGCAGCAAAGACACCCCGCACGAAACGATATGTTGGCGAATATCGCCGCCAAAATCATCTGATGTGGATAAAAGAACACGTAAACCGCGGCCAACCGCGTCGCGTGCGATGGCACAAGCCAAAGGGCCGCCACCGCGAATGACCACGTCGAAATCTGCGCTTTTACAGCCCACGCTACCCCCTACCTGTCTTTTCGCAGAAAAAATCAAGGAAATGCGCCGTGTCATCAAAAACTGTACATTTTATGAAAAAACCACCACATAGTGCGGTTTTATGGCAATTTTAGAACCTTTTATACCATGAAACATACCCGAGGATTGCAGTTTCATCCGTACCAGATGCATGCCGCCATTGGTAAACAGATTTTGCTCCACAGAAATATCACCGCCATTTTTGAACGGAATCTTTAGATCAATGCCCAGCGCCGGTTCAACGATGTTGTTAAAACTGCGCCCTTTGTGATCTGCTTTGGCCTTGAGCGAGACAAACGGCGCGAGGGCGAGTTTGGTTTTGCCCAAAGGTCTGGAAACTGCGATTTTGAACGAACCTTGTAGCAGGCCGTTGTTCTTTTCGGAGGCATGCAAAGAGCCGGGATACCGATAGTTCGACCAGCCACTGAGCACCATTTTTGAACCGTTTGGAAGCCACGCTTGGATCCATTTTGGCTTCCATGTTTTGTATAGGTTCAAATCTGCGGTCAAAATTGCACGGCCACGGTTTATTCCCGTAGTCAGTTCATATTCTGTTTTCACATGCGCGCCAAACGACAGGCGGACAGATTTTGACAGTTTGTGTTGTACTTCTAATCCCAGAATGAAGGTGGCTTTGTTGTTGAACGAGAGCCGTTTCCTGTCTTGGAGAAGGGCAAAAATTGAATAGCCGACGAGCGAGGTTTTATCCGAGAATTTGTGCAGCGTGATGCTGGGTTTTAGGTAAAATTCCAGCTTCGCATTTTCGCCCGCGCGTTCTGTTGGGCCAGGCGGGATGATGAAAGACCCGCAGATCGCGACGGATTTATCAAAGCTGCGGCCAAAAAGAGTAATCGGCTTTGCCGCGGCGACATTGGCCAGACAGGATAAAAATAGGATAAGTATCGCGAAGAGCTTCATACGAATGACCATGCTTAAGAATGGTTAACAAAGTCCTATGCCCCCCAGCTTTCTGCGCCTTTTTGTTGAAAAAGGTTTGTCAAAGACGCTGTTTTTTTGCAGGGTAGATGAGGATATTTATTGGAGAAATCGCATGAGAACCCGCGCCGCCGTTGCAGTTGCCGCAGGCAAACCGCTTGAAATTATGGAAGTGAACCTTGAAGGCCCGGAGGCTGGAGAGGTTTTGGTCGAAATCAAGGCGACTGGCCTGTGTCATACGGATGAGTTTACCCGTTCTGGCGATGATCCTGAGGGCATTTTTCCAGCAATCCTAGGCCATGAGGGTGCTGGTATTGTGATGGAAGTGGGCGAAGGTGTTACCTCGCTCGAAGTGGGCGATCACGTGATCCCGCTTTATACCCCCGAATGCCGCGAGTGCGATTATTGTTTGAACCCGAAAACCAACCTTTGCCAGAAAATCCGTGTCACGCAGGGTGCGGGTTTGCTGCCCGATGGCTCGACCCGTTTTTCGATGCTGGATGGCACGCCGATCCACCATTACATGGGCTGTTCCACCTTTGCGAACCACACCGTTGTGCCTGAAATCGCGCTGGCGAAGGTGCGTAAAGACGCGCCGTTCGATAAGATTTGTTACATTGGTTGCGGCGTGACCACGGGCATCGGCGCGGTGATCAATACGGCCAAGGTTGAGATCGGCTCGACCGGGATTGTGTTTGGCTTGGGCGGTATCGGTTTGAACGTGATCCAAGGGCTGCGCCTTGCGGGTGCGGACCAGATTGTTGGTGTTGATCTAAACGACGGCAAAGAGGAAATGGCACGGCATTTTGGCATGACCGATTTCGTGAACCCATCCAAAGTTGACGGCGACATCGTTGCCCATTTGGTGGAGCTGACAGGCGGTGGTGCGGATTACACATTTGATGCCACGGGTAACGTGAATGTCATGCGCCAAGCGCTTGAATCTGCTCATAAAGGCTGGGGCGAGAGCATCATCATTGGTGTGGCAGGTGCGGGGCAAGAAATTGCAACGCGCCCGTTCCAATTGGTCACGGGTCGCAGCTGGCGCGGCACCGCGTTTGGCGGCGCATCTGGGCGCACCGACGTGCCAAAAATCGTGGACTGGTACATGGATGGTAAGATCGAAATCGATCCGATGATCACCCACAAGTTAAAGTTGGAAGACATCAATCACGGCTTTGATTTGATGCATGAAGGCAAATCCATTCGGGCTGTTGTGGAGTTTTGATCCACCCCTGATTAGCATTATTAGGCGGCCCCCAGTGGGCCGCTTTTTTCATTGAGGATCCAAAATGTTTACCAGCGAAAAACGAGAATTCACGCCGCTTCCCTTGCCAGATCGGTTTGATCTGAAGAACGAGGAAATGCGGGCTAGTGCTATGAAATTTATGAATTTCATGCGCAAACGGCATACGGTTCGTGATTATTCTGATCGGGCTGTGGAATTGGGGATTATCGAGGATTGCATCGCGGCGGCGGGGACTGCGCCAAGTGGGGCGAACCATCAGCCTTGGCATTTTGTGGCGATCGAAAATACCGAGCGAAAGGCGCAGGTTCGCGCCGCAGCGGAGGAGGAAGAAGACACGTTTTACGCGGGCGGTGCGGGGGATGAATGGTTGCGTGCGCTGGAACCAATTGGAACAGATAAGCACAAGCCGCATTTAACCGATGCGCCTTGGCTGATTGTGGTGTTTGCGCAGCGCTACGGTGTAACGGATATAGGGGAGCGGTTTAAGAATTACTACGTTCCAGAAAGCGTTGGAATCGCAACGGGATTTCTGTTGGCGGCTTTGCACACGGCGGGGCTGGTTAGCCTGACACACACGCCAAATCCGATGAAGTTTTTGGGGGAAATGTGTGGCCGACCCGCAAGCGAAAAGGCCACGATGATTATCGCGGTGGGGCATCCGCGCGATGATGCGACCGTGCCTGAGATTGCCAAAATCAAGAAACCGCTGTCCGAGATTATGACCGTTCTGTAGGCTGCGATTATGATTGAAATCTTCCTTCAAGCCTTGCCGTTTTTCCTGTTGATCGCGATCGGGTTTGGTGCGGCCGCAACGGGGTTTTTTGGGCCAGAGGCCACGGCTTACCTTACGAAATTCGTGTTCTTTTTTGCACTGAGCGCGATGCTGTTTCGATTTTCCAGTTCGCTTGCGCTGAACGAGGTGTTCGATCTGAATTTCGGGCTGGCGTATCTGCTGGCCTGCCTGACGGTTTATGCCATTTTCATGGGCGTGGCGCTGGCCTTGCGAAAGGGCTGGTCCGAGGCGGCAATTGAAGGGCAATGTGCGATTATCGGCAATAACGGATTTCTGGCGCTGCCGTTGTTGATCAGCTTGATGGGCGACGTTGCGGCGGCCCCTGCGATGTTTGTGTTGGTGATTGATCTGATCGTGTTTGGATCGCTGGCGGTGGTTTTCATCACGGCGGATCGGCAGGGATCGGTTTCTTTGAGCGCGCTGGGGCAAATCGGTTTGGGGTTGCTGAAGAACCCGATGGTTATGTCGATGGCGCTGGGTTTGACGTGGTCCTATCTGGGGATCGAAATGCCACGCGCCGCCGATGATTTTCTGCGCATTTTGGGATCAGCCGCGACGCCCTGTGCGTTGTTTGCAATCGGTGCATCGTTGGCGGGGAAATCAGCAGAGCGATTTGGCACTGCGGTTTGGCTGAGTTTTGGCAAATTGATCGTGCATCCAGCCGTTGTTGCGTTCTTTGCGGTGTGGGTGTTTGACGTTGAACCATTCGCGGCGGGCGTGATGATTGCCACGGCTGCGATGCCAATTGCGGGCAATATTTACATCATCGCGCAGCATTACGGCGTGGCCCCTGCGCGGGTGTCTTCGGCGATTTTGATATCCACGGTTGCCAGTGTTGTGAGCCTAACGGTCGTTTTGGGCTGGATTCTTGGCGGGTAAGAGGTTGAGCGCATAGCCGCTGTGCGGTACGGCTGTTCGAAGAATTTAAAAGAGGTCGATCATGGAAACTGTTGCTGAAAATCGCTGCTTTGAGGGCGTTCAAGGTGTTTACACCCATAAATCAGAGGTCTGCGCCTGTGATATGACGTTTGGGGTGTACCTGCCTCCGTTGGCCGAAGTGCAGGATGTGCCGGTGGTTTGGTATCTGTCTGGGCTGACGTGCACGCATGAAAATGCGATGACAAAGGCGGGCGCACAACGCTGGGCTGCCGAACAGTGCGTTGCGGTTGTGTTTCCCGATACCTCGCCGCGCGGTGACGGGGTTGCGGATGATGAGGCGTATGATCTGGGCATGGGTGCTGGATTTTATGTGGATGCGACGCAGGATCCGTGGGCGCCGAATTACCAGATGCTCAGCTATATCGCGGATGAATTGCCAGAGTTGCTGTTCAAAGAGTTTCCGTTGATCGAGGAAGCGCAGGCGATTACGGGGCATTCGATGGGGGGGCACGGTGCCTTGACCTTGGCGATGGCGCGTCCCGATCAGTATGTTTCGGCCTCTGCCTTTGCACCGATTGCGCATCCGACATCTGCGGATTGGGGCCGCAAACAGTTGACCGCGTATCTGGGCGATGATGAGAGCAAATGGGCGATTCATGATGCGACCCTGATGATGCGTGAATTCGGCCATCCTGGTCATATTTTGGTGGATCAGGGCGCGGACGATCAGTTCCTCGATTTGCTGAAGCCAGAAGCATTGTCGGAAGCGATGGCAGCAAAACGGCAACAAGGCACGTTTCGCATGCAGGCAGGTTATGATCACAGCTATTTCTTTGTGGCGTCATTTATGGAAGATCACATCGCGTTTCACGCCGATGCGCTGTATGGGGTTTAACCCATGAGCCGCTTTGATTTGGTTGTTATTGGGTCCGGCCCTGCGGGTAAATCTGCGGCGATACAGGCGGCGAAATTGCACCGCAAAGTTTTGATCGTGGAACGTAATTTGCGGGTTGGCGGGGTGTCTGTTCATACTGGAACGATCCCGTCCAAGACCCTGCGCGAAACCGCGTTGAACCTGTCTGGTTGGCGTGAGCGCAGCTTTTATGGGCGGTCTTATCGCGCCCAAGAACAGATTCAATCAAAGGATCTAATGGCGCGTTTACACAAGACGTTAGACTACGAAGTTGATGTTTTAGAGTATCAATTCACCCGCAATCGTGTGGAAATGATGCAAGGATCGGCGCGGTTTGTCGACAAGAACTCTATCGAAGTTACGGCCATTGATGGCGAGACGTGTGTCATCGAATCTGATGCGTTTCTGATTGCTACGGGGACACGGCCATTTCGGCCAGATTACGTGCCTTTCAACGGCACAACCATTTTTGACAGCGACGGTTTACTGGAATTACCGAGCATCCCGCGCAGCCTGATTGTTGTGGGTGCGGGCGTGATCGGGGTGGAATACGCAACGATTATGGCCTCCCTTGATGTGCGAGTTACGTTGGTTGAACCGCGCAACAGTTTCCTTGATTTTATCGACAAAACACTGATCGCGGAATTCACCCAGCAAATCCGCGAAATGGGGATTGATCTGCGGTTGGGCTCCAAGGTGGAACTGGTTGAAGACAAAGAAGATTGTGTCGAGATATCCATGGAAAACGGGCGGCATGTTCGCGCCGAAATGCTGCTGTTTGCCGCCGGTCGTATGGGTGCGACAGAAGCCTTGAATTTGGATGCCGTTGGCATTGAAACGGACCATCGTGGGCGTATTGATGTCGATCACAAAACCTATCAAACCAACGTGAAAAACATCTATGCGGCAGGGGATGTAATTGGCTTTCCGTCGCTTGCCTCCACGTCGTTGCAACAGGGTCGAGTGGCCGCGTGCCATGCGCTTGATACGCCAACTTTACCGCAATCGCCGTGGTTCCCATATGGTATTTATTCGGTTCCAGAAATGTCGACCTGTGGCATGTCCGAGGAAGAAATTCAGGGTCGAGATATCCCCTATGAAATTGGCGTTGCGCGATTTGCTGAAACCTCGCGCGGGCATATCATGGGAATCGAAAACGGCATGCTGAAAATGTTGGTGTCCTTAAAAACCCGCCGTTTGCTGGGTGTGCAAATCATGGGCGAAGGCGCGACAGAGCTGATCCATATTGCGCAGGCGGTGCTGAATTTGAAGGGAACCGTCGATTACTTTATCGAAAATACCTTTAATTATCCAACACTTGCAGAGGCTTATAAAATCGCTGGGCTGGATGCGTTTAACCGCATGCCGATCCCAGAAGAATACAAAGTGAAGCCACAAAAGGCGAAAAAGTGACCAGCATTTTTATCGACGCCGACGCCTGCCCCGTTAAGGAAGAGACCCTGCGCGTGGCCGACCGCCACAACGTGAAAGTGTTTGTTGTCTCTAACGGCGGCATCAGGCCGAACCCGCATCCGCTGGTGGAAACGGTGGTTGTCGATGACGGGCCAGACGTGGCGGATATGTGGATCGCGGATCGCTGTAAATTGGGCGATGTGGTGATTACCGGCGATATTCCGTTGGCGGCCAAATGCCTGGAGGCAGGCGCGCGGGTTATTCAGCATAACGGTGAGGTTTTCACCAAAGCCAACATCGGAAATCGGCTTGCGACACGGGATTTGATGCAGGATTTGCGCGCCGCTGATCCGTTTCGCCAAGGCGGCGGAAAGCCGTTTAGCAAAGCAGATCGGTCCCAGTTTTTGGATGTGTTAGAACGCGAGGTTCGGTTTGCCCAAAAAGATTGAAGCGGTTGTTTTTGATATTGGGAATGTGCTGATCGAATGGCAGCCAGAACGGTTTTACGACACGTTGATGACCGTTGAAAATCGTAAGCTGATGTTTGGAACCATTGATTTGCACCGCATGAATGATCTGGTTGATCGCGGGGCAAATTGGCAAGAAACGGTCTATGATTACGCCGAAAAACACCCCGAATATCGCGAAATGATCCGCCTTTGGCATGATCGCTGGATCGAGATGGCATCGCCTGCGATTGATCAATCAGTGGATGCCTTGCGCGCGTTAAAGGTGGGGTTTGTACCCGTTCTGGCGCTGTCTAATTTCGGGGTTCAGACGTTTGAATTCGCAGAAACGCGCTATCCGTTTCTAAAGGAATTCGACCAGCGCTACATTTCGGGGTATCTTGGTGAAGTGAAGCCAGAACCGCGCATTTACGAGATTTTGGAGCAACAAAGCGGGTTCGCGCCTGAAACATTGTTGTTTGCCGATGATCGGCAGGAAAACCTAGATGCAGCAGCGGCGCGTGGCTGGCAAACGCATCTGTTTGACGGGCCTGAGGGCTGGGTTGCACGGCTAAAAGACGAAGGATTGTTGTGATGGATATTCCGTTTATCGGATTTGACGAAATGGACAGCCGCCTGAGCTGGAACGGCGTGACAGAGGCAATTCACGAGGGTCATCGGTTGGCGGCGGCGAGCATTGCGGACGGGTTTGCCTATCGCGGTGATGACACGCTGCTGAGCCGGGCTGCGTGGATTGATGGGCTGGGCGTTGCGGTGAAATCTGCGACGATTGTGCCTGGAAATGTGGCCAAGGGAAAGCCGATGATCCACGGCGGGGTCATGGTGTTTGATGACGAATTTGGAACGCTGGAAGCGGTGATTGATTTTCATCTGGTGACCAAATGGAAGACAGCTGGTGACAGTTTGCTCGGGGCGAAAATACTGGCGCGACCTGATAGCAATGTTGTGCTGATTGTAGGAGCTGGAACCGTGGCGCAGAACTTGGTTTCTGCCTATTCCAGTGCTTTTCAGGATGCCTCATTCCTGATTTGGAACCGCACCCATTCAAAGGCAGCGGAGGTTGCTAAGGAACTGTCAAAAACCCATGAAATCAAAGCGATTAAGAGTCTAGAGGAAGCGGTTTCACTGGCTGATATAGTGTCTTGTGCGACGATGAGCACGGAGCCCGTTTTGCGCGGGGAATGGTTGAAAGCGGGGCAACATGTGGATTTGATCGGCGCCTATCGACCAGACATGCGCGAGGTGGATAACGCCGCGTTGAACCGTTCGCGGGTGTTTGTGGACAGCCGCGCAACAACCGTTGGGCATATCGGTGAGTTAAAGATTCCGATTGCCAGTGGCGCGTTTAAAGAGGCCGATATTCAGGGCGAGTTTTACGATCTGGTTGCAGGAACAGCCGGGCGAAAAACGGACACGGAAATCACGTTGTTCAAAAACGGTGGTGGCGCACATTTGGATTTGATGACGGCAAAATATATTCTGCGCGAGTGGGCGAAATGATCACATTCGACAACACCTATGTGCAATTGCCGAGCGCGTTTTTTGCGCGGGTCGATCCTGACAAAGCACCTGCGCCCAAGTTGATAAAATTGAATACTGCTTTGGCAAACGAACTCGGATTGGATGCCGAATGGTTGGCGTCGCCTGATGGGATCGCGATGTTGTCGGGTGCTGCGGTGGCGACAGGGTCAGAGCCGCTCGCGATGGCGTATGCTGGGCATCAATTTGGCGGGTGGTCGCCGCAACTTGGGGATGGACGGGCACATTTGTTGGGCGAAATTGTCGCGCCAGACGGTGTTCGGCGCGATATTCAGCTAAAGGGATCTGGCGCGACGCCTTTTTCACGCAATGGCGACGGCAAAGCGGCTCTGGGGCCAGTGTTGCGCGAATATATTGTCAGTGAATTTATGGCCGCCGCGGGTGTTCCGACGACACGGGCCTTGGGGGCGGTTTCAACGGGTGAACGGGTGCAGCGGGAAACGGGAATGCCGGGGGCTGTTTTGACGCGGATCGCGCAAAGCCATGTTCGTGTTGGCACGTTTCAGTATTTCTTTGCCCGTAAGCAAAGCGAAAACCTGCAAATTTTGGCGGATTACGTGATTGATCGCCATTATCCACAGGCGCGAAAAACGGAAAACCCGACGTTGGCGATGCTGTCGGCTGTGATGGAACGACAGGCAAATTTGATCGCGAAATGGATGTGTTTGGGGTTCATTCACGGGGTGATGAACACGGACAATGTGCAGATCGCAGGTGAGACGATTGATTACGGGCCGTGCGCGTTTATGGACGGGTTTCATCCGAATACTGTGTTCAGTTCGATTGATCAAAACGGGCGATATGCGTGGGTGAATCAACCTAATATTGGGGTCTGGAATATCTCTCGTTTGGCGGAGGCGCTGTTGCCGATATTGCACCGCGATGAAGACACTGCGGTTAAGTTGGCAGAGGGCACAGTTGAAGTGTTTTCGGACATTTTCAACGATGCGCTAAACCTGGGAATTGCGGCCAAGTTGGGTATCGCGGTGGATTCTACGTTCATGCAATCAACGTTTAAAGTGATGACGGATCATGGCTGTGATTTCACGCGGTTCTTTGCGGAATTGACACGAATTGCGGCAGGCGGGACGGATGAAAAATTTGTTCAATTGTTTGTTTCAAAAGACGCTGGGCAAAGTTGGCTAAAGACTTGGCGCGCGGTGTTTGATCCTACGCTGTTGGATGGAATGAAGGCAGCTAATCCTGTGTTTATCCCGCGAAATCACTGTGTTGAGGAGGCCATTTCGAGTGCAGTGGCGGGTGATTTTGCGTCGTTTGAAAAGTTGGTTTCGGTTCTGGAAACCCCGTTTGCTGATCAGCCAGAAAACAGCGAATACGAACGTCCACCAACTGCCGATCAGGTTGTGCATCAAACGTTTTGTGGCACATGATTTACGTAACGCCTTTGACAGTTTTTCTAGCTTTGGCGCTGTGCTTTGTGATCGCGTGGTTTCTGAAACAACCGATGTCTGCGCGAGTTCGGCGCGGCACACCCGGTGATTTTGTTAATCTGCCTAACGGGATCATTCATTATGAATGGCATGGTCGCGTAGACGGGCCCGTGATTGTGATGGTGCATGGGCTGACCACACCGAGTTTTATTTGGCGAGATCAAATTCCTGCGCTAACCCGTGCGGGGTATCGTGTTTTGACGTTTGATCATTTTGGGCGTGGCTTTTCAGATCGTCCCTATGCGCGGCACGACTTGGATTTCTTTATGCGCGAATTGGACGGGGTTTTGGACACGCTGAACGTAAAGGCGGGGTACGATTTACTGGGATATTCGATGGGAGGTGGGATCGTGACGCAGTTCGCATCTTTGCGGCGAGATCGTATTCGCAAACTGATCCTTGTCGCGCCCATTGGGTTTCTTGAAGGGCCGCCAAATTGGATCGCGCGGTGGCCTGTTATTGGCGATGTGGTGATGTTTTTTCTGGGTGGTTGGAGCCT
This sequence comes from Amylibacter sp., assembly GCA_037625035.1. Taxonomy (GTDB): domain Bacteria; phylum Pseudomonadota; class Alphaproteobacteria; order Rhodobacterales; family Rhodobacteraceae; genus Amylibacter. The sequence goes on from JASJIO010000139.1 coordinate 23,294, forward strand.
GCGCCGTGGTGCGATTAAGGCTGGTAAGGCCGAGAAAGTCGACCCTGAATTGATTGCGTTACAGTGCCGTGAAACGCGATATGCAGGGTACGGGGCGGCAGTTCTAAGCAGTGTTCGCCATATGATTTACGCGGATCTGCGCAAGGCACACCGTGTTTTGCTGGATCGTGAAATGCCGATTTTGGCGCTGTTTGGAACTGACGATGATGTCATTCCATCCGTCTGTGCCATGCGCTTGCGCGAGGTGAACCGCAGCGCGCAACTGATTGAAATTAAAGGCGCTGGTCATTCGTTGGTGACGACACACCCCAAACCGGTCAACGACGCTATTTTGGCGTTTCTTCGGGATTAACCACATCTGAATCAGCGCCTAATGTGCCAGCCATCAGCGGCAACATGGAGGTGTTTTCAGCCAAGTCATCGCTTTGGGGTGGGGTCTTCCAATCCATTGCGTCAAAGCTGCGACAGTTGTCACATTTTGGTGCCCATACCGTGTGGATTTTGTTGCAGGATCCACAAATCCATTGCGGGCCGCGTGAAGAGGCAATTGCTTTGGTCAGCCAGCCACGAACGACGATATCTTCGGCGCCTTCGCCTTTGGCGATTGCCGCCATAATCGCGAGGGAGCGCGCGGTTGGTTCTGCTTGTGCCAACGTTCCGATGGCGCGGCGTGCGCCCGGGAAATCTTCGGCGGCGAGCATAAGTTCGGACTGAAGCATCCGCGATTCGGCGTTGTCCGAATTTGCTCGCAGCAGTTGATTGAACCGCTTCAGACGTTCGGCAGGTGTTTCATCTGGTTCGATTTCTGCAAATGCACTGGCAAGATCTGGGTGCGGTTTGCTACCCCACGCCTTTTTCAGAACCTTGGTTGCCGCCTTTTTGTTGTTATCCAGAACGTGCATTTCAGCGGCCAGAACGACGGCAGGAATTAGATCGGGCGACAAAGTGTTGGCTTGTAAAGCGGCCTCTTTGCCTGCCGGAAATTCACCATCATCCAGCAATCGACGGGCATCCGCGAGTGAGAGAACAGCATCGCGGCGGCGGCCAACATCGCGAGGAAGCGTGTGGGCTTTGACCTTGGCCTCGATTGTTTTGCGCGCGCCTGACCATTCTTGTTTTTCAGTTTGCAGCGCGAACAAAGTTTCCAGCGTTGCGTCGTGTGAAGGGCGCAATGCGACTGCTTTTTCTGCAAGTTTTAGGGCGGTGTCGGTGTCGCCCTCAGCTAGTTTTTGTTTCATCAAACCTTGGATGCCAACGAAACGGGTACGATCATTTTGAAGAAGGCTTTTGTAATATTGAACGGCCTTTTTAGTGTCGCCAGACATTTCGGCGGCTTGTGCGCTTATCAGTTGGGTCAGTTCGGGGCGTTCGAGGTAGCGTTCTGCTTTGGCGGCTTTTTGGGAGGCAGTTTTGCCTTCGCCAGCGGCCAGTGCGACCATGCCATCGGCCAATGCTTCATAGCCTTTGCGTTCGCGGCTGCGGGTGAAATATCGCGACACGGCGGTTTCGTCGCCATTGAAGAAATGGAACACGGCAACCAGCAGGCCGAACAGCTTGAACGCGACCCAAACAGCGGCCATAAAGGCGATCAAACCGATCAGTCCCACGATGGGGGTAAAGCGATGTTCGTCGCCGTTGAACGACAGATTCACTTCGCCGCCTGCTTCGATCAGGTAGGAACCCGCGAAGGCCGCAACGACGATCAGCGCGATAAAAAAGACGATACGAATAAGGGACATCAGCATGTGTCGCGCTTTCTTTTAGGTTGCGCCGAGGCTGGCGGATAAGGCTTTGAGATCGGATTGCGCGGCGGAAAGTGCGCCGAGGTTGGCGACCCAATCGGACATGGCAGATTTGGCCGCGTCAGACAGGCTGTTGGCCTCAATAAGGGCGGTGGAGAGGCGGCGGTTTACCAGATCGTCTTCGATGCGCGACAGGATGGCGTCTGTTTCTGGGCCTTCTTTGCGTTCCAGCGACCGTGTGCCAACTTGGGTTTTTAGGAACGCACCAAATTTGCTGATCGAACCGTCTTGGGCCTTGGCTTGGATATCAGAACGCAGGGCGTTATGCGCCGCGTCAGAAAAGCCGTTTCGCAGTGTTGACCACGACACTGTGCCGTTTTCCGCGATGGCCGTTAGACCTGCTGGAGCTTCGATGCCCACAATTTGAACGAGCGTATCAAGCGATGCTTTGAAAGGTGCGCCACTGTCGAGCGCAGCCCCAATTTCGGTCAAGTTTTTCTTGGTGGCTGTGTCCGCAACCTTGGTTGAGGCTTCTTCTTGGGCTTCTTCAACGCGGCGGGCAGAGGCGGTGGCGGCTTCTTCGATTTTCTGGCTAAGTGCGCCATTTTTGGCGGCAAGATCCGCAACTTGGGCTTTTAATCCCTCAAGCACGGCTTGGTAACCTGAAAGTTTCGATGCGGCCTCTTCTGACAGGGTCGCGCCGTTTTCGGTGATTTGCAGGGACAGGCGTTCGCCGACTGCTTTGAGCTCGGCGTTCACGCCTTGGACCTGTGTTTCAAGCGAGCCGATGCGGGCTTCGATGTCTTGGCCATCGGTCGCGGCAAGGCTGTCTTTTATCAGCGCCATTTCTTCGGATTGGATGGCGGCGTAGGCGGCGATTGCGTCGTCGATTGCTTTTTGTTCGACCTCAGTGGCCGCTGGAATTGCGGCGATGCGTTCATCAAGTTCTGCACGAAAGGCGGCAACGTCTGATTTGGCCTCTGATTGGCCGGGCATTAGAAATTCGGCAACAGGGGAAAGGCCTGCTGGCAGCAATGGCGCGAGTTTTGGAGCGCCCCAAAGCGCAACTGCGATGCCGATAAAAATGAGGAATAATCCACGAAGAACGCGCGATGAAAGGGAGGTGCGGGCCTCTTCTTCTTCAACCACGGCCTCAGCTTCTGGTTCGAGGGTATCTTCGACGGCTTCAAAAACCTCCTCGACGGTTTCTTCTACCACGTCAGTCGCGCCCTCAACCACAGCCGTTTCAACAACTTCTGCGTCTTCGATTACCGATGATTTATTAGATTTTTTAGCCACGCGTCGAACGCCTTTTTGATATCTGGAAATATTCCCCTGTCACAAAGTTAAGCACTGTGAGGCGCGTCCTCAACCCCAATGCGCGAACTGTGTTGAAATCACGCTATAAAAGGTGGGAAATTGCAGTAATCATGCCTGCGCGTGTCGGGGTTTGCGCGATTATTTGCGTGGCGTTGGTGTTTCGGATCGGGCTGGCTGCATTGTCGGAGATACAGACGAATGTGACGAAAGACAGGTCGAGTTCGGTGGTTTGAACAGCGAAAATGTTGGCGGTGTTGGGAGAAGAAATTGGGATTATGGTGTTTTTTTTAAGGGATTTACGCGCTTCTTTCGTTAAGTCTATCGCGGCTTGTTCGTACACAATTCGCCGCTGTGTTGGGATGCCACGTTGGGCGAGCTGTACGTCAATTTCAGTGGCGACCATGGTTCCAGAAACGTAAATCAGTGGGCCTTTTTCAGCATTTGCTACATTTATTGCCAATTCAACCAAATCTTGCGCTGTGCCGCCCGCAGATTGGGCGGAAAACCCTGCCGAGCGGGCTGCTTGGGTGGTTGTATCGCCGACACAAAGGGCGGGAATGGCGTGGGAATGGGTCTGAGTCGCAGAGAAATTCACGCCGTTAACGGAGGTAAACAACAGAAATTGCGTGTTGTCTGGCACAGGTTCGGCGGTGAGCGGATTGATTTGCAGAATGGGAGAATAAACCACTGGTGGCGATTTGCCTGTTTGATCCGTTAATGCCTGCACAAAGTCGCGGGCCTGTGGCAAAGGGCGGATCATCAGAAGGGTCGGTTTGGGCATGATTTTGATCGGGCCATTGCTGTGACGGGGTGCAAATGTTACCTGCGAGGCAAGCAAACCACGACGAGAAACAATTGGCAATGACGCAGATTTACACGGTTTTAGGGATCGAGAGCAGTTGTGACGACACGGCAGCCGCAGTTGTGCGTGGGTCTGTTGATGGCGCGGGCGATGTTTTGTCGTCGGTGGTTTGGGGGCAGGAACAGTTGCACGCGCACTTCGGTGGTGTGGTTCCAGAAATAGCCGCGCGCGCCCATGCCGAACGGCTGGATTTATGCGTGGAACGGGCGCTGCGTGAGGCGGGTATGGGTTTGGGCGATGTGGATGCGATTGCCGTGACCTCTGGTCCGGGTTTGATCGGTGGGGTGATTAGCGGTGTGATGTGCGCCAAGGGGCTTTCGATTGGGTCGGGTAAGCCGCTGGTTGGTGTGAACCATTTGGCGGGTCACGCGTTGACGCCGCGCATGACGGACGGCGTGTCTTATCCATATTTGATGCTGCTGGTTTCGGGTGGACATTGCCAGTTTTTGGGCGTGCATGGCCCCGATGAATTTACCCGCATGGGCGGCACAATTGATGATGCCCCAGGCGAGGCGTTTGATAAATCGGCCAAGCTGTTGGGGTTGGAATACCCTGGTGGGCCGCTGATTGAGGCTGAGGCGATGAGTGGCGACGAAAAGCGGTTTAAATTTCCGCGCCCGCTGTTGGATCGCCCTGATATGGACATGTCATTTTCTGGCTTGAAGACCGCGTTGCGACGGGCGCGTGATGCTTTGATCGCCGAAAAAGATGGGCTTACCCTAAAGGATCGTGCGGATTTATGCGCGAGCTTTCAGTTGGCGGTTGCCGATACCCTTGCTGAGAAAACACGGAGGGCGTGCAAGGCGTTTGGGCGCAAAACTGTGCTGGCGGTGGCGGGCGGTGTCGCGGCGAACGCGACCATTCGAACGGCGTTGCAGGGCGTTGCGGATGAGCAGGGATTTACGTTTTTGGCGCCGCCTTTGAAGTATTGCACGGATAACGCGGCAATGATCGCGTGGGCTGGATTGGAACGGTTTGCAGGCGGACACACGGATGACATGAGCCTGTCTGCACGACCGCGTTGGCCGTTGGATCGCAAGGCCGCGCCGATGCTGGGATCTGGAAAAAAGGGGGCCAAGGCATGACGCATGTTGGGGTGATTGGCGCGGGCGCATTTGGCACAGCATTGGCAAGCGTTATGCGGATTGGCGGGTTGGATGTAACGTTATGGGGGCGTGACGGCGCGCAAGTGGCAGCGATGCAGGCAGACCGACAAAACGCGCGGTATTTGCCTGATGTTGCGCTGCCTGATGGGCTGAATATAAGTGCGAATTTGGCGGATATTAGCGGTGCAGATGTTGTGCTGATGGTTGTGCCTGCGCAACTGTTGCGTGGGTTTTTGGAGGAACAAAAATTCACCACAAAAGCGCCTGTGGTTTTATGTGCCAAGGGTATCGAGGCTGACACGGGGTTACTGCAAACGCAGATCGTTGAACAGGTTGCGGATTTGCAGACTGCGGTTTTGTCTGGGCCGGGTTTTGCGCACGAGATGACCAAAGGAATGCCGACCGCGCTGTCGATTGCGAGCAGGGATGCGGCGCTAGGTGCGCAATTGCAGGGAGCGTTATCAACGCAGAGTTTGCGGCTGTATTTGTCGCCTGACGAAGTTGGCGTGCAGTTGGGTGGGGCGTTGAAAAACGTCTATGCCATTGCCTGTGGGTTGATTGTTGGCACTTGTTTGGGCGAAAGTGCGCGGGCCGCGTTGATGACCCGTGGGTTTGCCGAATTGGCGCGTTTGGCGGGGGCGCTGGGGGCGCAAACGGACACGCTGATGGGGCTGTCGGGCTTTGGAGATTTGGCGTTAAGTTGCACATCGTTGCAATCGCGTAACTTTACGTTTGGCGAACAGTTGGGGCGTACGGGAACTTTTGGAACAGGTAAAACCGTTGAGGGAATTGCAACGGCGGAGGCGGTTTTGTCGTTGGCGAAAACGTCTGGCGTAGAGATGCCGATTGCCCAAGCCGTCGCGGATGTTTTGGATGGGCGAATGCAGATTGCGCAGGCGTTGGCGACGTTAATGTCGCGGCCATTAAAACGGGAGGGATAGGCGATGCAATATTGGTTGTTTAAGTCGGAACCGAATGCGTGGAGTTGGGATCAGCAGGTTGCCAAAGGCGACGTTGGCGAGGAATGGGACGGTATTCGAAACTATCAGGCGCGGAATTTTATGCGCTCGATGGAAATTGGCGATCGCGGGTTATTTTATCACTCGATGGAGGAAAAAGCCTGTGTTGGAATTATAGAGGTTTGCGCGTTGATCCACCCTGACAGCAAGACGGATGATGCCCGTTGGGAATGCGTTGATATCAAAGCGATTGAGCCACTGAAAAAACCCGTAACGCTGGACATGGTGAAGGCGGAACCAAAGCTGGCGGAGATGGTTTTGGTGAAAAATTCGCGTCTGTCTGTGCAGCCTGTTACGCCTGATGAATGGGCGTTGATTTGTGAAATGGGTAAACTGAAGCCGTAAGTTGGCGCATCCTTTTGGGACATCAGTTCAGGGGGAGATAAAATGGAATTCATTTCAGTTATTGTTGCAGGTTTCACCGCATTTGCGTTTGGGGCTATTTGGTACATGGCCTTAGCAAAACCGTAGGTGACTGCAGCTGGTTTGTCTGACGAAACCATTGATCGTAGCAATCCCAAACCCTTTATCATCGGTCTGATTTCGGTGATTATTGTGGCCGGAATGATGCGCCACATTTTCATAAGTTCTGGTGTTGATACAGTCGGTTATGGGGCGTTAAGTGACTTTGGGATGGGGGCTGTTTATTGTCGCGCTGAGGATGGCGACGCATTACGGGTTTGCGCAGCGCCCGTTTTCCTAAATGCTGATTGATGGCGGGTATTCCGCGGGTGGATGCACGGTTATCGGGATCGTTCTGACCCTGTTTTAACGGCAACGGGCCCAACGGCCTTGGTCCATATGGAAATGATCATGATGGGCCGCGTTGTAATCGGGGCTAAGCACGAGGCCGAACCATGTGCATGCACTGTTGCGCACATCGCGTAGGAACGCGCACTTGTCTGTTTCGCCGTTCCAATCGCTGTGAAGGCGCGCTTTGGTGCCGTTGGAAAAATCAAATCCTGAAATGTCGATTGCGTTGGCTGTGGCGTGCTTGCTCATTCGTTCAGAGCTTGCGATTTTGCGGCAAGACTAACTGCCGAAGTGATGGATTCGCGTGACCGAGGTGTTGAGGTTTTTGCGGGCGGCGGGTTGGATTCCGTGCCGTTCCCACATCGTAAGGCGCAGGGCCAATTCGCAACGGGTTTCGAGCGCTGTGAGACGTGCAGATGTGGTTGTGGAAATGCGTGTCGGGGTTGTGATGTGGCACTGCTCAGACGTGTTTTGATCGGGGCGTGTGGTGAATATTGCGCCCGATTTTGTAAGGGCTACGCGGCATTGCACGGGGTCGGCGACAGCGCGCATCAGCTTCCAATGGGTGATCGGTGTCAGACGCGCGATTGGATCGAGCGGGGTTGTCGGATTCCACGGATCGGGAAGTGGCGTTTCGAGGTGGTACAGCAACGCGCCGATCCCCATCACCAGCACCGCCAATGGCAGGAACAAGCCGCCGATCAATCGACCAAGGCTTAGCGGTTGGCGTGGTTCATTGGGATTGCGTTGCATGATTTACCAAAAAATGGGGCGCCCGTTTGGACGCCCCAAAATGTCTCTGTTTTGGCGATTAACCGTAAACAGATTCTTTGCCGAAGTGTTTTGTCTGCATGTAATAGACCAAAGCGCGGTATTTGTTCCGCTCCGATTTGCCATAAATTTCGATCACTTTTGCAATCGCACCGTCCAGATCATCGCTGGCAGATAGGCCAAGTTTTTTGATGAGGAAATTGTTTTTTACAGTTTCGATTTCAGCAGGCTGGCTGCCCGCGACGGTTGATGCGTCAGCGTTGTAAATGGACGGACCACAGCCGATTGTTACTTTGGTCAACAGATCCATGTCAGGTGTCATGCCACATTTATTTTTCAGATCCTCTGCATATTGTACGATCAAATCGTCACGTTTACCCATGTCGTGCACCTTCAAGGGTTAGGTCAATGTTTAGAAGGAACGCTTGCGTCCTCCCCCAACACAAGCCGTAGGGGATGTTGGTGCGCAAAAAAAAGGGGTGTAATAAAATCCTTTATGATTCAGAAGAAATAGGAGGCTGTTTTTACGGTTTGGATTTCCTGCGAGAGAGGCCAACCAACGGTCCAAGGAATGGGGTTTTGTCGAAAATCAGGTATAAAATTGCGGTCAGGAAATATGTCGTGATTGTTAGGATAATGAATTCTAAAATCCAATGCCAAGGGGTGAAACGCAGGTAGTAGAGTCCGATAAACATCACCACCATGTGGAAGATGTAGAACGGGTAAACCGCGCGATTTAGCTCTGGTAAAAACCGATTTGGGCGGTTGAGGTGATGGTGTCCAAACCCGAAAATCGCGGCGCACCACAAAGGTGTCGTAAGGGCGTAAAGCGCGGAATAACTGGTATTGATGAGCGAAAATCGAGGCCAGTCGCGGGTGATCCAATAACCGCTTATAATACGGTTCATATCTGCGAGTTTCGTGTGGTGCGTTCATGCGGATTCCAGAACCAAAAAGACCCGACAAAATGCCGAGCCTTATTGTTACACAATAATTTTTTAATTCAAGTCTGTTGGCGACTTGATTAGTAACGGTAGTGTTCTGGCTTGAACGGGCCGTCTGTTGCCACACCGATATAATCGGCTTGCTCTTTGGACAGCTCGGTCAATTTCACACCAATTTTGGCGAGGTGCAGACGGGCTACTTTTTCGTCCAGATGTTTTGGCAGGATGTAGACTTCGTTTTTGTACTCGTCGCCTTTTGTCCACAATTCGATCTGCGCCAACACTTGGTTAGTGAAGGATGCGGACATAACAAACGACGGGTGGCCCGTGGCGTTACCAAGGTTCAACAAACGACCTTGCGACAACAGGATCATGCGATTGCCAGATGGCATTTCGTACATGTCTACTTGGTCTTTGATGTTGGTCGTTTTCAGGTTGGCAAGGTTTGCCACCTGAATTTCATTGTCAAAGTGACCGATGTTACCAACGATGGCCATGTCTTTCATTTCACGCATGTGTTCGATGCGAATTATGTCTTTGTTGCCTGTTGTGGTGATGAAGATGTCCGCGTCTTTTACGCAATCTTCTAGTGTTGTCACCTCGAAGCCGTCCATCGCTGCTTGCAGTGCGCAGATAGGGTCGATTTCAGTTACTTTCACACGCGCGCCAGCACCCTGCAAGGATGCGGCGGAGCCTTTGCCAACATCGCCGTAGCCACAAACAACAGCGGTTTTACCAGCCATCATTGTGTCAGTTGCGCGGCGGATGCCATCAACCAGTGATTCTTTACAACCGTATTTGTTGTCAAATTTCGACTTGGTCACAGAATCGTTCACGTTGATTGCTGGGAACGGCAGTTCGCCGTTTTTGTGCAGTTCGTACAAACGGTGCACGCCTGTTGTTGTTTCCTCGGAAACACCAACGATCTGGCCGCGCATTTTTGTGAACCAACCTGGGGAGGCTGCCATGCGCAGTTTGATTTGTGCTTGGATGCATTCTTCTTCTTCGGAACCCGATACACCGAATGTTTCGCCTGCTTCGATGCGTGCGCCCAAAAGGATGTACAAAGTCGCGTCGCCGCCATCGTCGAGGATCAGGTTTGGACCGTCTTCGAACATGAAGGATTTATCGAGGTAATCCCAATGTTCTGTCAGTGTTTGGCCCTTAACGGCGAACACAGGTACACCAGAGGCAGCGATTGCCGCAGCGGCGTGGTCTTGAGTTGAGAAGATGTTACACGATGCCCAGCGCACATCAGCACCAAGTGCTGTGAGCGTTTCGATCAAAACAGCTGTTTGGATGGTCATGTGCAGAGAGCCAACGATGCGCGAGCCCTTGAGCGGCTGGCTTTCGCCAAATTCATTGCGAAGGGACATCAATCCCGGCATTTCAGTTTCAGCGATATCCAGCTCTTTGCGGCCAAATTCGGCCAAGGAGATGTCTTTGACGAAATAGTCGTTGCTCATCTTGAATACTTTCTTTTGTGGGTGAGGCCGTATTGCCCCAGAAAACTTGGGCTGGCTCTAACAAAGAAAGGGTTTGAGGGCAACAAAAACGGGCACCCTGCGACATCAGTTGTTTTGATTGGGTGTATTAATGCGCGTGATCAGTCGCTCAGGATCATTTCTGCAACCTGTTGGGGGGCGGTTTTGCCTTGGGCCACAACGCAGGCAGATGTGGATGAATAATACCGCACAAGGGTCCAAGTGTTGTTTTCAGTGGATGCCCAGAGTTGCGTTTTGGAATCGCACTATACTGTCTGTGGGCCAGTTGGCGATTCTTGATACCAGTCTACCAAGGCCACGTGCATTTCGTTTGTATCCATGCAGACCTGCGCAAATGCGCCCTGTGCTGCGAAAAGCGTTGCGGTTGCGAGGGCCAGAATCGTCGTTTTCATATCGTGTTCCTTTGGTATAAAAACAGTCAAACACATTAGACGCGCCAAAACAGTGACAAGGCGCACTAAAAAGCGAGAATTTTGAATGGCACAACCACGGGCTTGGCAGCGGATGTTATCGGGGCGACGGCTGGATTTGTTGGACCCGTCGCCGCTGGATATTGAAATCGAAGACATCGCGCATGGATTGGCGTTTGTGGCCCGTTGGAATGGACAGACCTTTGGGGATTATCCGTATTCAGTTGCCGAACATTCGGTTTTTGTGCTGGAATTGTATCACCGTTTGTATCCCAAGGCGGAGCGAAAATGGCAGTTGGCAGCCTTGCTGCACGACGCGCCTGAATATGTGATTGGCGATATGATTTCGCCCGTGAAATCTGCGGTGGGGCCGGGGTATGATGCGCTCGACAAACGGTTGATGGGTGCGATTCATCTGCGGTTTGGGCTGCCCGCGACGTTACCGAGCGTGATTAAAAAGCAGATTAAGCGGGCTGATAAAATTTCGGCTTGGTTAGAGGCGGTGGAGATTGCCGGATTTTCGCGTGAAGAAGCGGACAAGCTGTTCGGGAAACCCGTGTTTGATGATATCCCAAGGCGGCGTTTGCGACCGCACCCCCCGATGGAATCGAAGGGTGCGTTCATCGAGATTTTTAACGATCTGAATGAAAATTAAAGTTTAGCCTCGGCGGGAGTAAAAGCGGGCGTTCAGTTGTTGGAGATGCAATTCTTCGCGTTTGCGTGCCTCGTGGGGGAACAGTTCGGAATGATGTGTCGGTGCGCCTGTTTCATTTCGTTTTGCAAGGAATAGAGTGTTTGAGATTGCGTCTTCCTTTTCAGTTTCAGCAATCTTTCTAACAGGGTTTCGTTCAGGGATCAAATCTGGAATATTTCTGAAATGTAGCTGAACTATCACATTAATGGATTGGCGAGAGATCCCATCCCTGTCCGCGCTTCGAGCATTTGAGGCAACTGCGCGGCTGTTAAGTTTTAGCAAAGCGGCGGGCGAGCTGAATGTGACCCACGCCGCGATTGCGCAGCATGTTCGTGGGCTAGAGGCAGAGTTTTCGGAATCGCTGGTGGTACGGGCGGGGCGTGGAATTGCGCTGACACATGCGGGAGAGCGGCTGGCGGCGCGGTTGGTTGCGGGGTTCGGTGAAATTGCCAGCGGCGTTAAGGATATCCGCCAGATGGGTGTTGATCGTCCGCTAACGATTTCAGTTACGCCCGCGTTCGCCACTAGCTGGTTGATGCCCGAATTGGGTCGTTCTGGTCAGAGCATCCCGAAATCACGTTAAACATCAGCCCGACCTATAATTTGGTTGATTTGGCCAGGGACAATGTTGATATGGCCATCCGATTTGGCGATGGCAATTGGGCGGGTTGTGATGTGGAGTATTTGACCAGCGGTGATTTGGTCGTGGTTGGGCATCCTGATCTGATCAACAATCCAAATGCGGATTCGATGAAGGATTTGGTCAGTTTGACATGGTTTTTTGAAAAACTTTATGCCCGCGAACGAAAGCTGGTTGTCGAAAATGAGGGTTTCGATCTGGACAACGCAGTGGTCAGCACGCTGGCATCCAGCGATCTAGTGTTTGCGGCGGTGAATGCGAAACTTGGGGTGTCTGCGATTACCCGCGCGATGATTGCGCCAAAGATTGAGACGGGAGAATTGCAGGCCGTTTGCGTGCTTAAAACCGATGGGTTTGGGTATCACATTGTGACCCGCAAAAACTTTGAAAGCCCGTCCTTAGCTATTTTTAGGAAATGGTTGCGGCGCGTTGCCAAAGAAACCTGATTATTTCGGGCTGCGCTTGGCCAAGATACGCTGCAAGGTGCGGCGGTGCATGTTCAAACGACGGGCCGTTTCGGACACGTTTCGATCACACAGCTCAAACACACGCTGAATATGTTCCCAGCGCACACGATCCGCAGACATCGGGTTTTCAGGGGGCGGAGGTTTATCCCCCGGCAGTGCCAGCAACGCGTTTGTGACGTCTTTTGCGTCGGCGGGTTTGGACAGGTAATCAGTTGCGCCAATTTTTACCGCAGCAACGGCAGTGGCAATGGCGCCGTACCCCGTAAGCACGATGATTTTGGCATCCGCACGTTTGGAACGCAGGACCTCGACCACATCGAGACCTGTGCCGTCTTCAAGCCGCAGATCAACAACGGCATAGGCTGGGGGTGTGGCGGTACAAAATGCGCGACCAGCAGCAACAGATTCAAGCGGTGTTGGGTTAAAGCCGCGTTTTTCCATAGCGCGGGCTAGGCGGCGGCGAAACGGTTCATCATCGTCCAAAATCATAAGCGAATTGTCTTCGCCTATTTCGCGCAATTCCAGTTCAGACATGTTCCATCCCTTATTCGTTACCAACACAAATATCGTTTGGTTTAACGAAGGTCAAACAAAGCCTTAGATTTAACACGCATAGCCCTTACGCTTGATTTGCATAGCAAGAGACAGTTTCGGCCAGTTCTTGGGCTGTGGCGTCACGGCGAAAGAACTCCCACAGGCCATCTGGCCCCATGAGATAACTAAACGTGCTGTGATCCATGAGGTAATCTTCGCCCTCGTCGTTTTTGCGGTAGTAGGTTTTATAGGCTTGGGATGCGGTTCTGATCTGTTCAGGTGTGCCTGTAAGGCCGACCATTTTGGGGTGCATCACCTCAACAAAATCCGCAAGAACGCTCGGCGTGTCGCGTTCAGGGTCAATCGTGATAAAAACGGGTTTCACATCGTGGCCCATTTGTGCCAGCAGGTCGATCGCCTCGGCGTTGCGCGCGGTATCGAGTGGGCACACATCGGGGCAATATGTGAAGCCGAAGTAAACCAACGTCGGCCCTGTGATTACGTCTTTGTCCGTCACGGTTGCGCCTGTGTGATCGACAAGGGTGAACGGACCACCGATGGCCGCTTTGCCACCTGCGATGATGGTGCCGCCGCTGCATTGCGTTTCAGAAGTAAGAACGGTGTATCCGCCAAAGGCGAGCCCAGAGGCAAAGACGACGCCTGCTGCGATGGCAATTGCTTTTTGCATGGGGATTTTCCTTTTCTGGATCAGACGTTGCACCACTCAGGACGGTTATGCGACAAACAGCAAGACGCCAAAAAGTCACAACCTGTTGAGGAACCACCGCGCCGATGTCAGACCCAGCACAGGCAATATTCGCCAATACGGCCCGCAGCGAATGGGTGCGATTGCGCACGCTGATCAATTTGCGTTGGCTGGCGATTGCTGGGCAATGCTTTGCGATTGCGTTTGCGTTTTACGGTTTGGATTTGAAATTACAGCTGGGATTAAGCGTTGCGGCCATCGGTGCGTCAGTGATTTTCAACCTAACCGCCACGTTTATTTTGCCCGAAAACAAACGCTTATCGCAGCGCGAAACAACGCTGACGTTGCTGTTCGATTTGGCGCAGCTGGTGTTTTTGCTGTATCTGAACGGCGGGCTGCACAATCCATTTGCGCTGCTGATCCTTGCGCCTGTGACAATTTCTGCCACTGTTTTGCGGCTGAATGCGACGCTGTTGGTGGGCGGGATCGCGATGCTGGCTATCAGCGTTTTGCCGTTCCTGTATATTCCACTGCATCTGAATTCTGGTGAAACTGTGGAACTGCCGCAGTTGTTTGTTGCGGGGTATTGGGTGGCGCTGGTGATCGGGGTTTTGTTTTTGGGGGGCTATGCGCGGCGCGTCACAAATGAGACTTTTTCCATGAGCCAAGCCCTGTCCGCGACGCAAATGGCCTTGGCGCGGGAACATCAATTGACCTTGTTGGGCGGTGTTGTTGCCGCTGCGGCCCATGAAATGGGTACGCCGCTGGCGACGATCAAATTGGTCGCGTCAGAATTGGCAGAGGAGTTGCGCGACAGGCCAGAGATGCGCGAAGATGCGGAGTTGATCACATCACAGGCGGAACGATTGCGCGATATTTTGCGCGATATGGGGCGTGCAGGCAAAGACGATTTGCATCTGAAAATGGCGCCTCTGACGGCAATTGTGCAAGAGGCTGCGGAACCACACGAAAATCGTGGGATCGTCATTCACTTTTTGTACAACGGATCAAAAGAACAGCCGCCTCTAGAAATTATTCCCATCGCGATGCGCAATCCAGAATTTATTCACGGTGTGCGAAACCTTGTGCAAAACGCGGTGGATTTCGCAAAAACGACTGTTTGGGTTCAGACAGTGTGGAGCGAGACGTCTATTCGTGTTGTTGTTGGGGATGACGGCCCTGGATATCCAAGCGATTTATTGGGGCGGATTGGCGATCCGTTTTTAAGCACACGCAAAGCCCCGAGCGCGAAAGATGAGTCGCGCCCTGAATATGAGGGCATGGGTTTGGGGTTGTTTATTGCGAAAACCATGTTGGAGCGCACGGGGGCAGAGCTGACATTTACCAACGGTCGCCCCGATGGCTATCAGTTGAAAAACCAAAGTGCGGCGATGCAGGCGTTGCAGAGTGCAACTGGTGCGATTGTTAACGTGCGCTGGGCCCGTGGGGATCTGGAGGTCGCGCAAACGGGCGGCTTTGGGGACAACCAGCGTATTCCTGTTGATGGTTAATTCGTTAACTCGAAATTAACAGATAGAGCCAAGACTGATCCTAACTGTTTGCAAGTTGGTAAAGATAATGATGACTGACACATCTGCGTTGGTAGTATTGGTGTTTCTATTTGGCCTTGGCACGTGTCTTGCGTGGCTTTTGCCTGTATCAAATAGGCGCTCGGCCAAGATGCAGGGCTCGATTTGCGCAATCGCCCAATCCGCGCCGTTTTCCATTTGGATCGAAGAAGAAGACGCTGTTGTTTGGGCGAATGATTATTGCACCAAACATTTATCAGAGCCTAAAAAGCCGTTTCTGGGGCGTGGTGAATTTGTTCAATCAAAAACCATGCAACCCAAAAGCGATACAGTGGTTTATGATCTTACGGACAGTCGCACCAATGCGGCGCAGAATTACACGCTTCATTCCCAGACAATCGGATCAAAGGTGGTGTATTACGCCCAAGACGCGACGGATTTGGTTGAAACAGAAAGCGCGCTGAAACGGTTTGTTCAAGCGCTGGCGGCGACCTTTGCGCATTTGCCAATCGGGTTGGCTGTTTTCGATAAAAAGCAGGATTTGACGCTGTTTAACCCTGCCCTTTCAAACCTTTTAGGCTTGGCCCCTGATTGGTTGGCGCGACAACCGAGCATGCAGTCATTTTTGGATCGCCTGCGTAATGAGGGTGCGATTCCTGAACCCAAAGATTTCACAACGGTGCGTCACGAGTTTGCAGAATTGGAAAGCGGCGCATTTGCGGGAAAATACGAAGTGGATTGGGCGCTGCCTTCGGGACAAACTTACCGCGTGACAGGGCGACCACATCCGCAGGGTGGTGCTGCGTTATTGTTCGAAGATATTACGCGTGCCGCCGCGCTCAAGGCAAATTATCGCGCGGAATTACGCCAACTTTATGCAGCATTTGAATCCATGTCAGGGGCGGTGGTTATCTTTGATCAAGCAGGCGAGCTGGCCTATGCGAATGACAAATTCGATGAATTGTGGGGCTGTTCTTTGTCGTCGTCGGTTAATCCAGCCACTGCAAATGATGTAAGCCGCGTGTTTCAAAAACAAAGCAAACCGACGCCTGTTTGGGGCGAATTTCGAAACTTTGTGAATGACATGTCCGAACGCAGCCAGTGGCAAGCAAATGTAACGCTGAAAGATGGGCGCGACATTGCAATGATGGTGTCTCCGATCACGGATGGCCGTGTTTTGTGCAAGTTTCAGGAGATTACGTCGAAATTTAAACACTCCAAACTGGCGGGCTAGGCCTTGGGCGTTGCATTTTGCACGGTCCTACGCGTAGGAAAGTAGACGTTCTATTTTCAGGCTCTCGATCCCTAGGTTTCCGATGCAAAAATCCTTTCTTTTGCCCACAATGGGCGAAACAACGAAGCTGGGTCAGGTTTTGGCCGAAAGCATTGTGGCGGGTGATACCGTGTTGTTGTCTGGCGAAGTTGGCGCGGGCAAAACAGCGCTGGCACGGGCCTATGTCCAAGCACGATTGGCGGAAATTGGCGCGGTTGAGGATGTTCCCTCGCCTACATTCACGCTGGTTCAGGTGTACGATCTGGCGGAGACGCAGATTTGGCATGCGGACCTATACCGCCTCACATCGGTGAATGAGTTGTATGAGTTGGGGTTGGATCAAGCATTCGAGGAGGACATTTGCCTGATTGAATGGCCAGAGCGGCTCGGCTCCATGCGCCCTACCAATGCGTTGTCCCTGCATTTGAAAACAATTGACGACGATGCGCGGCGAGTTTCGCTTGAATGGTCGGACAGCAAATGGGACAGTGTGATTGCTCTACTAGAGTATTTGAATTTTCCTTCGGGGTAGCGAAATTGACCGACCGATCCAGCCTAATTGAAACATTCCTAAAAGATGTGGGCTGGGCAAATGCCGAGAGCGCAATTCTTGCTGGCGATGCATCGAACCGCAGTTATGACCGACTGCAAGACGCTACGCTTGGTCAAGCCATTTTGATGAACGCGCCCCCCGAAAAAGGCGAGAACACAACGCCCTTTGTTCAGATCACTGAATGGTTGCAAAAAGGCGGTTTGTCGGCCCCGAAAATTCTGGCGTCTGATCCGGAAAACGGGTTCCTATTGCTAGAAGATTTTGGCGACGATTTGTTTGCCCGCCTATGCGTGAGCGACCCCGCGCTGGAGGTAACATTGTACCGCGCCGCAGTAGAGGTTTTGGTTGATCTAAAGGACCAAAAACCGCCCAAAGATTTAGCGCCCTATGACGGCGCTACATTGCTGCGCGAAGCACAGCTTTTGACACAGTGGTATTTGCCTGCTGCGACGGGATTTCCGACCTCCGCAGAAACAGCGGCAGAATTTGATGCGCTAATTGCCAAGGCCTGCAACACCATTTTGAACGAAGTTTTTGTGACCACTTTGCGTGATTATCATTCAGAAAACCTGTTGTGGTTGCCGGCGCGTGCAGGGTCTGCGCGGGTTGGATTGCTGGATTATCAAGACGCTTTGGTAGGGCATCCCGCCTATGATTTGGTGTCCTTGTTAGAAGACGCGCGGCGCGATACTTCACCTGAATTACAGCGCGCGATGTTGGATTATTACATCCACCAAAGCGGTGTTGATCCAGAGGCATTTGAAACCGCGTATAACATTTTGGGGGCGCAACGAAATATCAAGATTATCGGCATTTTCGCACGCCTTTGCCTGCGCGATAAAAAGAATGATTACCTGAGATATATGCCGCATGTTTGGGCACATTTGCAGCGCGATTTAACGGATCCAGCATTGGCAGACCTGCAAGATTGGATCGCGCGAAATATCCCGCCGCCAACCCTAACAATGCAGTCGCGGATCAGAAAGCAAATGAATGAAAGTTGATCGCGCGATGGTTTTTGCCGCAGGGTTCGGGACGCGGATGGCACCGCTGACCGATACGTTGCCCAAACCATTGATCCATGTGGCGGGCCGCCCGCTGATAGATCACGCGCTGCAATTGCTGCATGGGGTTTCGGTGATCGTTGTGAACACCCATTACCGCGCCGCGCAAATGGAAACGCATCTTGCTGGGCGAAATGTGATCTGCCTGCGTGAAGAGCCTGAGGTTTTGGAAACTGGTGGTGGGCTGAAAAACGCACTGCCATTGCTGGGTGATGGCCCTGTCTTAACGCTAAATTCGGATGTGATTTTTGCAGGTAAAAACCCTGTGGATGCATTGCAGAAGGCGTGGAACCCTGATCGGATGGATGCTTTGCTGACGCTCATTCCTGTGAAAAATATGGTGGAATATTATGGTGTTGGCGATTTCTTTGCGGGTGGTGATGGGCACATTACGCGGCGTGGATCGCGGGCGGCAGCACCGTTTGTGTATGGCAGTATGCAAATTATCAAGACGGATGTATTAGCAGAAATTTCAGAAAACGCGTTTTCGCTGAACGTAATTTGGGATCAGATGATTGCGCAGAAACGCGCGTTTGGGTTGCCGTACGATGGAGCTTGGGTTGATGTTGGTCGCCCCGAAGGGATCGCAGTAGCAGAACAGGTATTGGCAGATGTTTGAACAATCACAGAGACCACGTGTGTTCGCCGTTCCGATTGGAAGTGATTTTTCCAAGACGTTTGTGACGGGGTTGCAAACACGGCTGAAAGGCACTGCGCCAGAGGCGTTGGCGCGGGTCGAGATTTTCGTTAACACGCAACGCATGGCACGTCGGTTGAAGGAATTGCTGTCTGCGGATGGTGCGATTTTATTGCCGAAAATTCGCGCGATTACTGACATCGCGAACCATCCAGATTTGCCGATTATCCTGCCAGAACCTGTGTCAAAACTGCGCCATCAACTTACGCTTGCGCAGTTGGTTGGGCGGCTGCTAGATGCGGATAGCAGCATCGCGCCGCAATCGGCGAAATTTGATTTGGCAAAGTCGCTGGCCGCCGTGTTGGATGAAATGCAGGGCGAAGGTGTTGCGATACAAAAGCTAGCCGAGATTAAGGTCGAGGATCAATCAGGGCATTGGCAAAGGTCGCTGAACTTTTTAAATATTCTGGCCGAGCATTGGACAGTGGATAATCCAACGGATCCGCTGGATCGCCAACGCGCAGCGGCGATTGCGTTTGCTACGAAGTGGGCGATTGATCCGCCGCAACATCCTGTCATTGTGATTGGATCCACTGGCTCGCGGGGGGAGACCGCGATGTTCATGCAGGCGGTCGCAGCTTTGCCACAAGGTGCTGTGGTTTTGCCGGGTTTGGATCGCGCGTTATCGCAGGAAAATTGGGACGCGCTGACGGGCGAAAATGTCGCGTTGGACAATCCGCAATCGGCGTTGGCGGTATTTTGTAAGGGCGCTGACGTTGCCCTGTCGGATATCGAAAACTGGGGCGTCGATGCCCCTGCTAACCCTGCGCGGAATGCCCTGATTTCGCTGGCCTTGCGACCTGCGCCGTTCACGGATCAATGGTTGGATGATGGGCCTGAACTTGGCCCGAGTTTGGGGGGCGCCGTTTTGGGGGTATCCTTGATCGAGGCAGACACCCCGCAGGAGGAAGCGTTGGCGCTGGCATTGCGATTGCGCGAAGCTGCGGAGGTAGGGAAATCTGCGGTTTTGATTACCCCTGATCGAACACTGACCCGTCGCGTGACAGCCACGTTGGAACGGTGGAAAATCCTGCCTGATGACAGTGCGGGGCGGCCGTTGCACCTTACGCCGCCAGGTGTATTTCTGCGGATGATTGCGGCGTGCATGGGGGACCGATTAACGCCGCTCGATCTGATTGGCCTGTTGAAACATCCGCTGACGGACAGTGGTGCAGAAGATGGTTCTAGCAAGCGGTTTGCGCGGGAATACGAAAAATCCAAACTGCGTGGCGGTGCGCCATTTGTGGATTTTCAAGGCATCAAAGATTGGGCGGATCAGTTCGAAAATGAACCTGCGCGCCATGTTTGGGTCGATTGGGTTGAGCGGTGTTTTGCACCTTTGGAAGACGTTTCCAAAGGTGATTTGGCAGCGTTTCTGGATGTGCATTTAGTAACAGCAGAGGCGTTGGCCGCAGGGCCTTTGCAGGCTGAAAAGCATGGTTTGTGGGACAAGGAAACGGGCAAAGAAGCGCGTGCTGTTTTTGACAAACTGATGCGCGAAGCGGATGCGGCGGGTGTTTTGTCGGTGCCTGATTATCAGGCGTTGTTTCACAACGTTTTAGGGGCAGAAACCGTTCGTGAAGCCCGTGCACCGCACCCTAGAATCGCGATTTGGGGTGCGCTGGAGGCCCGTGTTGAAAGCGCGGATGTTGTGATCCTCGGTGGGTTAAATGACACTGTTTGGCCCGGAGTTGAGAGCCCCGATCCGTGGCTAAATCGGGCGATGCGACAACAGATTGCGTTGCCGCCACCAGAGCGTTTGATCGGGCTGTCGGCGCATGATTTTCAAATTGGCTGTGGCGCGGGCGAATTGGTATTGAGCCGATCTGCGCGCGACGGTGATGCGCCAACGGTTGCGTCGCGGTGGATGGTGCGGATTTTAAACCTGCTAAATGGGCTGGGCGCGGATGGCAAAGCCGCCGTTAAAACGATTAAGGATAGTGGGCAAGTTTGGGTGGATTTGGCCCGTTTGGTTGATCGCCCTGACGCCAACGCCCCTGTGAAACCGGCGGTTCGCCCTGCCCCAATGCCCCCCGCAAATGCGCGGTTGGATCGCCTGTCTGTTACGCAGGTGGAGCGGCTTATTCGCGATCCCTATGCGGTTTATGCTGCCAAGATTTTACAGCTGAAAAGCGTTGATCCGCTGGGGCGTGAACCTGACGCAATGATCCGTGGGATCGCGTTGCACTCGGTCGTTGAACGATTTGTGAAGGCGTGGCCAAATGATCTGCCAGATGATGCGCGTGATGCGTTGTTGAGCGTAGCCGAGGAGGTTTTGGCCGAGGAGGTTCCCTGGCCTGCGGTGCAGCGAATTTGGCTGGCCAGATTGGCGCGAATTGCAGGTTGGTTTGTTGAAGGCGAAGCGACGCGGCTCAAGCGTGGGACGGTTTTACAACAAGAAGTTAAGGGCCGTCGCGAGATTGCAGAGCTGGGCTTTACGCTTACGGCGAAGGCAGATCGGATAGATCAAGATGTGGATGGTGGGTTGATTATTTACGACTATAAATCGGGATCGCCACCCAGCCCAGATGAGATTAAATATTTCAAGAAACAGTTACAGTTAGAGGCTGCGATTGCGGCTGTTGGCGGGTTTGAGGAAATCCCTGCGGGCACACCGTCGACGTTGGAATACATCGGGTTGAGTGGCAAATCTATGGGCGACGCGGGAGAGGTTCGCGGTGAGCCAACGTCGTTGTTGGATGCCCAAGACGTCTGGGCAGAATTGACGGAATTAATTACCGCCTACGCTGATCCCGACAAAGGGTTTCCGGCGCGACCGCGTATGCAAAAAATGGGCTTTGCCTACGAGTTTGACCACCTGTCGCGCAAGGGCGAGTGGGAAGAAAGCGATGCGCCTGTGGATGTGCCTGTGGGGGATCGGTCGTGATGAATTTTGATGACGCAACATTGGCACAGGTACGCGCAGCGGAACCCGATGCATCGACTTGGGTGGCGGCAAATGCGGGGTCTGGCAAGACGCGCGTGCTGACGGATCGGGTGGCACGGTTGTTGTTGCACGGAACGAAACCGCAAAAGATTTTGTGCCTGACCTACACCAAGGCCGCTGCCTCTGAGATGCAGAACAGACTGTTTGAACGGCTGGGTGAATGGGCGATGATGCCCGATGCAGATTTGCGCTTGGCATTGACGAAATTGGGCGAGGAAGACCAGCTTTCTGAGGACGGTTTACGCGCGGCGCGACGGCTGTTTGCAAATGCATTGGAAACCCCCGGTGGGTTGAAAATTCAGACGATCCACTCGTTCTGTGACAAGCTGTTGCGGCGGTTCCCGTTAGAGGCTGGCGTTTCACCGCAATTCGAAGTTTTGGAAGACCGTCAAGCGAAATTGTTACGGTCTGAAATTCTCGAAGAATTGGCGGTTGGTACGGGCATCGTGGCAGTGGATCGGTTGGCGCGATTTATGTCTGGGTTGGAACCTGATGCGTTGTTGGCAGAGATTGCAAGCAAGCGGAAGAATTTGGATATTGATGCGGTTCGCCAGTTGCTTTCATCCGCTGAAAACGACGACCCCAGCACGTTTTTAGATCAAATTTTGGGGTCAGATGGCCGTGACGTTTTGCGCGATGTTGCACGTGTAATCCGCGAGGAGCAAACTAACGAAAAACCAGCGGTGGCGGTGGATCAAATGGCTGAGGCCAAATCGATCGATGCTTTCCTAAAAGCTGCGCTTGGGACGTTGTTGTTCAAATCTGGAGCAAAGGCGTTTTCTGTGAAAGTTGACAAGCTTCCGACCCAAGCGCCTGTTCGCAAAAATCACCCTGAATTGGTGGAAGCAGTCAACGATATCGCGGAACGAACAGCCGAATTTTACTGGCGGCACGTAAACCATCTGGCGCTGGAACGGGCCGAGGCGCTGGCTGCGTTTTCAGATGCATTTTTGGGACGGTATGATCAGCGAAAACTGGATACAGGTCGGCTGGATTATGATGATTTGATCGCGCGGGCGGGGGCGTTGCTGTCCCATTCGAAATCTGCGCAATGGGTTTTGTACAAGCTCGACGGTGGCATAGATCATATTTTGGTGGATGAAGCGCAAGACACCAGCCCGAGCCAGTGGGATGTGGTCAAGTCTTTGACCGATGAATTTACGGCAGGTGATGGCGGGCAAAATACCAATCGCACCGTGTTTGTTGTCGGCGATGAAAAGCAATCGATCTATTCATTCCAAGGGGCAGACCCCAAGAAATTTGACGTAATGCGAAAACGGTTTTCGGATCGTTTGGCATCGGTGGATCAGCGTTTAGAAGAACAGGATTTGGCTTATTCATTCCGATCCTCAGATCCTGTTTTGCGACTGGTCGATAAGGTGTTTGATGGGGACGCGGGGGCTGGGTTTCGCAAGCAATCGTTGCACCGTCCATTCTTTACTGAATTGCCTGGTCGGGTGGATCTTTGGCCGTTCGAGGAGAAGGTCACGATCAAGGATGAGACCCCTTGGTTTAAACCTGTAGACACGCCTGAACCCGATAATCCGCAGATAGTATTGGCGCGGAAAGTTGCGGATTGGATTGCTGAAATTTTGGCCTCAGGGCAGGAGCTACCCGGCAA
>JASJIO010000140.1:0-8897 GCA_037625035.1 Amylibacter sp.
ATTACCCACCGATACCGATGTCATATTTACCACGCCCAGCCACCACGCGCCAACGGCTGCCACGATGCCAATGAACCGTCGTCACGCGCTGCTGAAACTTGCGTCTGAACACAATATGATCATCGTCGAAGATGACTATGAATTTGAAATGTCATTTCTAAACTCACCGTCTCCCGCGCTTAAATCCCTCGATACCGAAGGGCGCGTTATCTACATCGGCAGCTTTTCTAAATCGCTATTTCCGGGGTTGCGTCTTGGCTACCTCGTGGCCTCTGAACCCCTTATTCGTCAGGCCCGCGCTCTTCGCTCCACCGTTTTGCGCCATCCCCCCGGTCACATGCAGCGCACCACCGCCAACTTCCTCGCACTTGGTCATTACGATGCCTTGATCCGCCGCATGAAAGACGCCTACTTTGAACGCCGCCAAGTCATGGCCAAAGCACTAGAAGAACACGGCCTTACCGTTGCTGGTTCCGCGTCCTTTGGTGGTTCATCTTTTTGGATGCGCGCACCAGATCACATAAATACGGTACAGCTTGCAGCGGATCTTAAAACCAAAGGCGTGCTAATCGAACCGGGCGCGCCCTTTTTTGAAGGCCGCACAGGGCCGCACAATCATTACCGCCTGGCCTATTCTTCAATCGATAGCACAGCGATCCCCAAAGGCGTCGCCATCATTTCCCAAGCCATAAGAAACAGCTAGCACTTTAAGCCCAGTTTTGTCACAGTGCAGGGCGTTGGAATCATCCAATGGGTCAACTGGCACTATCCAGTTCCCTTAAAACGAGTCCAATGTCCGCCCGAGCGCTGCCATCTGTTAGGTAGTCTCGGATAAGTCAAAATCGCTTCCGGGCTAACACGCCACTGGAGATCAGGGAGAATAACATGAAATTCACGAAAACACTTACAGCTATGGCCGTTGCCCTTGCTGCGACAACAAGCACTGCTTCTGCTGAAGCACACAGCGAACTGGTTGTTGCGTACTTCTTGGAATGGCCAACGCCAAACCAGCACGCACAGCACAACAAATTGTACTCCGAAAAAATGGGCATGCCTGTTAAATGGGTTGCTTTTGATGCCGGTACAGCAATGTCCGCAGCAATGGCGTCTGGCGACGTACATATCTCTTACTCGCAAGGTGTGACACCATTCTTGGTTGCAACAGCTGCTGGTCAAGACCTGCAAATCGTAGACATCGCTGTTTCTTACTCTGACAATGACGGTTGTGTTGTTCGTTCCGAGCTGGAAATCGACAAAGACAACGCTGCTGTTGAATTGAAAGGCAAGAAAGTTGCCGTTCCTTTGGGCACAGCTGCACACTCTGGTTTCCTTGCGCAAATCGCACACTTGGGCCTGAAAGAATCTGATCTGACCATCGTTGACATGGCACCATCTGATTCCGCAGCTGCATTCAGCCAACCAAACACAGACCTTGCAATGGCTTGTGGTTGGGGTGGCTCTTTGCGCACAATGCGTCAGCACGGTAACTTCATTCTGTCAGGTGCCGAAAAAGAAGCAGTTGTTGGCAAAGTGTTCGACGTAACCTCCGTTCCAACGGCTTGGGCTGAAGAAAACCCAGACGTTTTGACAAAGTTCCTCGCGATCACTGCTGAAATGAACGCAATGTACGCGGCAGACCGTGCGCCTATGATGTCTGGCATCCAAAAAGAAGCTGGCATGGACATGGAAGGCACAACAGCCGTCATCGACGTGTTTGCATTCCCAACAGTTGCAGAACAGCTGTCTGACGCTTGGATGGGTGGATTCTTGAAAACTTACCTGACAAACGCAGCTGCTAAACTGGAAGAAGGCGGCAAAATCAAAGCGCTGGCTGACTACGGTACCGTAATCAACACAACATACTTGGAAGCTGCTTCCAAAATGTAATCAGCCTGCCGTGTAAACGGCGCTGAACAAAAAAGATGCGGCCCCTTTCAACTGGGGCCGCATCCCACTACCCTCAAAACATAAAAAAACAGGGACGCCTCATGTCTGGATTGGTCATCGACGATGTTTCTATGACGTTCGAATTGCCAAATGGCGGCAAAGTCGAAGCGCTAAAGAACATCAACCTCAACATCAAGGAGGGCGAACTAATGTCAGTTCTGGGCCCATCTGGTTGCGGTAAATCAACACTTCTCAACATTCTCGCAGGGTTTTTAGCCCCCACAGAAGGCAAAATGTCTCTGTCTGGTGAAAACATCGTTGGACCCAGCCCAAAACGCGGCATGGTATTTCAGCACGGTGCCTTGTTTGAATGGATGGACGTCACCCAAAACATCGGTTTCGGCCCCAAGATGAAGGGCATGCCAAAAGCGCAAATCAACGATAAAGTCCAAGAACTCCTCGATATCGTTGGCCTGCAAGACTTTGGCGAAAAGATGATCTACGAAATGTCTGGTGGTATGCAGCAACGCGTGGCTTTGGCCCGTTGCCTTGCCAACGAACCCGACGTGATCCTGATGGATGAACCCCTTGGCGCGCGTGACGCCCTGACCCGTGAAAAGATGCAAAGACTCGTGCTTGACATCTGGAAAAAGACCGGCAAAACCATCATTCTCATCACCCACTCGGTGGAGGAAGCCCTGCTTCTGGGCGAACGCCTACTGGTTATGGCCCCGCGCCCTGGCCGTGTTCACAAAGAATATAAATTGCCGTTTGCAGAACTTGGCGTCGGCCAAGACCTGCGCGAAGTAAAACGCCACCCAGAATTTGGGCAACGCCGTGATGAAATCCTATCCATGATTTGGGATATGGAAGAAGAAATCATGGGTCGGACGGAGACAGCATAATGTGGTTTGAAGTAATAGATGCCTTATTCACTGCCTTTTGGATGGTGATAGGCATTGCCGTCATTTTTGGTCTTTTTGTGCTGTTCAGCCTTGGGATCAATTACCTGTTCAAGATGTACGACGCGACACGCGACAAAGCACGTGGCTATGCCAGCTTGAAAACAGTCACCTTCGGGGACGAAAGCTCGGTTGTTGCAAACCGTTTCGCTTCCGTGGCTTCCATCCTGTCAATCTTCCTGATTTGGTGCATCGCAACAGGCTCATCCCTGATCCCAACCGTTCTTGCACCTGCCTATACAGGCGACACACAGTTTGAATATACCGCACGTAACGCAGCTGGTGAAGAAGCCAGCGCAACTGTTTACGTGCGTGTCCATTCATCTGACAATAAGTCACCTGAGAAACTGACGAATGCAGCAGAAGGCAGCAGCTTTGCCAAAGACGACATCATTCTAATCCCAGAACGGCGTTCCAAAATCGTCAAAGCGCAAAACAACGATGATGGCGGCAAAGAAGAAGGCTACGAAGTCATCGCTATCAATGGCCAACCGGTTAAACGCGAAAACGTGTATCCGTTTGCAAACGGCGAAATCCTAGTGACCAAACGGGGCAGCCTTTCAATTCGCCCATCCACAGGTCGCACGATGGAAGCGCTCTATTTGCCTCCACCTGAAAAAGTATGGAGCTCGTTTATCAACCTGAACAAAAACGGCTACCAAGGCGTAGGTCTTTGGGAAAACGTGTTCTGGTCCTTGTTCCGCGTTGTAATTGGCTTTGCACTCGGTTGCCTGTTCGGCATCCCGCTCGGCTTCGCAATCGGCCTCAACTCATGGCTACGTGGTTGGTTTGATCCAATCGTCGAAGTGATGCGCCCCGTACCACCTCTCGCGCTTATCCCGTTGGTGATTATTTGGTTCGGCATCGGTGAACAGGGCAAAATCTCGCTCCTCTTCCTCGCCGCACTTTGGATCATGATTATCGCCGCGCGCGCAGGTGTATCAGGCGTCAGCATCTCCAAAGTACACGCCGCCTACTCCCTTGGGGCCAGCAAAAGCCAGCTCCTTAGGAAGGTGATCCTGCCAAACTCCTTGCCCGAGATTTTCACAGGCGCACGGGTTGCAATGGGCGTATGTTGGGGCACAGTTGTTGCTGCCGAATTGGTTGCTGCTGAAAAAGGCGCCGGTAAAATGATTATCGCCGCCTCCAAATTCCAGCTCACTGACATCGTCATCATCGGTATCATCATCATTGGTGTAATCGGTCTGGGCATCGATGTTCTGATGCGCATGGCAGAAACCAAATTGGTACCCTGGAAAGGCAAAGGCTGATCTAGCCGAACCATTCAAATTCAAAAGGGCCGCTTATTCGAGCGGCCCTTTCTCTCCACTAAATCTAATTTTATGCGAACATAACTTTTTAAGTTTGGAATTTACGATGGAATTTATCCCAGAAAACCACATGGCATTTGATGCCGCTGACATTGGATTACCAAGCATCAGTGCGTGCCAAGCCATATGTGTTCAAACTTCCCGCGGTTTATACGGATTTCATGATCTAAAAGCAGGCGCAGATTTCATTGGTAAACAAACTTCCGACGAAGCAGGTACAGAAAAAATTGCTCGGTTTGCCGATTGGATCAAAGATTCCCTAAATATGGATGAAACCATAATCACCGTACAGGGCTTCGTGAATGCCTCCCAACAATACAACGCATCCACTGATGGCAATCTGGTTTGGGCGGCAACATTAACCAAACTGGCATCAAGTTTTGGTTTCACCGCCCCCGTTATCAGCTTTCGTCTAAGCATTGGATCTCATTTAAAAAATACTGAATCAGCCTACGTTAAATTTTCCCTCGCAGGTGGGAACCTCTCAGTTGGATATAAACGTTGGTCAAAAATGAAAGAAGATAACACAGCAAAAAACGCTGCTGACCCTGCAGTTCACCAAATGGTACGTCGACCACATGGCGGTGCTTTTGGCGTTGTTGTCGTTCCAAAAGCCTTTGCCGTCGCCCCCGTGATCCGACAAGACCCAACCAAGGGCGAAAATCTAAACATGATCGCCCTGAGAAAAGGCATTGTGTTTCAATAGGGATAATTGGACAGCAGCATCACCTCAACCCCTTAAACATCACCAACGCATCCACCATCCCCTCGCTTGGATGATCGAACGCCTTTGGCAACCGCCCAACAACCTCAAACCCCAGCTTTGTCCACAGCTCAATCGCACCAACATTCGTCGCCAGCACAAAATTGAACTGCATCGCCAGAAACCCCATCTCTACGGCCCGCGCTTGGCTGTGCTCACACATCGCGCGCGCAATCCCGCGCCCCTGTGCATCACTCGCAACCATATACCCACAGTTACAAACATGCGCCCCGCCGCCCGCTTGGTTCGCCTTGATGTAATACGTCCCGACAACCACACCACCGTCCACCGCGACCCAAGCTTCCTGTGGCACATCCATCCAAATCCGCCACGCCCCCGCTTCATCCGTATCGCGTGCATAAGCATAGGTCGTTCCCACCGAGGTAATCTGGCGAAAGATCGACCAAATTCCGTCGAAATCCGCGCCCGTCGCCAGTCGTATTTCCATCGCGTTATTGACTCTCTTTAAACTCCGCGCCAGTCTGCCAACCTACCAAAACAACAGCAACCCCATCCCAAGTCCCGCAAATCCTCAGTTTCCCCTTCTAATCTGCGGCCTTTTAGCATATCCATTACTAATGAGACCATTGGTCTCATTATTCAACAGTTTGATATAAATTTGAGGAACTGGCTCCATCCGCACGACGAATTGGACCTAATAACAAACCCTCGAATGCTGGATACAAAAATCTGCTGCCCAAAAGGACTTGAACCACCAATGCCACGCTCTGCCTTCCTGTCTCAAATCGCACCAGATTGCCCCGCCTCCCTAATCGCCCAAGCCGCAACTGGAACCGCCCCGCGCGTCGCCATTGCCCGCGCTGGTGCTGAATTACCAATGATGGCCGCCAAAGACGCAACGCAAGCTGGCATCATGATCCCGATCTTCGTCGGCGAAGCAGACGCGATCCACGCCAAGGCCGCAAAACTCGACTGGGACATTTCCGCCTTTGCCGTTCACAACACGCAAGGCGAAACAGACGCCGCACACAAAGCCGCATCCCTGTGCGGTTCTGGTGACGCCGATGTTTTGATGAAGGGCCACCTTCACACCGATATGTTCATGAAGGGCGTGTTAACGCGCGACAACGGACTGCGCACCGCCAGCCGCCTTGTCCACGTCTTCCACATCACACCGCCGGGCCGCGATGAACCACTCCTCATCTCTGACGCCGCCGTGAATGTAACACCCGATCTGAAAACCCGCCAAGCCTGCACTCAAGCCGTCGTCGATCTGGCCCGCGCACGGGGTATCAAACGCCCCAAAGTCGCGTTTCTTTCGGCAACAGAATCTGCAATTCCATCGGTCCCATCTTCAATGGAAGCCGCCGAACTTTGCGCATGGGCCAAAGACAATATCGCCGACGCCGATTTCTCTGGCCCGCTGGCGATGGACCTGATCCTGTCGCCAGAAGCCGTGGCCACCAAAGGCCTGACGGATGATCCCGTCGCAGGCCAAGCAGATTGCATCGTCGTGCCAGACATCGTCTCAGGCAACGCGATCTTCAAATCACTCGTTTACATGGGCGGCGGTTGCGCTGGCGGCGTTGTTATGGGCACCAAAGTTCCCGTGCTCCTCACATCTCGCGCCGATCCCGCAGCTGCCCGCATGGCATCCGCCGCACTTGCCGCTATTTTAACGCAAAATCAGGCATGCAACTTAATCACTTGATGACACTCATCACAAAAACACGCGATACTATCCGAAACGGAGAACAGCTATGAACAAACACGTCCAGCCAGATCTCGATACTTCTCCCAAAGTCTCGGACGAAATTCGCAAAACCACCTGCTACATGTGCGCGTGTCGTTGTGGCATCAATGTTCACATCCAAGATGAAAAAGTGAAATACATCGAGGGCAACCGCGATCACCCCATCAACAAAGGTGTTCTGTGTGCCAAGGGTTCCGCTGGCATCATGCAGCACTATTCCCCAGCTCGCCTAAAGGCCCCGATGAAACGTGTTGGCCCGCGTGGGTCAGGCGAATTTGAAGAAATTTCATGGGACGAAGCGTTCCAAATCGCCTCCGATTGGCTCACCCCTTTGCGCGAAACTGCCCCCGAAAAGCTGGCGTTTTTCACAGGGCGCGATCAATCCCAATCCCTCACCTCCATGTGGGCGCAAAACTTTGGTACGCCAAATTATGCAGCACACGGCGGGTTTTGTTCCGTCAACATGGCCGCCGCTGGCATCTACACGATGGGCGGCGCGTTCTGGGAATTTGGTCAGCCAGATTGGGAACGGGCGGAAATGTTCATGATCTTTGGCGTCGCCGAAGACCACGATTCCAATCCGATCAAAATGGGCCTATCCCGACTAAAAGAACGCGGCGCAAAAGTTGTCGGCGTGAACCCTGTGCGTTCAGGCTATAACGCAATTGCAGACGAATGGGTTGGCATTACACCCGGCACAGACGGGTTGTTCATTCTATCAATGATCCGCGAATTGCTGGCCTCTGGCAAAGTCGATCTCGATTACCTCATTCGCTACACAAACGCGCCGTATCTGGTGAACGTGACAGAAGGCTCTGCTGAAAACGGCCTATTCCTGCGCGACAAAGACGGCAAACCGCTGGTTCTGGACCGCGTCACAGGAAAGGCCGTGGCATGGAACAAAAAAGGCGTAAAACCGAACTTGCAAGGCGAACACACCGTCAAAGGCGTTAAATATCGCCCATCTTTCCAGCTGATGGCTGAAAAATACCTCGTTGATGATTATCTGCCAGAAAACGTCGCTGAACGCACAGGCGTATCAGCCGACACGATCCGTCGTTTGTCCGCAGAACTTGCCCATTGCGCGTTTGAAAAAGAAATCACCATCGATCAACCGTGGACAGATTTCCGTGGTGAAAAGCACGACAAAATGATCGGTCGCCCCGTGGCCTTCCACGCCATGCGCGGAATTTCGGCTCACTCCAACGGCTTCCAAACCTGCCGCGCTTTGCACCTGTTGCAAATCCTGCTTGGCAGCGTCGAGGTTCCGGGCGGCTACCGTTTCAAACCGCCATACCCGAAACCCGTGACAATCCACCCAAAACCGCACTCTGTTGTCACTCCGGGCAAACCGCTGAACGGGCCGCATCTTGGCTTCCCACAAGGCCCAGAAGACCTCGCGATTGACAAAGACGGCAACGCCATCCGCATCGACAAAGCCTTCACTTGGGAAAATCCAATGTCGGCCCACGGCATGATGCACATGGTGATTTCCAATGCCCACGCAGGCATTCCGTATAAAATCGACACGCTGTTTATGTACATGGCAAACATGTCGTGGAACTCGTCGATGAACACGCGTGGCGTGATGGATATGCTGACCGACAAAGACGAAAGCGGCGAATACGTGATCCCACGGATTATTTATTCCGATGCCTACTCCTCTGAAATGGTTGCGTTTTCCGATCTGATTTTACCAGACACGACTTACCTAGAACGCCACGACTGCATCTCGTTGCTCGACCGCCCAATTTCTGAGGCAGAAGCCATGTGCGACAGCATCCGCTGGCCCGTCGTGGAACCAGATCGCGATGTGCGCGGCTTCCAATCCGCCCTGATCCAACTTGGCGGCAAAATGAAATTGCCTGGCTTCACAAATGAGGACGGCACGCCAAAATATGAGGATTACGCCGACTACATCGTCAATCACCAACGCCGCCCCGGTGTTGGCCCACTGGCAGGTTGGCGCAATGAAGACGGCTCTGGCAAAGGGCGCGGCGAGCCAAACCCGAAACAAATCGATAGATACATTGAAAACGGTGGGTTTTTCATGGAACACATCCCAGATGAGGCCCTGTTCTACAAACCGTGGAACCAAGCCTATCAGGATTGGGCCGTGGAACGCGGCATCTTTGATGCGCCTGCGCCCTACATGTTCAACATTTACGTCGAACAAATCCAAAAATTCAATCTCGCCGCACAAGGCTTTGGCGACATTCAGCCACCAGAATACCTGCGCG
>JASJIO010000141.1:0-54792 GCA_037625035.1 Amylibacter sp.
CGTGAAGATATTGCAAAAGCAGGCAAGGCCTTGGGTGGTGATGCAGCCGAAGGCGCGATGATGGATGCGCTGCGGTGGTTGGAAACCTCGGCTGATAATGCCGAAGGGCGTTTGGAAGAACCGATTGCGGCGCTGTCGCGGGCGGCGTCCGAATTATCAGATGCGCAGCGCGGTGTTGACGATTGTTTGCAAGCGTTGAATTTCAACCCGCTGGAATTGGAAGCGACGGAAGAACGGTTGTTTGCCATTCGCGATTTGGCGCGCAAGCACAGCGTTTTGCCCGACAGTTTGGCAGAATTTGTCGATGAATTGCGTGTGCGGTTGAATGCAATCGATACTGGCGCGGATCAGATAAAAGTGCTGCAAACCGCGTTGGATGTGGCCAAGAACGAATACAACACCATCGCCGATAAGTTGACAGCAGCACGCCAAAAGGCGGCGGTTAAGCTGGATAAGGCGATGTCCGCAGAACTGAAACCGTTAAAGATGGAACGGGCGGTTTTCACCACGGATGTAACAGATATTGGTGCATGTTCCGAGGGGCGTGACATGGTTGCGTTTACTGTGGCAACGAACCCCGGCGCGCCGTCTGGGCCGATTGAAAAGATTGCGTCGGGCGGCGAATTATCACGGTTTTTGCTGGCGCTAAAGGTGTGTTTGACCCGCCAAAACGAAGGCGTGACACTGATTTTCGATGAAATTGATCGTGGTGTTGGTGGGGCAACGGCAGATGCTGTTGGTCGCCGTTTGGCAGCCTTGGCAGAAAGCGCGCAGATTTTGGTTGTGACCCATTCACCGCAAGTTGCAGCGCAAGGCGCGCATCAATGGCAGGTTTCTAAGTCTGTGACAAAGGGCGTAACACTGAGCACGGTTGCGAAATTGGATGACGTGGAACGCACAACAGAAATTGCGCGGATGCTGGCAGGGGATGTAATTACACCCGAAGCCGAGGCGGCTGCGAAGGCTTTGCTGACGCGCTAAAGCGTTTTTGGAAGCGCCTTAGCGTTGTTCGCCATACCATTTGCGGATGCGATCGCGAACGGATTGATCGCCAGACAAACGTGCCTCATCGATTGCGATTTTCGCGTCTGCTAAGTTCACCGATATGAGGCGATCTTTGACGGGGCCGATGGAGGCGGGGCGCATGGAAAGTGTGCGTAAACCCATTGCCGCGAAACACATCGCCTCGAGCGGGCGACCCGCGTCTTCGCCACAAAAACTAACGGGGGTGTTGAACTCATCACAGCGCCGCGTGATCAGCTCAATAAAGGTCAAAAAACTGACGTTTAGGGTATCATAGCGGCGGCGTACCCGTTCGTTTTCGCGGTCTGCTGCAAAGAAGAACTGTTTCAGATCATTGCCGCCGATGGAAATAAAGTCAGCCATTTCATAGAATTGGTTGGGGGCAAAGGCCAGAGAAGGCGTTTCTAACATTGCGCCAACTTTGATGTCACTTGGGATCGTGTGACCCAAACGCAATTCGTTTTCGATGGTTTTATCGAGCATGGCTTTGGCTTCGATAAACTCGCAAAACTGGGCAATAAACGGGAACATGATGTTGACGGCACGCCCGTTTGCAGCCCGCAAAATGGCCTCTAGCTGCATGCGCATTATGCCCGGTTTATCAAGCGAGATGCGTATTGCACGCCAACCCAATGCGGGATTTGGCTCGTCCTCAGGTTTAAGAAATGGGACAACTTTGTCAGATCCGATATCAAGCGTGCGAAACGTAATTGGCTTGCCCTTGGCGCTGTCGAAAACGCGGGCGTATTGGCGCGATAGATCTGTTCGTTTCGGCATTTCGCTGCGCACAAGAAACTGGAGTTCGGTGCGAAACAGGCCAACGCCCTCGGCACCAGAACTGTCGATGCTGGGCAAATCGGCCAACAGGCCAGCGTTCATCAACAGATTAATTTTGACGCCGTCTTTGGTTATCGCGGGTTTATCGCGAATGGCAGAAAACCGTTCCAACGCCTGGTTCGCCATCGCGATTTTGTCGTTGAACGCTGATGCAACATTGTCGTCTGGGCGCAGGTGCGCATTGCCCTGATCACCGTCCACAAGGATCGGGTCGCCGTTAAGCGCTTCGCGGGTGATATTGTCGGCGTGGATGACCATCGGTATGGCCCAAGCTCGTGCAATGATTGCTGCATGAGAGCCAACCGACCCTTGTTCTAGCACGATGCCGCGCAGGTCTTTGCCGTATTCTAACAGCTCGCCCGGGCCGATATTTCGGGCCACAAGAACGGGGTTTTCGGGGAGCGGATCGCCAGCGGATCGGCCTTGGCCTGTAAGGATACGCAGCAATCGGTTCGACAGATCATCAAGGTCGTGTAGGCGTTCGCGCAGGTATGGATCAGGGACACGTTCCATGCGGGTGCGGGTGGCAGATTGTTCTTTCTCAACAGCCACTTCGGCAGCAAGCCCGCTGTCGATGCTTGCTTCCATTCGCGCGCGCCACCCTTTGGAATTGGCGAACATGCGGTAGGCTTCCATGACTTCTAACTGTTCGGTATCGCTGTCATTTTCTGTGGCAGACAGCATGTCGTTAACCGAAATTCGCAAGGAATCCATCGCCTCGTTCAGACGCTTCTTTTCCTCTTCGGGATCGTCGTCAACGGGGTTTGTGATAACGATTTGTGGGTCGTGCAACAGAACGCTGCCGCGCGCTGCACCTTCTTGGGCGGAGGCGCCTGTGAACATGATCGGGCGTTGGTGGGGCGCGGTCATTGCCTCGCCGTCGCCAACAAATGCGCCAAGTTCCTTCATTTCTGCGATGACCATTGCGACCACTTCGAGCGCGTAGACTTCATCATCGGAATATTTGCGTTGCGCTTTGGATTGGATCACCAAAACGCCGAGAACTTCGCCCAAGCGTTGGATTGGAACACCGAGGAACGAGGAATACATTTCCTCGCCCGTTTCGGGCATGTAACGGAACCCTTTTTCGGTGGTCGCATCGTCGGCGTTTACTGGATTTGCTTCGTTGGCAACACGACCAACAAGGCCTTCGCCGTAGCGCAGGCGGGTGACGTGAACGGATTCTTGTTTCAAGCCTTCGGTCGCGCATAGTTCAAGGGTTTGGCGATCACGACGCAGATAAATCGAGCAAACTTCGACGCCAACACCCGCAGCAACCAGTTGCGTGATGTGGTCAAGTCGTTGCTGACCATCGCCGTCTTCTGCCAGCGTGTCGCGCAACCGGGTGAGCAGTTGGCGGCTATCTAGACGTGAATTTACCAAAGGATGCCCTATGCTTGTGCGAGTTCAAACTCATCATGCAGTGCGCGGACAGCTAGTTCCATGTATTTTCGGTCCACGAGCACAGAAATTTTGATTTCGGATGTGGTGATGACCTGAATGTTGGCGTTATGGGCGGCCAATACTTCGAACATTTTCTTGGCAACACCCGCCTGCGAGCGCATGCCGTTGCCAACAATTGAGATTTTCGCAACATTTGTGTCGCTGATCAGATCGCGGTATTCCAATTCGCCTGATTCAACGGCGGATTTTATCGCGGCTTCGGCCAAGGGGACGTGATCGACCGGGCAAGAAAAGGTCATGTCTGTGCGGCCGTCTTCGGATATGTTTTGCACGATCATATCGACGTTTACGCCTGCATCGGCGAGCGGGCCAAAGATGGCGGCAGCAACGCCGGGGCGGTCGGCCACGGATACGAGGGTCATTTTGGCCTCATCGCGGGAATAGGCGACGCCTTTGACTACGCGGATATTTTCCATGATTTCTTCCTCTGAGCAAACAAGTGTGCCGACATCGGCAGAGATATCGTCTTCAAAACTGGACAGAACCCGCAGGCGCACGCGGTAGGAGCGGGCCAGTTCAACGGAACGGGTTTGCAAGACTTTGGCCCCAAGTGAGGCGAGTTCGAGCATTTCTTCGTAGGAAATTCTGTGCAATTTACGTGCGTCTGAAACAATGCGCGGGTCGGTGGTGTAGATGCCGTCCACGTCTGTGTAGATATCGCAACGTTCTGCGTTTAGCGCGGCAGCAAACGCAACGGCGGAGGTGTCTGAACCACCACGGCCCAAGGTTGCGATACGTCCATCTTCCATGACGCCTTGAAAGCCTGCAACGACCGCGACTTTGACGCCAGATGCGAAGGACGCATCAAGGTTTTCGGCCGGGATTGCATCAATGCGCGCGGCTTCGTGTTGGCCTGTGCATTGCAGCGGAATTTGCCAACCTTGCCAGCTGCGTGCGGAGATGCCCATTTCTTGCAGCCGCATCGCCAATAGGCCCGACGTGACGTTTTCGCCAGAGGATACGATTGCATCGTATTCGGCGCGATCATAGAGACCATCGGCGGGTGCGCTGTCTTTGACCCAGCCCACAAGTTCGTTGGTTTTGCCCGACATAGCCGAGACGATGACCACGATTTCGTAGCCGTTTTCGACTTCTTGACGGACTTTGTTTGCGGCGTTGGCGATCTTAGCAAGATCTGCCACGGAGGTGCCGCCAAATTTCATGACCAAACGGGGCATTAATACGGATCCACTGGCTGGTTTAAAGGTTTGCGCACGTCATACGCGGGTTCACGGGCAAGGGGAAGGGCGTTTTAAGGGCGGCCTTAGTTCGTGCGCCGTTTGTTGCCCCAAGGCAGGGGTGCGATGGGGATGCCATCCTCGACCAAGGCTTTGGCTTCTTCTGGTTTGGCTTTGCCGATGATAGATCGTTCTGGCGCGTCGCCATCGTGGATCTTGCGCGCCTCGTCGGCGAAATTGTCACCGACATCTTCGGAGATTGCTTCGACCATCTTACGCATTTCTGCAAGCGCCTGTTCGGCGGGGGATGCAGGTGCGGATAAAGGGCGCGCGGTTAATTTGGCCGCATTACGGGCAGGGCGCACGCGTGGGGCCATGATCGCCTTTTCCACGCCAAGCGTGCCGCAAACAGAACAGGTGACCATGCCAGCGGCGAGCAGTTTGTCAAACGCTTGCGCGGATTGAAACCAGCTTTCGAAGGTGTGATCTTGATCGCATTTAAGCGTGTAATTGATCATGGGTGACCTGTGGTTTTACGATTGCCTATAAAGTAGTGCGTGGAAATTGGGCTGACAATGGGTGATCTATCACATTGGCGCGCCACAAAAGTTAACTGGCGCCAAAGCGCCCACAAAATATCGAAATGCTAGCTGAGTTTTAGCGCGCGCGACGGTCGCGGCGGGCTGACATCGGTTGGAAGGCCACGGCGTTATGGGCTTCGCAGTAGGGTTTGCCCGTTTGAACGTTCAAGCCGCAGAACCAAAATTCGTCCGTTGCAGGATCGCCGATTGGCCATTTGCAGGTTTTTTCGGTCAGCTGCATCAAGTTCAGCTTTTTCGCCTTCTTCTCGACCTCGGCAACAGTGGCTAACGCCTCTTGGCTGATTTCGGAATTGGACGGCTGCGGTGGCAAAGGCTGACCAGCAGTGATGATTGGCCTGCGAATGGGCAGCGACACTGGGCTTTCCAGAATCTTCGCCGCAGCGGATTTTTCTTTTTCGTGCTTAGGTGCGACCTTAGGTTTTGCTGCCTCTTTTGGGGCTGGCTTTTCCTTGGTTGTTTTTGCCGGTGTCGCACGGTTTGACAGGCCCAAACGGTGTACTTTGCCGATCACGGCATTGCGGGTGACGCCGCCAAGTTCTTTGGCGATCTGGCTGGCGGATGTACCTTCGCCCCACATGGTTTTCAACGTTTCTACGCGGTCATCTGTCCAAGACATGAAATGTCTCCTTAACTCTGGTGCGCGGCACGGGGTCTGCGCAGAATTATTATCAGGCTCCACCCTATCCTGTCAGCGGGTTTGGACACAAGACGAATCGCCCAGCAATTTGCAGCGTTGATCGTGACTAAGCACAGATTTGATTGGCAAAAGGTTATGGTTTGGCAGGGAGCTGAGATTCACGCCATGCGAGAAGGGCTGCACCACTGAGAATTATTGTGGCACCGAGGATGGAAATGGCGTCTGGTTTCGCGCCAAACACCCAGAAATCGTAGAGCGTGGCAAACACCAGCGTGGCATAGCTGAACGGGGCCACGTAGGATGCCTCGGCGCTGCGCATGGCCTGAATGAATAGGGCCTGACCACACAGCATGATGATGCCGATTGCCGCGAGGCCCATCCATTGCGTGGGCGTAGGCGTTTGCCAGACGAAAAACGCGGCGGTGCAGGCGATTGCCGCGCCGATGGTGTTGTTTATCAGCAGAATTTGTATGGGGTTTTCGCGGCCCAACAAAAATTTTATGAGG
Organism: Amylibacter sp.; assembly: GCA_037625035.1. GTDB lineage: Bacteria > Pseudomonadota > Alphaproteobacteria > Rhodobacterales > Rhodobacteraceae > Amylibacter. The sequence goes on from JASJIO010000141.1 coordinate 6,248, forward strand.
ATGATCTCAAGGCCCATCACGCCTGCTGCGCCAAGGGCGAGGAAGGCGGCGGGTTGCATGTTGTTGGCGGAGGGGCGCAGCAACACGATTGCACCGATCAAGGCGATTGCAGCAGCGAGCCAACGCCATTTTCCGATTGTCTCTTTCAGGATGCTGATTGCGAACAGCATTGCGAAAACGGGGTTTAGAAAGCTGATTGCAGTGGCATCTGGCAGCGGGATACGCGCTACGGCGGCGAACATCATGGAAACGCCGAGCCAGCCCAAAAGCGAGCGCCCGAAATGCAAGGGCAGGTTTGGAGCGACGATTTTGGGGCGGGTGATGGCCGCGAATGTGGCGATGGTGACAAAGGCAAAGAAAAACCGTCCTGCCGAGACTTGGAGCGGGTGAAGCGGGTTTTGAGTAGTTCCGAGGAATTTTGCTAGAATTGTGGTAGCGGCGAATAGGGCGCTGGCCAACAGGATCATTCCAGCAGCGCGGCGCGGATTATTTGGTGCTGGATTATTCATCGAATTGCCTAAGAAATGATCAGAATGTTGGCTGTGCAGCCCTTTTGAGCAAGGGAAAAGCGCGTTTGCTTGACAGTTGGATGGGGCGGATCGCAGTTTTTGTAAAGCTGTAAGGAGGCCGTGATGGCGGGAATTGGGCATAACAACGGGCCAAAGCAATTGGGGCTTGGCTGGCAAAAACACTGTTGGACGCAATCGCGCAATGCGCTGATCGGCAAGCGGATGCCGATAGAAGTTGTGCGCACGCGGATTAAACGGGCGCGGGAACTGGGGCTGCAATATCCGCAATATGCGTCGATTTTGTTGGGATCAGGGCTCGATGTAATCGGGTTTTTGATCACGGTGGATGAATTGCAGTTAAAATTGCGCAAACGACTGGAAATGCCAGATACGGTGCAGGATAAATTGCGCGGGTTTGAGCGTGCATCGCTGATGAGTTTTGCCCCGTCGGGCGAGCCGCCAGAAATGTTTCGCCGTGAGGTTTCGGATGTGGTGGGGGTACCATTTGTGGGTGTTGCGCCCGAAGTGGAGGGTGTATTGGGTTGGTCAGCAGCGCGTGCGGCGGTGCGCGCGGTGATGGACCCGCTGAAAATGCCAAGCGGCGCGATTGTGATGATCGGATCGCGCGAGAACGAAGCGCGAATGGCGCAAGCCGCAAAGATGTTGCGGCTCATTCCATCGGCCGCGTTCTTTGGAACTGTTGGTGCAAACTCTGCTTGACGTATGGACAGGTGGGGGATTAAGTCAGCAACATGTTAATCACAAAAACACATATTTCGTCGCGACGCCGACGCTAATTGTATCCTCCGCTGCCCATCGGTACGCGGCCTGTTTTGTTTAACCACCACCCCTAACACAATTGACTTGGCCACAATCATCCGTCACGGATTGGCCTTTAGTATACAAAAGGAAGACTTCGATGATCCCTGCAATATTACCCACATACGGACGCGCTCCAATGGCTTTTGTCAAAGGTGAAGGAAGCTGGCTTGTGGATGATAAGGGACGACGTTTTTTGGATATGGGCGCAGGTATTGCGGTGAATGTGCTGGGTCATGCGCACCCAAAACTGGTCGAAGTGCTGCAACATCAGGCGACGCAATTGTGGCATACTTCAAACCTGTATCACATTCCGAACCAGCAGGCGTTGGCGGAAAAACTGGTGGATAGCACGTTCGCGGATACGGTTTTCTTTACCAATTCTGGAACGGAAAGCATGGAATGCGCGGTGAAGACGGCGCGCAAATATCACTATGAAAAAGGCAATCCAGAACGGGTGAATATCATCGCATTTAAGGGCAGCTTTCATGGTCGTTCGCTTGGGATGATTTCTGCGGCGGGCGCGGAAAAGCTGACCAAGGGGTTTGGGCCGTTGTTGCCTGGTTTTGAGCAGTTGACGGTCGGCGATCACGACGCACTGGAAGCGGCAGTGAATGAAACAACTGCGGCGATCCTGGTGGAGCCAGTGCAGGGTGAAGGCGGGATTATTCCTATTCCCGATCAATGCCTTAAAGGCCTGCGCGATATGTGTGACCAACACGGTGTTTTGCTGATTTTTGATGAAATTCAGTGCGGCGTTGGACGGACGGGTAAATTATTTGCCCATGAATGGGCGGGAATTGAGCCTGATATCATGGCGATAGCTAAGGGTATTGGTGGTGGATTTCCGCTCGGGGCTTGTCTTGCCACAGAAGATGCGGCGAGCGGCATGGTCGTGGGCACGCACGGCTCGACCTATGGCGGCAATCCGATGGCTTGTGCTGTTGGTGCCGCGGTGATGGATATTGTTGCAAATGATGCGTTTTTGGCCAGCGTGAACGGCAAAGCGGGGCTGTTTCGCCAAAAACTGGAGGGGTTGGTTGCGAGCCATCCCGATGTGTTTGAGGACGTGCGCGGCCTTGGGTTAATGATCGGGGTGAAGTGCAAGGTGACAAACATGGATGTTGTGCTTGCGGGATACGATTCGGGTGTGTTGACCGTTCCAGGTGGGGATAATGTGATCCGTTTGTTGCCGCCGCTGAATATGTCGGACGCCGAAATCGGAATGGCGGTTGATCTGTTGGACCAAGCGGCAAGCGCGATTGAGGCCAAGCAATGACGCATTTTCTGGATATTCACAAAACCGATCCTGCGGCACTGCGCGCAATCTTGGATCAGGCGCAGGCGATGAAATATGCGCGCGCGGGAAAGCCCAAGGGTGTGCTTGACGCAGAGCAGCCGTTGGTGGGCCATATGGTTGCGTTGATTTTTGAAAAACCTTCAACGCGGACGCGGATTTCGTTTGATGTGGGCACGCGCCAAATGGGCGGCGAAACGATGGTTCTGTCGGGCGCGGATATGCAGCTGGGCCACGGCGAAACAATTGCAGATACGGCGCGGGTTTTGTCGCGCTATGTCGATTTAATTATGATCCGAACCTTTGATGAAAGCGTGCTGTTGGAGATGGCAGAATACGCGGATGTGCCTGTGATTAACGGGCTGACGGATCGCACGCACCCCTGCCAGATTATGGCGGATGTGATGACGTTTGAAGAACATCGCGGGCCGATTAAGGGCAAAAAAGTTGTGTGGTGTGGCGATGGGAATAACGTGTGTGCGTCTTTCTTGCATGCGGCGGCGCAGTTTCAGTTTGATTTAACGTTCACTGGGCCAGCGCAGTTGGACCCAGAGGATGAGTTTGTAGGTTTGGCGCGCAAAGCGGGTGTTCGCATTGATATCGAACGGGACGCAAAAAAGGCCGTTGAGGGCGCTGATTTGGTTGTGGCAGATACATGGGTGTCGATGCATGACAGCCAAAGCACGAAAGAGCGGCGTCACAATATGCTGCGTGGATATCAGGTAAATGATGCGTTAATGGCCAATGCCAAGGACGACGCTTTGTTCATGCACTGTTTGCCCGCGCACCGCGAAGAGGAGGCCACATCATCGGTGATGGATGGGCCTGCGTCGGTGATTTTTGATGAAGCCGAGAACCGTTTGCACGCGCAAAAGGCGATCATACGGCATTGTTTGGGCGTCTAAGAGCCTTCGGCGAAGGCATTTTTGGGAACATTGAAACAGCTAGGCGTTTGGCGTGGCGCGGGTTTTATGTGTCGTTCGACCAAGTCAGGAGCAGATCGTTTTTGGCGGGTGTTGCGTGGTAGATTGCGCGCGCGATTGCGCGGCTGAGGCAATGGGCGGCGGCGTTGCCGAGCGTTGTTAGGTCGGCAGGTTTTTGAGATGTTCGCGGGGTTGTCGAAAGTGCGAAGATAAGATCACCATCATGAGGAGTATGGCTGGGCATAATCGCGCGGGCCATACCGTCGTGGGCCGCGGTGGCGAGGCGTTTGCATTCGGCCTTGGTTAATGGAGCGTCCGTCGCGATGATCGCGATTGTTGTGTTGGTGGGCGCGGTTTCGGGGATGTGGCCAAACTTTGCCATTGCTGCGGCTTTTAAGCTGGGTTCTGGGGCGGTGATACCTGTTTGGGTGCTGACGCCAAACCCGCCAAATTCATCGCTCATTTCAAAGGGTGCGGCCCAAAAGTTGCGAGTGTTGGGTTGAGTGACGGACCCCACGGGATTAGCGACGACGAGTGCGCCGACGGTGTGGCCGCTGTCGAGGATGAAAGAGGCCGAGCCGAGGCCACCTTTGTGCATCGCTGTTAGTGCGCCTGTACCTGCGCCAGCGGTGCCTATTTCGAAGGTTTCGGATGCGTTATCATAGGCTTGTAGGCCAAGGTCGTAATATGGATTGCGATCCCAATCTTTGCTGCCGCCGTTTAGTAGATCAAAGACGATGGCGGCGGGCACGATGGGGATGAGCGCAGGGCCGAGGGCGAAACCACGGCCGTTTTGGCGCAAACGTTCTTGCACGCCTGTTGCGGCATCTAAGCCGAAGGCAGAACCGCCTGACAAAACAAGCGCGTCGATGGATTCGACCATTTTGTCAGGTTCGAGCAGGTCTGTTTCGCGGGTTCCAGGTGCGCCGCCCATCACGGCGACAGAGGCGATGAAGGGTTTGTCGCCAAGAAGGGCCGTGGTGCCAGATTTAAGCGTTTCATCTGCGGCGTTGCCCACGCGTAGACCCGCGACATCGGTGATCAGATTACGGGGGCCGGGCTTCATCAAATCCTCGGTTTGGCGGATGCAGTTTCTGCATCGCCAGTGTTTGGTACGCCTGTGGGCTCAATCAGCAGAACCTTGCATTCTGCGTTCGCGCGCGGGCGGTGCGTGACGCCTTTTGGTACGATGTACAGATCGCCCGCTTGCAAGGTTTCGGGCGGCGGCCCTTTGATATCCATGACCATTTCGCCCTCAAGAACCAGGAAGAAATCATCAGTGTTTTCATGCAGATGATATGGAAATTCGCCCTGAAATTTTACCACCATGACATCGTTGCCGTTGTAATCTGCAACAACATGCGGATCCCAATGGCTGCTGAATTGCGACAGCTTTTCTGCGAGGTTTACGCGCATCAGATGCAGCGCCCGCCGTCGACTTCCATGCAGACGCCTGTGATCATTGAGGCCTCGTCTGAACACAGGTAACAGGCGGCGTTTGCCATGTCTTCTGGGGTGGAAAAGCGACCCAAGGGTATGGTCGACAGGAAAGTCGCGCGCCGTTCAGGGGTGTCTTCGCCCATGAACGAGGCCAGCAGCGGCGTTTCGCCAGCCACGGGGTTTAACGCATTCACGCGCACGCCGAAAGGCGCCAGCTCAACAGCCATAGTTTTGGTCGCGGTATTCACCCAACCTTTGGAGGCATTGTACCAATTGAGGTTGGGACGCGGTGACAGCCCAGCAGTGGACGAGATGTTCAAGAAATTGCCAGATTTGGCGGCTTTCATGTGGGGAACCAGCGCCTTGGCCATGTAGTAAATAGATTTCATATTCACGCGGTAGACACGATCAAAATCATCTTCTGATACGTCTTCCATCGGGGTCGGCAGATGTGTGACACCTGCGTTATTTATGGCGATATCAACCCTGCCATACGCGTTGAGCGCGGTCTCGGTCATTGCGTTGACAGACGCACCAGAGCCAACATCGACTTGGCACGCCAGAGCATTTTCGCCCAGCAATTTGGCAGTTTCATCGGCACCGTCGCCGTTGATATCTGCAATCAAAACGCGCGCGCCCTCGGCGATGAATTTCGTGGCAATGCCCTTGCCAAATCCAGAGGCAGCGCCTGTGACGATTGTTGTTTTACCTTCAAGTCTCATGGGTATTCCTCCAAATATTGTGATCAGCCTAGATTGTTTTTAACGACGGTTCCAGCGGGCTAGTCACCGCCGCCTTTGGCAAGTGCCGCTTGGAATGCAGGGCGGTTTTGCATCCACTCAACAAAGGCTGCGATTTTTGGATAATCGCCGCCTTTGCCATAGCGCAAAACGATTGTTGCGGGGAAGGACAGCATGATGTCGGCGGCGGTTAGCTCATCGCTGACCCAGTGGCCAGAGGGGCGCAACATCTGTTCCATGTAGGCGAAGTGGCTAGTGAGTTCGCCTTGGATGCGGGGTTGAAGTGGCGCAGCACCATCGCCGAGTTTCGCGGTATAAAGGTTGAGGAGGATCGGTGTCATGACGGATCCTTCGGCGAAATGCATCAATTCCATGTGGGTGATGTAGGCGTCTGATGTGGTGTCTGGAACCAGATGTTGGCCGTGTTTGGCACAGATGGCTTCGACTATGGCGGCAGATTCTGTGATTAGGCGGCCGTCAATTTCCACCATCGGGGATTTACCGAGTGGGTGCATGGCAAGGAGTTTGGGCGGCGCAAGGTTGGTTTTGGCATCGCGTTCATAGCGGATGACTTCGTAATCAAGGCCAAGCTCCTCGAGCAGCCAAATGATGCGCAGAGAACGGGAGCGATTGAGGTGGTGAAGTTTGATCATGGCGTTTTCCTTTTTTGTCAGCGTTGTCAGTCGTGGCGCGAAAATCAAGCTGCCCGTTACGTCAGGGGCGCTGTCCCTGCCATTCGATCTCCTTTAATCCCGCAAGTCGGGAAAAACGGGTAAGCTCGATATCAAGTTTTTTGTGCCGCGCAGAAGACCATTCGACACCCGGTTCAGGCCAAAGGCCAGTGACATACATTTCGCCTTTATTCCTGTCGGCCTTTAGCTCAACGCGGCCCACAAAACGGTCCTGTTCTAGAAGCGGGTAAACTTAGTACCCCCAGTGGCGTTTGGCGGCGGGAACGAACATTTCGTTGACGTATTCGAACCCGATCAAACGGTTCAGACGAATGCGATCACGGATTGCGGGGTCAAACGGGTTGAGGATGCGCAGGCGGCTGGTTGGATCGGGGCTGTCGCGCAGACGGGTTTCGATTTCAGGATGGGCAAATGTGGGTTGGAGGGACTTGTCCACAAGTTCGATTTCTACGGGGATAAGGTGGGTTTGTGATGTGGTCCACGCTTTGGTTTCTTTGGCGTCCTTTGCCTCCCAAAATCGTTGAATTTCGCCTTGGGTGGCAAAGGATAGGCGGTGCATGGCAGCGTTAAAAAGCCAGTCAATTTGGCCTGCGTCATCGGTTGTGGGGGTGCGCAAATCTGCGGGCACTACGCGGTGAATGAGGTTGTAAAACTTGGTGAAATTTTCCCGGAAACAAGTGGATAGCTCGCCGTTGTACCAAATCACATCGAGGGTTTTTTATGGGGTGGACGCGCCCACATTTCACGCGGGCCTTCGATTTTTGTATCAAAAGCGTGGGTTGAAAGTGCGCCCTCGGCCTCAATACGTTTTAGGATATCGGTTTTGATTTTACTGTCACCGCTGGAGGGGTACCACTAGGCAACTTTTTCACCCATGCGGCGGAATTGGTGCGCCCACATCAGGTAAAATTCCATTGGGATCAGTGAGGCATCATGGGTGAAATGTTCAAAGATTGAACGGTCTTTACCAAGCAGCGGCCAAAGCTGTATTTCGCGGTAATTTGCGTTGCGCAACCACAAAATATGATAATGCGCGTGGGTGATGTTTCGGATGGTGTCGATCTGCACAAAACCAAGGTCAGTGATGATTTGGGGCGGGTCAGCCGGGCCAGTTTGGGGCGAAGACAGACCGTTGGTATGGAGCCAGAGCGCGCGCGCCTGTTTGTTCGTAATCCTAAGTATGAGCAGCCAGAAGTGCGGCGCGCAGATCATCTGGGATTGCTTCGGCTTGGCGGGTTTTCAGGTTCATCAAGACGAGAGTGAAAGTGGAGTTGAACACCTCGACCTCGCCTAGGAAAAAGTGGTGGCAAACCTTGCAGGATTTGTTGCCGATTTTGATCAGTTCGGATCGGATTTGCACGTGTTCACCGATGCGCAGTTCTTGGATGAAATTGGAGTTGGCGTTGACGACGACAAAGGCCAATTGACGGCCATCGCGAATGTCATCTGGTGTGAGGGACCATGCCGCTTGCAGGGTGAAACCCGCGTCAGAACAGCCATTGAGGTAACGCGCAACGTTCATGTGGCCAAGGGGATCGCAATCTGAGGGGCGGACGGTGAAGGCGTGGGAGTTGATGTATTTGGTCAATTTATTTTATCCGTGTAATGCTGCGACTGTTTTGAGTTTGGAAAATCCGTACAAGGCTTCGAAGCCTTTTTCGCGGCCGTGTCCTGATTTGCCAACGCCGCCAAACGGCAGTTCGACACCGCCCCCTGCACCGTAGTTGTTGATGAAAACTTGCCCCGTGTCGAGCGCCTTAGCGAGGCGGAATTGACGTGCGCCATTTTGGCTCCAGATGGATGCAACTAGGCCGTAATCGGTGCCGTTGGCGATTGCGATTGCTTCGGCTTCGTCGTCAAACGGGATGATGGTTTGCACGGGGCCGAAGATTTCGTTTTGGGCAAGTGGGTGATCGGGTGCGACGCCCTCAAACAAGGTTGGAGCGATGTAATTTCCGCCTGCGGGTGCGTCGGCAATTATTTGGCCAGTGGCGGCGATGTTTAGGCCGTTTCCTTGGGCAAGAAAGCCTGAAACGAGGTCTTTTTGATGGGCGGAAATGAGCGGGCCGACGTTGAGGTCTTGGAGCGCTGGGCCGACTTGTAATTCACGATATTTGGCGGCCATTTTGCTGGTAACTTCGTCATAAACGCCACGCTGAACGAGGATGCGCGATGCGGCGGAGCAGGTTTGACCCGCGTTCTGAATGCCTGAATTTACGAGGAAGGGTAGGGCCGCGTCTATGTCGGCGTCGTCGAACACAAGTTGAGGGGATTTACCGCCCAATTCAAGGGTCACGGGGATGACATTTTGGGCGGCGGCGGATTGAATTGATTGACCTGTTCCCACCGATCCTGTGAACGATATGTGGTGTATACCCTTATGATTTGAAAGGGATTTACCTGCTTCCGAGCCAAGGCCAGGAACGACGTTCAGCACACCATTCGGCAGGCCGGCTTGGTGGGCGAGGTCGGTGAAGGCTAGGGCGGTTAGGCAGGCTTCTTCGGCGGGTTTTAGTACGCAGGTGTTGCCCATCGTTAGGGCGCCGCCGACGGAGCGACCGATGATCTGCATGGGGTAATTCCACGGGACGATGTGGCCCGTGACGCCGTGGGGCTCGCGCAATGTATAAACTGTGTAGCCGTCGAGATACGGGATAGTTTCGCCGTGTACTTTATCCGCCGAACCTGCGTAAAATTCCATGTAGCGGGCCATAGCGATGACGTCATTGCGGGCTTGGGTTAACGGCTTGCCGACGTCGATGGCCTCGAGCCGTGCGAGTTCTTCTGTTTTGGTGAGGATCAATCTGCCTAAGCGGTTCAAAATACGGCCTTTTTCGAAGGCTGGCATGCGGCCCCATTCGCCGTGGCGGGCGTCCTCGGCAGCGGCGACGGCGGCGTCTATATCGGCGGCTTTACCGCGTGCGATGGTGCCGATTTCCGCGCCTGTGGAGGGGTCGGTTAGGGCCAATTGTTCGCCACCAACTGGGGCGACCCATTCACCGTTGATAAAGCATTTTGTGGCGTCAAACCAAAGGTCGGGAAGCTGTTTCATGGGGGTTCCTGATGGCTGTGAAGGGTCCTGAGTTGAATTTGTATACGTGTGGTCGGGGGTGTCAAATGTTAGCGGTCTGTGGGGTAAGGTTTGGGTGCGTACGATGCGTTTTAGGGTCAAATAAAAGGCTGCAAAACGTATGCAAGCGGTATGCAAAGCGTATGTCAACTGTATGGCACCCCAAAAGTTAACGCTGTTGCGTTCAGGCGTTGCGCGCTAGGCTGGTAAGCAACACAGGAGGATAAAATGGCATTTACAGAATTACGAATTTACGAAGTTTTGGACGGTAAAATGGACGCATGGGCCAAGCTGATGGAAGAGAAAATCATCCCGTTCCAAGAATCCCTTGGGCTGGTGATCACATCACGGTATCGCAGCGAAATGGACGACAATCTGTACGTCTGGACACGGGATTTTGAAAGTGAAGAACAGCGCGTAGCGCAGTACGAAGCGGTGTATCAATCTGACCACTGGAAAGAGAATATCTCGCCACTGGTGAAGGCGATGATTAATCTGGACACGATGCGGGTGGAGCGGTTGGTTAAGGGGTAGGGGCGGTTCAATCTTTAACTGACTTACCGTGAAATAGCCAAAAGTAAAACTTCCAAAAAGTGTACATGAAAATAAATTTTTTAATAACAATAGGATAATAAGTTAGCAAAGTACGTAATAATTACACCTTTCTGCATTGAGGTTGCAATTGGGGTAAAAGTGATATTTTTTTAGATTGCAACGCATTGTTTCAAAACGATTTACACTAATAGATTGAATGATTGACCTAAATTATTCTCACATTGAAGACGCAAGCGGGTTTATTCGAGCAGAAGGTCGATGAGGGAGTGGCCCATGACTTTGGCGCTGTCGATCATGGCCGAAACCTCGACGTATTCATCGGGTTGATGGGCAAGTTCTAGGATGCCCGGACCGTAGGCGATGCAGTTTTTCAAATGCCCGATGCGATCGATGTGTTTTTGATCGTAACTGCCCGGTGACACCACATATTCTGCCGGTTTGCCAAGGGTCGCTTGGATTGCGGCGGCGACGGCGGTGACGACGGGGGCGTCTTTGGCTGTCATTGTCGGGATGACCCGTTGGATTTCGCGGATGTCGTAGTGAAAATCTTTGCGCTCGGATTTTACTTTTTCCAGAACATCGGTGATTTCTTGTTGGACGTCGTCGATATCTTCTTCGATCAGAAAACGGCGATCAATAATCACACGGGCACTGTCTGGGACGATGGCGCTGGGCAGGCCTGTGAAGCCTTTTTCGGGCTCGCTCTGGCCGCCGTGGAAGGAGTTAATGTTCAACGTGGATTGGCGCGCGCCTTTGGGGATGACTGGCATTTCGGTGCGTTTTGTTTCGAGTAAAGGGTAGAGCGAGGTTTCCATTTCGGTGAGCACTGCGCCCATGTGGCGTACCGCGCAATCGCCAAGGAAGGGCATGGAGCCGTGTGCGATTTTGCCTTTTGTTTCGATTTCCGCCCACCAAACGCCGCGATGGCCCAAGCAAATGCAATCAAGGCCAAGGGGTTCGGGGATGATGACGTGCTGCACGCGTTCGGGGTTGAAATAGCCCTTTTCCGCGAGGTAGGCGACGCCGCCAAAACCGCCCGTTTCTTCATCTGCTGTGCCTGATATTTCGATGGCGCCTGCGAATTCTGGGAAGGTGTCGATGAAGGCCTCGGCGCAGATAATTGAGGCTGCGAGGCCGCCTTTCATGTCGCATGATCCACGGCCATAGATATTGTCGCCGTCAAGTTCACCGCCGAAGGGATCGCGGGTCCAGTCTTGGCCAAGTTCGACCACATCAGTGTGGGAATTGAAGTGGACGCAATCGCCAGAATGGGCGCCGTTGCGCCGTGCGACGATGTTCCAGCGGGGGTATTTATCGCTGTCGCCCGGGGTTTCATGGGCGCGGATAAGTTCGCATTCAAAGCCGCGCGGTTTGAGGCGGGTTTCCAGATATTCGCAGATTAGGCGGTAGTTTTCGCCTGGTGGATTTAGGGTTGGAATGCGGATGAGGTCTTGGGTTAGTGCAATCAGATCGTCGCGACGAGCATCGATTTCAACGTTAAGGCGGGTGATTTTAATTTGGTCTGGCATGGGGCGAGTGTGGGGCATGAAACAAAAAGGGGCAAGATGTGTTTGTGGTTTTTGGTGGTGGCGGTAAGGTGTCGAGATGAGGGAGAGTTTCATGAATAATGCGGTGTTGCGGGCAGAGGCTGCGCGGATATTTCAGGCGGGTGTCGCAGCGGCTGATCCTGCAAGTGCGGTGCGCCGTGCGCTGATCGGCGAGCCAGTGGTTGGGCGCGTAACGGTAATCGCGCTCGGCAAAGCGGCGGGTGCGATGATGGAGGAGGCGTTGTTGCATGTGGAGGTGGTGCAGGCGTTGGTTGTGACAAACGCTGAGAATTACTGTGAAGTTGTGGGGGCAGAGGTGATTGTGGGGGAGCATCCTGTGCCGAGCGACGGGAGTGTTGCGGCGGGGGCTGCGTTGTTGGATATGGTTGCCGGTTTGGGGCCTGAGGAGCAGGTGTTGGCGTTGATTTCGGGGGGCGGGTCGGCGTTGGCGATTGCGCCTGTGGACGGGGTTTGTGCGGGCGATAAGCAGGCGGCAAACGGCGTTTTGTTGGCGTCTGGCATGGATATCAATCAAGTGAATTTGGTGCGTCAGTGTTTGAGCCGACTTAAGGGTGGCGGGGTGTTGGCTGCGACGGATGCGTCGGTGCGGGCGTTGATCCTGTCGGATGTGATTGGCGATGATTTGCGCGTTGTGGCAAGTGGACCGACGGTTGGGCGTGTGGGCAGCCACCGCGATGCGCGGGCGGCTTTGGAAGCGGCTGGGGTTTGGGATGGAATGCCAGTTTCGGTGAAGGCGCATTTGGAAACGGATGAGGGTGTGCCTGTTGCACGGCGCGCGCAGAACCAGATCGTTGGGTCGAACCGCATGAGTTTGGAGGCGATGGTTGCGGCGTGCGGCGGGGGAATGATTGTGGATGATGCGCTGGAAGGCGATGTGGCAGAGGCGGCGGAGAAAGTTCTGGCGGCGATGCGGGCGGCGAAGGGGGATTGTACGTTGATATTTGGCGGCGAAACCACGGTGAAATTGCAGGGGAACGGTGTTGGTGGGCGCAATCAGGAGTTGGCGGTGCGGGTGGCGCAGGGGGCGCAAGGCGTGGCTGGGAATTGGGTGTTTTTAAGCGGTGGAACGGATGGGCGCGATGGGCCGACCGATGCGGCGGGTGGTTTGGTGGATGCAGGGACAGTGGCGCGAATGGAGGCGGCCGGTGTGCCAGTTGCGGATGTTTTGGCGAACAATGACAGCTATCACGGATTGCGGGCTGCTGGTGATTTTCTGGTGACTGGCGGAACTGGCACAAATGTTGCAGATGTGCAGGTTTTTCTGCGTCGATCTTGACCACCTTTCGCCATGCAGGATAATGTGTGCCATGTTTAAAAGACGCCCCAAAGTAATGATCGAAGCGGAGCATGTGACGCTGCGCTTGCCAATAATGGGCGATCATCTGCCGTGGGTGGCGTTGCGCCAAAGTGGTGACGAATTTCTGAAACCTTGGGAGCCTGTTTGGGCACCAGATCATTTTTCCAAACGCGCGTTTAGCAATCGGGTTTTTTGGGCGCGTAAGACCTATGAAGCGGGCAAAGGTGTGCCTTTGTTTATTGTTCGGCGCCAAGATCAGGCGCTTTTGGGGGCGATCACGCTCGATAATATTCGCCACGGGCCTGCGATGTCGGGGACGCTGGGGTATTGGATTGGGTCCGAATTTGCGCGGATGGGGTATATGAATGACGCCATTCAAGCGGTGGTTCATTACGCGTTTCATCACATGAATTTAAGCCGCGTAGAGGCCGCGACCCTGCCTGAAAATACCCCGTCGCGTGGGTTGCTGGAAAAGGCTGGGTTTAAATACGAAGGCGTTGCGCAAAGCTATTTGCAGATCGCGGGGCGGTGGCGAACCCATGTTTTATACGCCAATATTCGCAGTGACCGGCGCGGTAAAACGGACGCGGGTTAGGCAAATGTGATCGGGCCTTTTTGGGAAATGGTGTAGGCTAACGGTATTGATCTGTAACAGGGGAGGTATTTTATGCTGAAATTTCTTGGTCTTTTTTTTGCGATTTCTATCAGCATGGCAGAGGCGCAGATCAGAACACCGAGCCACTGTTTGGCGTTTGCAGATAGCGGTGCGTGGGTACATTTTGCGTCTTTGAAACAGGATGAAGTGTCGATCACCTATGCCGACCATTCCATGTATATGGTTGATATTGTTGGCGGATTGCGCGCTGTTGCCGATTACAACGGGTTCATTGGCAAGGTGGATAAAGCGCCTGATATCGTGACGATGAACAAAGGCCATTCAAGCCATTGCACCTATTTTCCAGATCTCAGTATCCCGTATGTTTTGCGTGGTTGGGATTTGAACGGCGGCGTTGCGCGCCACGAGGTTGAGCTGGGTGAAATGCTGATCCGCAATGTGACCACGGATATTTGCAGTGCATTTACAGGGCAAAAACCTGACGGAAATTCGATTTTCATATTCGAAGTGGCAGGCCTGTGTATCGGACATTTGGGACATTTGCTCCATGAACCCACCGATGAACAATTCGCGCGGATTGGGCGGCTGGATGTGGTGATGGCAGCCGTGGACGGGGGCATGACGGTGGATCACCCCACGATAGTGAAGGTGTTGAAACAGTTTCGTGCATCTGTGGTTTTGCCGATGCATTGGTTCGGGCGATCGACGCTGGATAGCTTTGTTTCAGGGATGCGCGACGAGTTTGATATTGTGCTTCTAGAGGGTAGCACGCTGATTATGAGCCAAGATCGACTGCCCGCGCGCCCTACCGTAATGATTATGCCGCCGCAGTTTTACACGGAATATGAATAGCGACGCTTGTGTCGGCTTGGAGGCGCGAGTAGGTTTGGCCCTAAGGAGCGCCGATTATGTTGAACCCTGCTGATGATGCCTTTTTGAATGCGATTGCGGCTGCGATCCCAGATGTGATTTCGCGCATGGAGCCGCGCTATCAAGAAGAGCCGCGCGGCATGGTGCAGGGTGCTGGTGGTGTTTTGGCGCGACCGCGAAATGTGGCTGAAGTCTCTGATATTGTAAAATTTTGTGCGTCGCACCGCGTGGCGGTGATGCCCTATGGTGGCGGCACTGGTTTGGTTGGCGGGCAGGTGGTGGACGGCGATGTGGTGCCGTTGGTTTTGTCGCTGGAACGGATGAACGCAGTGCGCCAGGTGGACCCGATTGGGAATACAATCACGGTTGAGGCGGGCATGACGTTGGCCGCGGTGCAAGATGCGGCGGATGGGGCGGGGCGGATGTTTCCGCTCTCGCTGGCATCCGAAGGGTCGTGTTTGATCGGCGGAAATTTGGCGACAAACGCGGGCGGTGTGCAGGTTTTGCGATACGGCAATGCGCGTGATTTGTGCTTGGGAATTGAGGCGGTTATGCCCGATGGGTCGATCCATCACGGGCTAAAAAGGCTGCGCAAAGACAACACGGGGTATGATCTGCGCAATCTGTTGGTTGGGTCTGAAGGGACGCTTGGGGTTATCACGGCGGCGGTGCTGAAGTTGGTGCAAAAGCCGAGCGAATTGACGACGTGTTTTGCGATTGTGGAGGGGCCAGCAGCGGCGGCAGAATTGTTGGCGCGGATGCAAGATGGCCTTGATGGATTGGTCAGTGCGTTTGAATTGATGAACGGTGTAGGGTTCGATTTTCTGCATGAAACCATGCCAGAGGTGCGCACGCCGTTTGACGGATCACCTGATTGGATGGTTCTGGCCGAGGTCGGGTCTGGTGCCAATGGCGATATGGAAACGCGGATGGGGGCGGTTTTGGAAACGGCGCTGGAGGATGGTTTAATCAGCGACGTGGTTCTGGCGCAATCAGCGGCGCAACGGGATGCGTTTTGGGCCGTTCGGGAGAATATACCCGTGGCAAATAAACGGGTTGGCGCGATTTCAAGCCATGACATTTCGATCCCGCAGGATCGAATTGTTGCGTTTATTGACGAAGGGTTTGTGGCGGTGAAACAGTTTGGCGATGTGCGTTTGAACTGTTTTGGGCATTTGGGTGACGGGAATTTGCATTACAATGTCTATCCGTCAAAGGGCGCGGCCAAGGCGGATTGGATCCATCTGAAACGCGCCGTGATGGATGTGATACACGATCTGGTGGCCGGGTATGACGGCTCCATTTCAGCCGAACATGGAATTGGACGCCTTAAAGCGGCGGATTTGCAGAAATACGGCGACCCTGTGAAATTGGCGGCAATGCGCGCGATAAAAGATGCGCTCGACCCGCTGGGGATTATGAATCCTGATGTGATTTTGGCGCGAAGCTAGCGGGGCTAGTCCCCTGCAAACGCGCACAGGGACGTGACCGGCACGCCGAGGTCGCGGATGATTTGTGCGCCACCAATATCGGGTAAATCGATGATGAACGCGGCGTGAATGACTTCGCCGCCCAAGCGTTCGATCAGTTTTATGCCTGCAGCGGCTGTGCCACCCGTGGCGATCAGATCGTCGATCAATAGAACCTTTTCGCCTGCTTCAATCGCGTCTTCGTGGATTTCGATTGTAGCTGTGCCGTATTCCAACGTGTAATCCTCGGAAATGGTTTTGCCCGGCAATTTGCCTGCTTTGCGCACAGGGATGAAGCCGACGTTCAGGCGCTCGGCTACTGCGCCACCGATGATGAAACCGCGTGCTTCTAGGCCTGCGACGGCGTCGATTTTGTGGTCTTTGAACAGGTCCACCATTTGGGCGATGGCAAGTTTGAAACCTGCAGCGTTGCCAAACAGGGTTGTGACATCGCGAAACATTATGCCCTTGTGCGGGAAATCAGGGATTGTGCGGATGTAGTCGGTGATGGATTTGGTCATGGTGGTCTTTCAAAAGCCGAAGTCGGGTTTTGATATCATAAGCCAGAACACGGCCACAAGGGCGGCGAAGGTGGGCCAGCCAAGTAAAAACCAGATGCGAAAGGCGCTTGTTGCGGCGGGTGGAAGGGGTGCGTTGGTTCGCGCACTGATCCGGGCCAGATCACGGATGCGAATTTGCAGATGCACGACGGGGGCCCAGCACAAAAATGCCAACAGATAGAGCACGTAAGTAACGAGCAGCCAGGGTTCGGTGAGGGACCAGCCTTGGAGGTAAATGAGGGCGATGCTAGACAGGGGTTGGATGATGCCAGCGGGTGTGGTGAACAGCCAATCCGCGATCACAACGCCCGAACTGACGTGAGCGATGGTTTGCGGGTTTTGGGTGCTCCATGCCCAAACCATTTGAAAGGCGGTGCCGATCCCTGTGCCAAATAATACGGTCGAGGAGAGGATGTGGAGCCATTTGGTGAGCAGATAAAGATCAAGTTCCATCATCGTTCTTTCTGCAAGATTGCATGAAAAATCAGCAGCATCAGGATGGGGGTGTTTTTGAGCAAACCACCGAGTGGGAGGAGCCAGAGAGCGGGGTTTAAGATTGTGAAAACAACTGTGTAACCCAAGATCATTGCGAATTGTAGTTGGGTGACTTGTCTGTGTCGCCAATCGCGGATGAGGGCGGCGGCGATGAGCAGGTCAATGATGCCGCCTGCGCGCGCGAAGGCCACAAGGATCGTGTCGGGGATTGGGGTATTGAGGAGTGAGAGGAATTGTTCGGTTGGCAGCAACAGGCCGAGGATGCCTGAGGCGAGCCACAGGACTGCAAGGCACAATCGGGTGGCGGGCTTGGCGAAATACAGTCTTACATGCCAGAGATCGGAGGTGCCAACAGGGTGGCTGTTTGCGAATGTTGAAAACCCGCGTGGGGTGGTGCCTATTTCGGTGCGCATCGCGGTTGTGTCGGCCAGAACGCCTGCGTTGATTTGTTTGAGCGAGGTGCGCGAAATCGGCCCCATTTTGCAGAGGTCCCCAAGCCAGCTGATGGTTTGCATGAGCGCGGTGGGGAGGGTGACGACCCATGTTTTGAGCAAGCCGAGCCATGTGCGGTAGTGGGTTAGCATGTCGCGCAGGGTGATTGTTTCTGGACCGCCGACCTCGATCGGGTTTGTGGGTGGCGGGGTGTGCAGGGCTGCGTCCACCACTGCTCCGAGGTCGGTTGCGTGGATCGGGTTAAATGTTGGTTCTGAGCCGTTTGGAACGGGCGTGAAACACGGCATTGCGGCGAGTGCGCGGATGAGGGAGCCGCCGCCGTAGGATGTATCGGCGAGGACCAAACCGCAGCGCAGGGCGGTTACGTTGTGCGCCAGCGCGGCGGTAACGGGCGAATTTGATTTGCGTGTCGATGCCCACGGCAGAGATAAGAACAGATGTTGCGACAGCTGGCATTGCGGCATAGGCGGCGGGCGCCGTGACGTGGACAGCTTGCAACGCGGCGTCAGTGCCATTTAACAGGCCTGCGCAATTGACCAAATGATCTGCTGCGGGCAGGTGTTTGCGCCAGAATTCTGTGGTTTGTGCCTCAGCTGAGGTGAAATCTATGCCAATCGTTTCAAACCCCATCGCACACAGGGGCGCAGGGTTTCGCGCGACGCAAACAACCGTGTGGCCCAAATCGCGCAGACCGTAGGCAAGGTGGCGGTCGATAAATCCGTCTGCAGCAAGGAGGATTGTGCGCGGAGCGGCCATTACCGTATCGACGTGCGGGCGCGGGTTTGCAAAACTCGCACATCGTTCGCAGCGTTGGGGTTGGGCAATTCACGCAAAATCGACAATACGGTTGGGGATGTGATGCCGATGGAATGCCCGCTCACGCCGTCCGTCACAACAGAGACATCGACAAATTGAATGCCTTTGTCGCGCAAAGATTCCGTATTGTTCAACTGGCCTAAACGTTTGGCGCGACCTGTCAGAAGTGCAGAAAAACGAAGGACACGGTCGTTTGCGCTGCCAAACACGATGAAGGGTTTGGGCAGGGGCGTTATGCGGCTGATTTGGGCTTCGAACACGTTTGTGTCGATGTCTGGCGCGATAAGGATGACGCCGTCGATGTGTTGCATCAAGCCGGTCTCTCCTTGGAGGGAAATCTGGCGCAAAGTTTCAACAACAAGGCTCGATCCTAACGAATGGGCCACCAAAACGATGTTGTCAAATCCTAGGTCAGCGACAGTGCGGATTAAAGGTTCTAGCCCGTCGTGGGCAAACAGAACGCTATCGCGGTCGCGGGCATATTCAAGTGCGCTTTCGGTGGCTGGCCATGAATAGTGGAACGTGGTGTCGGGTTCTTTCCTGTCATGTGCAATCTGGGCAAGCCGATACGTGCCCTCGGCAAAAGAGGTTAGATAGCCGTGGACATAAATGATCGCAGTCCCCGTGCCCCTTGCAGGGTTGCGGTTAAGCGCCGCGCTAAAATCGGCAACTGTGGGGTAGGGCAGTATGCGTTTGGTTATATAAAATCGGTAGCTGGGTTTGGGATGCGTTGGGGCCATTCGATCTGGCCTGATTGGTGGACAGGCGGGATCGACACATCGTAGCGCGCATAGTTGAGCTGCGGGTTACGCTTGCTGGAGAAATCGCGATCACCGTCTGGTTGACGTGTTGTGGCGATAAAGATTTTCCGCTCGTCCGTGTTTGGTGTCGCGTTTGACACAAGGTCGATGCGTTCTGGGCCAGAACAGGCAGCAAGGCCGATCAACATTAAGACAATAAATGCGTGGTGCGCCATTACAAAACCCGCCCTGCAACCGCGTTTAGCTGTGCGACAAGTTTGGGATCGCGGGCATCGGGCTGGGTTAAGATTGCGAATTCCAGGACTTTGTCACAACCGTGGGGGCAATCATCGCGAGTGGCGCCGAGCAGTTTTGGCAGGCGGGCCACGAGGCCCTTGGCTTTGGCGGAGTTGCTCATCAGGGTTTGGATGATTTTGGTGACGTCCACTTCGCCGTGATCGGGGTGCCAGCTGTCAAAATCGGTAATCATGGCGACGGAGGCGTAGCACAGTTCTGCTTCGCGAGCGAGTTTTGCTTCGGGCATGTTGGTCATGCCGATCACATCGGCGCCCCAGACTTCGCGGTACATTTTGCTTTCGGCCAATGTGGAAAATTGCGGGCCTTCCATCGCGAGGTATGTTCCACCCTGATGGGTGGTGATGCCGCTCGCGCTGGCGGCTTCAAAACACGCCGCGTCAAGGTGGGGGCAGGTGGGGTGTGCGACGGAAACATGCGCAACGCAGCCCGCGCCGAAAAAGGATTGTTCGCGCGCAAAAGTGCGGTCGATAAACTGATCGACGATGACGAAATCACCCGGGGCCATTTCTTCGCGGAACGATCCGCACGCAGAGACCGAGATCACATCGGTGACGCCTGCGCGTTTGAGCGCGTCGATGTTGGCGCGGTAATTTATGGTGCTTGGCGTTTGGATGTGGCCGCGCCCGTGACGCGGAAGGAACACCATTTTAACGTCGTCGAGCGTGCCGATAAGCAGGTCATCGGAGGGTTCGCCAAAGCTGCTTTCGACCGTGATCCACTGTGGGTTTTCAAGGCCGTCGATATCGTAAACGCCAGAGCCGCCGATGATGCCCAATACTGTGTTCATGGGGTTTCCTTAACTTTGGCTGGGGCGATTGAGCGAGAAGGTTTCGGTGACGGCGGCGTAATCGCGATAGCCAAGGCGGGCGAGCGGTTTGTACGATGTGATGTCGAGCAGGCCGTCCTTGATGTGCTGGTCTTGGATGTGGATGCCCACGACCTCGCCGATGATCATGAAGGCGTGGCCCGGCAGTTCGATTTCTTTGAACAGTTTGCATTCCATTGAAATAGGTGCGTCTGCGACGAAGGGCGATTTTACCACGGACGGTGTGCCTTTGGTCAGGCCCGCGTGGGCGTATTCGTCATCGCCGTGCGGGTTGTGCGCGGAGGAAATATTCATTGCGTCTTGTAGTTCGGAGGAGACGATAGAGACGCAAAATTCGCCTGTGGCACGGATATTGAGCAGGGAGTCTTTCTCCTCGTCTCGGCCGATTTTTTTGCCTGTGGTCGAATACATCACCATGGGCGGATCGTCTTGGACGCCGTTGAAAAACGAATAGGGCGCGAGGTTGGCGTTGCCATTTGTATCGAGCGTGCTGATCCAGCCAATCGGGCGCGGGGCGACGATGGTTTTGAACGGATTGTGTGGTAGGCCGTGATCATCAAGGCCGGGGCGATAGAACATGTAAGCATCCAATTTTCTATTTCGTTGCCACGTTTGTAGCGGTCTGTTATCGCGGGTTCCAGCGATTTTGACGCAATGATGCGTTCCCAACATAGGCCCGAATAACGACGATGTTTCACCTAACGCCAGAAACCGAGGAGGACGAATACGAGGTTGAATACCTGTACGATCTGGCCTTTGCACCCGGTCGAGAGGCGCTAAGCTCGTATCGGTTGCGCGAAGATGTGGCCCCAGTGGGGCCGTTGTGTTTGTTGGCGCGTGATGAGTACGGCGTGTTGGCAGGGGCGATCCGGTATTGGCCTGTGGTTATTGGCGATGTGCGGCACGCGGCGTTGTTGTTAGGGCCCGTGGCGGTGCATCCGACGTATCAAGGCGAGGGGCTTGGCGGGTTGTTGGTGTGCGAAAGTTTGGATCGTGCGGCGGCGTTGGAATGGCAGCGTGTGATCCTGATTGGCGATGCGCCGTATTATAAGAAGTTTGGATTTACGAGGGCCGAGGGGCTGGCGTTTCCACCACCGACGAACCCCGAAAGGTTGCTATTTCGGGGGCTGGTTGAGGGTGCATGGGATGGTGTTGGCGGGGTTGTTGGGTCGGTTTTAGGGTAGGGATTTATGGCTTTTGAAACACCAAAGCTAGATCGTTTTTTGGCATTTCGACTGCTTGAATGAGGGCTAGATCCGCTTTTATGCCAACCGCTTTGATCCAGACATCATCTTTGTAACCGGTTTCTTTATCGAACTCGCGCAGGCTGGCATCAAATCGTTCATCGCCTTCGCTGATAAGTTTGTCGTTGCGCTTGAACGGGCCACAGAGGATGAGTTTTTCTTTTGGGGTCAGGGCTTTTGCGGCCTCAAGGATGAGGATTTCTGCATCCGGTGCGCTGATAAGGTGGAGCAGGTTTGCGAGAGTGATTAGCTCTTTTGGGGGAAGGGTTTTGCCCCAGCCTGATTGGGTTGCGTTAAGTTAGATTGGGGCAGCGATATTGGTTAATCCGCTGTCGGCGCTGTATGCTTTGATGCTGGCGGTTTCGACCTCGCTTGGGTGCCAGTGAATGTTTGGCATTGCGGCGGCGAAGGCGGCGATGTGTTGGCCTGTGCCGCTGGCGATTTCCAGTGCGTGGCCGCTGGATGGTGCAAAAGATTGCACCGTTGCAAACAAATCAGCAGCGTTTCTGGCAGCTGAGGGCGCGTGTAACTTGCCCGTTTGATCCGCGTCAATTGCGATGGATGCGGTTGGGGCTGGCGGGCGGATTGCCATTTAATTCACATTCACGATTTTACCGGGATTCATGATGCCTGTTGGATCGAACGTGCGTTTGATATCGGCCATGACGTTGACCGCCTCGCCGTGCTCTGCTTCCAGATATTTCATTTTACCGATGCCGATGCCGTGCTCGCCTGTGACGGTTCCACCCAGTTCGAGCGCGCGCATGTTCATCCGCGATGTGAGGTCTTTGGCGAGCGTGAGTTCTTCTTCATTTGCACGATCAAACAGGAATAAAACGTGGTAGTTCCCGTCGCCAACGTGGCCAACAATCGGGGCTTGCCAGCCGTGGGCTTCAACGTCGGCGATGGTGTCATCCATGGCTTGTGCCAGTTTGGAAATGGGCACGCAGACGTCCGTTGAAATGCCGTCTGTTCCAGGTTTTTGGGCCTTCATCGCGAAATAGGCGTTGTGACGTGCGTGCCAAAGTTTGGTGCGATCCTCGGCTTTGGTGGCGTATTGAAAGCCGCCGCCGCCAAAATCCTCAGCGATGTCTTTCATGCGATCAGCGGTTTCAGACACACCCGTTTCTGAGCCGTGAAATTCCATAAACAGGTGGTGGGTTTCTGTCATCGTCATGTTGGAATAGGCGTTCAGCGCCTTGATCGACATGGGGTCAACATATTCCATCCGCGCAACGGGCAGGCCCATTTGCACGGCCATGATAACGGAATTAACCGCGCTGGCGGTGTCTGGAAATTCGCACACGGCGGCCGAGATTGCCTCGGGTTGACCGTGCAGTTTGAGGGTGATTTCGGTGATGATGCCAAGCGTGCCCTCGGAGCCGATAAACAGGCGCGTGAGGTCGTAGCCTGCGGAGGATTTTTTCGCCTTGGAGCCTGTACGAATGATGCGGCCATCGGCCAGCACCACTTCGAGCGCCATGACGTTGTCTTTCATTTTGCCGTAGCGCACGGTTGTTGTGCCCGACGCGGATGTCGCAGTCATGCCGCCGATTGTGGCGTTTGCACCCGGATCTACGGGGAAAAACAGGCCCGTTGCACGCAATTCGGTGTTTAATTCTTCACGCGTGATGCCCGGTTGGACGATGGTGTAAAGGTCTTCGGACGCGACTTCGATCACTTTGTTCATGTTGATCATGTCGATGGTGACGCCGCCACGGATCGGCAAGGCGTGCCCTTCAAGCGAGGTACCAACGCCCCACGGGATGACGGGGCAGCCGTGTTTGTGGCAGATTTTCACGATCTCAGAGACTTCGGCGGTGGTGTTTGGAAAGGCCACGGCATCGGGGGGCGTGTTGTCGTAATAGGTCTCATTTTCGCCGTGCAGATGCAAAATGCTGGCCGCTGTGGACAGTCTGTCGCCCAGATGTGACTTGAGTTCTGTAATGGCTTGGGCATTGTTGGGCATGTGCTGGTTTCCCTGTGAAGGCTGTGATTGATGCATAGGTTAATAAGTTGTAGGGCGATGGGAAAGCGCAAATCGAGCCACGAGGGGAGGGGCGTTGTGAACAGTTATCCATTTCGTAAATCCCGTTTGTGGAGCCGTGAAATTGTGCGCGCGATCCAGAAAGACGGTTTGGGGACGCTTCAGTTTTGGCTGATTGCGCTGATTATCGGGATATCGGCTGGGTGGGCGACACTGGGGTTTCGGGTTGCGATTTCCGCCTTGCAAACGCGTATTTACGGCGAGAGCGATGTGCAATTAGCCAGTGCTGCCAGTCAGTTACCGTGGTATTGGGTGCTGATTGTACCTGTGATTGGCGGGCTCATTGTTGGCGTTATTCTGCAACGATTTACACCTGATGGGCGGGTGCGATCCGTGGCGCACGTGATCGAGGGCGCTGCGCTGCACAATGGTAAGGTTGAGGGCAAAGCGGGTTTGGCATCTGCGTTTGCATCGTTGATTACTCTGTCGACTGGGGGATCAACAGGGCGCGAGGGGCCAGTGGTTCACCTTGCGGCGGTGATTTCATCCAAGATTTCACGTTTTATCAAAGCGGATGGAATGACATCGCGTGATTTGTTGGGCTGTGCGGTGGCAAGCGCGGTTGCGGCGTCTTTTAATGCGCCGATTGCGGGCACAATTTTCGCGATGGAAGTGATTTTGCGTCACTATGCGGTGCATTCTTTTGGGCCAATTGTGATTGCGGCGGTGTCTGGCGCGTTGGTCAGCCGATTTGGATTTGGCGATATTACGGAATTTGCCTTGCCTGCGCATGAGTTGGAATTTTACTGGGAATTGCCCGCGTTTGTCCTTCTTGGTTTGGTTAGTGGGGCTGTTGCCGTCGTGATGATGCGCGCGATTTTCTGGGCGGAAGATCAGGGCGATCACTGGCAGGCGCGGTTTGGAATCCCTGGGTGGATTCGCCCCGGTTTGGCGGGATTGGCGCTGGGTATTATCGCGATTTGGGCGCCCCATATTATTGGGGTTGGGTATGAAACGACGTCGCTTGCGCTGACGGGGCAGATCGGGTTTTGGGCGGCCGTTGGGTTTGTGGTGGTGAAAGTGGCCGCCGTGGCGATTACGATGGCCGGGCGCATGGGGGGCGGTGCGTTTTCGCCTGCGTTGATGGTTGGTGCGTTGACAGGACTGGCGTTTGGGTGGGTTGCGACGGGGCTGTTTCCCACCATGTCTGGCACGCAGGCGTTGTATGCGATTGCGGGGATGGGCGCGGTTGGGGCGGCGATTTTGGGCGCGCCGATTTCGACCAGTTTGATTGTGTTTGAGATGACCGGCGATTGGCAGGCGGGCTTGGCCGTGATGGTAGCGGTTGCGGTTTCGACATCGCTGGCCAGTAAATTTGTGGCGCGATCTCTGTTTTTGGAACAGTTGGAACGGCGCGGTGTGAGATTAGCAGCCGGGCCGCAGGCGTATTTGTTGGCGACGATCCCTGTGAAAAGCCTGATGCGCGATTTGGATCACGCCCGCATGGCCGATGTGGAGGCGTGTAAGGCTCTGATTGAACAGGATACTTATGTTGTTCGGTCAAGCTCGCTGGAGGTGGCATTGCCATTGTTTGAAGGGCCGAAACACGCGTTTTTACCCGTGGTGGCATCAACGGATGCGGGCGAAGAGCCAGCGCTTATTGGCGCATTATTTCAGGTGGATGCCTTGCGGGCGTACAGCCAAGTGATGATGGAAACGGTGGAAGAACACTATTCTTAGCGGACGGCTATGGCGGAATTACTGCTGTATTGTGGGTAGCAGAATTCAGCGCAAATGGGGCGTGTCTGCGTATTGAATTTGACAAGGTGTGGCTTTGAAAACCACCCTAGGTTTAGTTATTTTTGAAAATTAATTTATTTAAACCTGTCACAACCACGAACATTTCGGTTGTGTGGTTGACGCATTGAAAGAAAAAATCATGAGTAAAGATAAAATTGTATGGTCGCTAATCAAGGCTTGGATCAAGCATCATGTCGGCCCCCTTGCGACGCCAAATTACTGCCTTCTTAAAAACGATTTGTACCAAGCCCGAAATCCTGGTTTCAACGGATTGCTAGCGATTTCACATTGGCCTGCCCATCTGATCAGTTCTGATGCAGAGGTTATGGCGGCGGTCGAACACTATTTCTTGGCGCGGTGTTGGGTTGGAACGGACGAGCAGCCCGCATGGCAAATGCGTGCGATGAGCGCCATTTATAACGCTGGAAAGCATCTCGGCGTGACGCCGCAACACAACCCAAACAATCCAGTCACACCACCGTCTGCATTGCAGTCTAGGTTTCAAGAGGAAGGGATCACTGCAGGTGAGGCGGATTTAGTGGCCAATGGTGGATCTGCGCCAGTTGTTGCGAGCCCGCCGACATATTGAAGGAAAAATCCCGTCGGGCCTTGAGTTGGGCGCAATCCTAACTGACGGCTTCTACCGTGACTTCGGCGGTGTAGAATGCGACGTGGTCTTTGATCGCGGCGACGGATTTATGCGGTGCCTCATAAGACCAAGCGACGTTTTTTTGACGTCGACTTTTTCCGATCAGATGAAAATAGGTGGTGTCGCCTTTGTGGGGGCAGTTGGTTGTTTTATTTGATGTGTCGAAATATACCATTTGCAGATCGTCGCGCGGGACGTAAATCACGGGTGCATAGTCGCCTTCGCGCAGGATCAAGGCGTTGGTTGTTTCGCCAATGACCGCACCTTGGGCGCGAACACTCCATGCGCCTGTCGCAGGTTCAATCGTGATTTCCGGGCCAGCCATATCGGTCTCTTTTCAGTGTCAGTTTGGCAGAGGCTATCACATGTGATGATGGAATGGAGCGCAAACTTGATCGAAGGCACAGAAAAGGGATGCCCTTCGCTCCGGTTCCTCCCCTCTGTCTATCCCAAACCAAACTGCCGCATTCACCACCCGACGAACATTGCTGTGCGATGGGGGCTTTATGGGGGTTGGTGGCGCGTTAAACAACTGTGCAGCAGCTAAGATTTGGCGCAAGTGAACCGTAAATTTACGCAATATGGGTGGTGTATTGGAGATTTTTTTTAAACGATTTTTAGACGTTAAATCGGCGCGCAAGTCGTATCGAGCCAGATTTGTGTCGCTGGTGTACAGCGCGCGCGCAGTTTTTCAGCAACCTCGCGGTGGTAGGCGTTCAGCCAATCGCGTTCGGGTGCGGTTAACAGTTCAGCGTCGATCAAGCTGCGATCAATAGGGGCAAATGTCAGCGTGCGAAATTGCAGCATTTCGCGATCATCTGCGCCTTTTAGCGGGGACGCGGGTTCAACAACGATCAGGTTTTCGATGCGGATGCCAAAGTGGCCAGGTTTGTAATACCCAGGTTCATTGGACAGGATCATGCCAGATTGCAGTGGCACGTTGGACACGCGCGAAATGCGTTGTGGG
Organism: Amylibacter sp.; assembly: GCA_037625035.1. GTDB lineage: Bacteria > Pseudomonadota > Alphaproteobacteria > Rhodobacterales > Rhodobacteraceae > Amylibacter. Next base: position 32,968 of record JASJIO010000141.1, read on the forward strand.
CCTTCGTGGACGGACAGATAAACGCCGACGCCGTGGCCCGTTCCGTGATCGAAATCTAGTCCAGCCTGCCAAAGCGCATGGCGGGCGAGGGGGTCAATATCGCGCCCTGCAAGGCCGACTGGGAAGCGGGCCATCGAAACGTTTATCATGCCTTTTAGCACGAGCGTGAAGGCGCGGATTGCTTCGGCTGGGGGCGTGCCGATTGCCATTGTGCGGGTGATGTCGGTGGTGCCATCAAGGTATTGCGCGCCTGAATCGACCAATAGTAAGTTATTGGTTTCAATGGGAAGATTGGTTTCGTCAGTCACGCGGTAGTGCATGATCGCGCCGTGGGGGCCAGTGCCGCAGATCGTATCGAAGCTGATGTTTTTCAACTTTCCTGTGGCGGCGCGAAAGGATTCCAGCTTTTTGACAACATCAATTTCAGTGAGGTTTGGCGCTGGGCCTTGGGCGGCAACCCAAGCAAGGAATTCGGACACGGCTACACCGTCGCGGATGTGGGCGGCGGCGGTTCCTGCGATCTCGGTTTTGTTTTTGACGGCTTTGGACAGCAGGATCGGATCGGCGGCATAGGCGACAGTTGCGCCTGCGGATTTAAGGCGGGCATCGAGCCAGACTGGAGCGGTGGATTTATCGACCAGAACGGGGCCTTTGAGCGTGTCGATTGTGGGGCCGAGTTGGTCGGAGGATTGGATTGTTACGTCGTTGCCGAGGTGTTGGCGCAGGGCGTCGTCTACTTTGGCAGGATCAATGAAAAGGGTTGCGTGGCCCGTGTCATCCAGCATTGCAAAAGCCAGTGCAACGGGTGTTTGGCCAAGATCTGTGCCGCGCGTGTTGAGCAGCCAAGCGATGGCGTCTGGTTGGGTCAGCACAACTGAACCGCGCCCGTGTTTGCGCAGTTTTGCCGCAATTTCGGCGCGTTTTTCGGCGCTGGATTTCCCTGCTAGATCAACGCTGTAGGGGACCATCAGGTCGGTTGGTGCGGCAGGGCGATCTGCCCAGATGCGGTCAATCAGGTTGTCGCAGGGTTTAAGTGTGATGCCAGTGTCGGCAAGGCTTTTGTTGGCGGCGTCAATGTCATCTTTGGTGTTAAGCCATGGATCAAAACCGATGACATCGCCAGATTTTGCGGTGTCTGCGAGCCAATCGCCGAGTTTATTTTTGGGAAAGTCGACAGGGGTGAAATGATCAAGGTCGACCTGGTCGCGGACTTGCAATGTGTATCGCCCGTCTATGAACACGCCAGCGGTTTCGGCAAGCGCAACACAAAAGCCAGCGGAACCTGTGAAGCCTGAGAGCCAAGCGAGGCGTTTGTCGCAATCGGCGACGTATTCGCCTTGGTGCGCGTCGGCGCGCGGGATCACGAAACCGTCCAACCCTTCGCGTTTTAATTCGGCGCGAAGGGACCCGAGACGAGGGCCGCCTGTGTGCGGTGTGGTGGTTGCGTCAAATGTTTGAAACATGGATTACCCTGTTCTGCGCAGCACCATTTTTGGGCCTTGCTTGGCGTTTGGATCGAACAATCCTGCGAGCTGTTCGGTGATTGCACCTGCAAGCTGTTCGGCATCTGTAATCGTGACAGCGCGTTCATAATAGCGCGTCACGTCGTGGCCGATGCCGATGGCGATCAGTTCAACTTGTTTGCGTTTCTCAATCATTTCAATGACATCGCGCAGGTGTTTTTCAAGGTAGCTGGCAGAATTCACGGAAAGCGTGCTGTCATCCACGGGCGCGCCATCCGAAATTACCAGCAAAATGCGGCGCTGTTCGGGGCGGTTGATCATGCGTCTGTGCGCCCATTCCAGCGCCTCGCCGTCGATGTTTTCTTTCAGCAGGCCCTCTTTCATCATCAAGCCCAAATTGGGCCGTGTGCGACGCCACGGAGCATCTGCGCCTTTGTAGATGATGTGGCGCAAATCGTTCAAACGACCGGGCGTTTGTTCGCGCCCACCCTTGAGCCAATTTTCACGAGATTGCCCGCCTTTCCACGCGCGCGTGGTAAAGCCGAGGATTTCGCATTTCACTTGGCAGCGTTCCAGCGTACGGGCCAAAACATCGGCACAAATTGCAGCGATTGAAATGGGACGACCGCGCATGGAGCCTGAATTGTCGATCAACAAAGTGACGATGGTGTCTTTGAATTCGGTGTCGTTTTCGACCTTGAATGACAGCGGCGTCGTTGGGTTCGAAATCACCCGCGCGAGGCGACCAGCGTCGAGGATGCCCTCTTCCATATCAAACGCCCAAGAGCGGTTTTGCTGGGCCTGAAGACGGCGTTGGAGTTTGTTTGCAAGGCGTGAAACGGCACCTTTTAGTGGGTCAAGTTGCTGATCGAGGTAGGCGCGCAGGCGTTCTAATTCGGCAGGTTCTGCGAGTTCTTCGGCAAGGACTTCTTCGTCGAAATCAGTGGAGTACACTTTGTAGTTTGGATCGGCGTCCGAATAAGGTTCTGGGGGTGGAGGATCCATTGGTGGTTGGCCGTCGGGGGCTTCCATTTCCTGGGCATTGTCGAGATCGTCGCGCTCCTCCATTGAGGTTTGCGCTTGTTGTTGATCATCGGAGGCTTGTTGATCGTCAGAGGCTTCGGAATCGTCGTCATCGTCGGATTGATCACCTGAATCGCTGTCAGGCGTGTCTTCGTCTTCGTTGTTTTCTTCGGCCTCTTCTTGATGGTCTGGGTTTTCCTCGTCTGGGTCATCACCAAGCTGTTCGCCGTAGCCCAGATCGTCGATCATTTGGCGGGCAAATTTGGAAAATGCGACTTGATCGTCAAGCACGTCTTGTAGGTTTTCGAGCGTGCCTTCGGCCTGAGATTCGATGAACCCACGCCATAATTCCATGACGTGCGCGGCGGCGGGGGGCAGTTCGCGCCCCGTTGCGAGGTGGCGCACGAGGTAGCCAGCGGCGGTGGCCAGCGGTGCGCCAGCGGCGTCTTGGATTTGGGCGAAACCCATTTTGGCGGCTTCGTTGGAAATTTTGCTGTCGATGTTGGATGCGGTGCCCGGCATGGCGCGCGCGCCCATTGCTTCGCAGCGGGCGGTTTCCATGGATTCGTATAAGGACCGCGCCATTTCGCCTTGTGGGGCGTAACGATTGTGCGTGGCTTCGTTGTGATAACGGATGCGCATGGCGTAGGCGTCGGCGGTGCCACGCGCCAGCAGAACTTCGTCGCGGGTCATGCGGCGCGTGACTTGGGGCAGGCGCACGGAGTCGTTGGTCATGCCAGCAGGATCGACGGTGAAGGAGACGTTCAGCTCAGGCTCGTTCGCCATGGCTTTGGTCGCTTCGGCGAGCGCCTTTTTGAAAGGATCAGCGGGGTTGTCGTTTGGTTTGTTCATAATTACTCCGCTCCAACATCGTGGAGGCTGATCTGGTCGGTGGCGAGGCGGGCGAGGACGTCTACGTGAACGTTGAGCGCATCAATGACGGGATAATCGGTGGTTTGGCCATCAAAGGCAAGGTTGAGATCGGTCCCAGCGAGAACAATTGCATCCGCCACTTGGGTTTCCATCAAACGCTTTCCTGCGTTGAGGAAAAAGGTCCGTTGTTCGGGCGTACAACGTCCCGCGAGCGCCATATCGACGTAGGTTTGGCCGATGATGTCGTTTTCATCGGCGAGTTCCACGGCGCGGGTTTTTGTGAGTTGGCCATATAGGCCCGTTTTCATCACGACGCGGGTGCCAAGGAGGCCGACAGTTTTGTGGCCTTGTTCGGCGAAATATGTGTCGAGGGGGGCAACGGCAGAGACGAGCGGCAGGGAGGAAAGTGCGACGGTTTTGTCAAAACAGAAGTGGCCGCCAAGGGAGGTTATCGCGACGCAATCGCAGCCAGCTGCGGCAAGGCGGTCGATGTGTTTGGCGTAATACTGCGCTTGTTCTTCGCGTTTGTCGTCGCGATTTGTGCGGATCAAATCGTGGACGTTGGCGTGCTCAATCGTGAGGTCGAGAACTCCGCCAGCGGCTTCAATCGCTGCGGTTAGGCGTTGATAGTAGACAACTGTTGAGGCGATGCCGATACCGCCGATTAGACCTATGTGCATGAGAAGCCTGTAGATTTTGTCATTCAGATTGACCCTGCGAGGCATACATTCGGTGTATTCATTGCGGTGCTTTCGGCATTAACATTTTAAATTTACGCGCGCAGCTGGCACGTCTTTGAGGTTGCTCATGGGGATGGCTTCGTCATTGCTGCCACCTGTACACATTGAAATAACGGGTTCTATTGCGGTGGTGCATCCAGTTGCCGCGCGGGCTACGCGTTTGACAGTGTTTATCGTCATTTCTGTGAAGCGAGTAGATGGTCCAACCAGAGCGAATTTCTTGTCTTCACTTACGGCCACGAAATATTTCTGTGAACCTAAGGCAATTGTCTGTTTTGGCCCGGCCCATGTGGTCGTTTCATCGGCAAAAGACGAAGCTGCCCAAATTGCAGGAAAGGCCGCAACAAAACACGCTACGATGATCTGCCACTTGGTTTGGGCCATGCTGTTTCTTTCTGGGATTACCCCAAGCTCACACTCGCCGCAGATTCTGGCAGTTCTTCGTCAAAGCAGCGCTGGTAGAATTCTGCGACTGTTTGGCGTTCTAACTCGTCGCATTTGTTGAGGAATGTGAGGCGGAAGGCGAAGCCGATGTCTTTGAAGATGAGGGCGTTTTCGGCCCATGCCAGCACGGTTCGCGGCGACATCACCGTTGAGATATCACCGTTCATGAAGGATGTGCGCGACAGATCGGCGACGGTTACCATTTGGCTGATTTGCTTGCGGCCCTGTTCGGTGTTGTAGTGCGGGTTTTTGGACAGGATGATCGCGGCTTCTGCGTCGTGGGACAGATAGTTCAGGGTCGCAACAAGAGACCAACGGTCCATCTGGCCTTGGTTGATTTGTTGTGTGCCGTGGTACAGGCCCGTGGTGTCGCCGAGGCCGACTGTGTTGGCTGTGGCGAATAGACGGAAGTATTTGTTTGGCGTGATGATTTCGTTTTGATCGAGCAACGTCAGTTTGCCGTCTTTTTCCAGAACACGCTGGATCACGAACATAACGTCGGCGCGGCCCGCGTCGTATTCATCAAAGACGATGGCAACGGGATTGCGCAGCGCCCACGGTAGGATGCCTTCGTGGAATTCGGTAACCTGTTTGCCGTCTTTCAGTTTGATCGCGTCTTTACCGATCAGATCAATCCGAGAGATGTGGCTGTCGAGGTTCACACGCACGGCTGGCCAGTTGAGACGGGCGGCAACCTGTTCGATGTGGGTCGATTTACCTGTGCCGTGGTAGCCTTGGATCATAACACGACGGTTGTGGGTAAAGCCCGCAAGGATCGCCATTGTTGTGTCGGGATCAAATTTATAGGTGCTGTCAAATTCTGGCACACGATCAGACTTTTCGGCAAAGCCTTTGACTTTCATGTCAGTGTCGATGCCAAACACGTCGCGAACCGAAATCTCTTCAGTTGGTTCAGCCATCTTATCCAAGTTGTTCTCAGCCATAGTTTTCGTCCCGCGTGATCGTGAAATTTTACCCGTAAAAGAGCGTTCATTGCTTAGTGGAATATATTGTAATGGGGTGCAAGGGCTAGGCGGAAATTTGAACCGGATTTAACGTTACGACGATCTGGTTATGGAACGGCGTGCTGGAAACCAAAATGCGCGAGACGAGGCAGGCCCGTTCGCGCATTTTGAGGATTGGTTAGGTTACTTGAACAGTTTGGAGGTTTTGATCTGATCCCAAGCCCAGACGACTTGTTGCAGTTTATCCTCGTCTGATCTGTCGCCACCGTTCATGTCGGGGTGCAGTTCTTTGATCAGCTTTTTATACTGTTTGCGCAGCTCTGCTTTGGTCCAGTTGTCGCGTGCCTCTAGGATATCAATGGCTTTGCGTTCGGTCGGTGGCAGACGGCGTGCGCCCCCAGCTGGGTCGGATTTACCAGGATTACGGGTGGCGTTCGCGCCCAGCACTTCGGTCGGGTTTTCGATGCCCAGACGTGCCCATGCTTTTTCCTCGATTGTGGCTTTGGCATGATTTTCTTTGTCGCCAAACGGTTTGGTGTCGCGATCCCAAACACGGTCTGCGGCGAATTGTTTTTCCATTTCTTCTTCGGAATGGTTTTCAAAGAAGTTCCATTTGGAATTAAATTCGCGAATATGCTTCAGGCAGAACCAGTAAAATTCTTCCAGATTGTCGGGATGACGCGGCGCGCGGTATTTGCCCGGCTCGCCGCAACCATCGTGCTGACACTGGCGGGAGGAGGTTTCAAACGCGCCTGACATGCCACGACGCCCCTTGGCTCGCCGCTTTTTATCAGCGGAAACTGAGATATCGAAACTAAAAGGCGAGCGTTCGGCCATTGGCATATTCCTTGTGCAGTGCGTTCTATTCCAGCCCAAGTGGGTGAGCCGCCGCGAAACCGAGAGAAAAGCGATCTTTTCGCGAATAATGTGCGGTAAGTGCTGTTCGTCTCGGACGGGGGAGTTTAACTTAATAAGCCAGAGCGCCAAGAGGCATTTTTGAGTGATTGGTAAAAATATGACGATGAAACAGCGCATGGAGCGCAAACTTACAGATGAATTTCAGCCCCAAACGCTTGAGATCATTGACGAAAGCGAAGATCACCGTGGACATGGCGGGTACCGCGAAGGTGGTGAAACCCATTTTCGGGTCGTGATGCGGGCACAATCCTTGCTTGGCAAGAGCCGCGTTGCGCAACAACGTGCGGTGATGAGCTGTGTAAAAGCCGAAATGGAAGAGCGGGTTCATGCGTTGGCGTTGGATATTAGCGCTTAAACGGATCGTCGTCTGTGGATTCTGGCTGTGAAAATGGGCTGTCGTCGCCTTGGCTCGTCAAAGGTGGATCCTGTGGGTAATCTGTTTCTTCTGCCCAGCGGGAGGAAACAGATGGCTCTGACGGCAGTTCTGGTTTGGTGGTGTAATCAGGCGTGGCCAGTTCTGGTTCTGCTGGAACGGGTTCAGCGGCGGGTGCTGGTACGTCTTCATCGATGTCTGATTGGTTTTCGATGTAGCTTGCCATTGGCGTTTCAACGGGGGCTGCCACGGCGCGACGGAACACCAGAACTGTTTGATATGTTTCGATTTTCGATTTGAACATGCCCGGTTTTTCTTCAACCGGCAGGCTGTCTGAACGCAGGTATTCCCAGCCCTCGGCGGCCTGTTCGTTCATGGTTTGTGTCAATACGGCTGCAAACCGTCCTGCGGTTCCCTTGACGCCTTTGACCCGTTTGGAACGGTTCGGGGCAGGAACGGCTTTGTATTCGAACATTTGCATTTGTTTTGCTTCCCTAATCACGCGAGTGCATTTTTGCCCGATAGGGTGAAAGAGGGCAAGAGCGGAGTGGCGCGCGGCGGCTGCTTGCGCGGAAAAATGTCAGCCTTTGATGCTGATGGATTTGCTGGCGCGTTTTGGGATCGGCAGAACCGCGTGCGTGGTGTGGATCTCTTTTAGGTTGGCCAAAATGTGGTCGGGCATGGGAGCGACGCGCGGGCCTGACATGTCGATATGGAGCGCGAGTGCTTCGCCTGTGGCGGCGAGCCAGCCGTCGGCGTGGAACAATTCTTGGTAGGTGTGAAAGCGTTTTTCATCATACGCAATCAGCTGTGTGGTGACGTAGGTTTCATCGCCCTCGTGCAATTCGCGCACGTAACAGACGTGAAATTCGGCAGTATAGGTCGTGTGTTTGTGATTTTTGGCGTAATCTGGCCCAAAGCCGATGTTTTTATAGATTTCATCGATGGATGTGTCGAACAGGACGGAGTAATAGGCCATGTTGAGGTGGCCGTTGTAGTCGATCCATTCGGGAAGGACGTGTTTTGGGGCGGAACGGAAGGGGGCTTGCATGGTGGGTGGCTTTCAGAGTGTGTTAGGTTTTTTTGAAAAAGCTGAAAGAGCAAACATTTAATCAACTTACTTTAATTTAGAGGGGCATCGAAGTTGTTCGCTTCTACGCGCAGTCGGACTTGCGCAGGCGGACAGTTCCCTCCGCTTTTGTCATCTCGATAAATTTCCTTGGCTTGCTCATTATTCAATAGATAAAAGCACGAAGTCATAGTGCCCAAATTCAACTCTACAAACAAGAAAAAGTCCGCATCACCCTTAGTAGCCATGTTAACTGGCCAGCGACTGATTTCAGTAGGTCTCTCAAAATATTGCCGGGTTTTAACTTCTATTGACTTGGCGATTCCATCACAAATTACAATGAGATCATGCCCTGGCGCGCCTTCTGGAGTTACATAGGCGGGTAGGCTGAGCGAATTGATCTTCGCAAGTGCTAAGGTCTCGCCAAGGCTTCCTGATTGTTGATTTGCAAGTTTTTTCAATCGACGTAACTACCTTTCAAAGATGCGTGGCGCATACTTAACCGCCCAACTTCTTCGCCACCAGTTCATTCACCGCTTTCGGATTGGCTTTGCCACCCGTCGCTTTCATCACTTGGCCAACAAACCAGCCAGCCAATTTCGGGTTGGCTTGGGCTTTGGCGACTTGGTCGGGGTTGGCGGCTATGATTTCATCGACTGCGGCCTCGATTGCGCCTGTATCGGTGACTTGTTTCATGCCACGGGTTTCGACGATTTGGGCAGGGTTGCCGCCTTCAACATAGACAATTTCGAACAGGTCTTTGGCGATTTTACCGCTGATCGCGTTTGATGCGATCAGATCAATAATACCGCCAAGTTGGGCGGGGGAAACGGGGCTTTCTGTGATTTCGCATTCGTCTTTTTTCAGATGGCCAAACAGCTCGTTGATCACCCAGTTGGCGGCGATTTTGCCGTCGCGGCCCTTGGCTGTTGCCTCAAAGTAATCGGCACTTGCGACTTCGGCCGTTAGGACGTTTGCGTCGTATTCTGTCATGCCGAAATCGGCCATGAAACGCGCTTTTTTGGCGTCTGGTAGTTCTGGCAGGTTCGCTTTGATTTCATCGACCCAAGACTGTTCGATTTCCAGCGGCAGCAGGTCTGGATCAGGGAAGTAGCGGTAATCGTGGGCTTCTTCTTTGGAGCGCAGAGGCGTGATTTTGCCCGTGTCTGGGTTCCATGCGATGGTGTTTTGTTGGATGGTTCCGCCGTCTTCCAAAACTGCGATTTGGCGTTTTGCTTCGGCCATGATCGCGGCTTGGATAAAGCGCATGGAGTTCATGTTTTTCAGCTCGCAGCGGGTGCCAAGATGGCCAAAATTACCCGTTTCACGGAATTTTTCGTAATCGCCGGGGCGACAGACAGATACGTTTACATCGGCGCGTAGGTTGCCGTTTTGCATGTTGCCATCGGAGGTTTTCAAATACTGCACGATTTGGCGGATTTTGGTGATGTAGGCGGCGGCCTCTTCTGGGCCACGAATGTCGGGTTGGGACACGATTTCCATCAGGGCGACGCCCGTGCGGTTTAGATCCACAAACGACATGTTCGGGTCCATGTCGTGCACAGATTTACCCGCGTCTTGTTCCAAATGGATGCGTTCGACACGCACGTTTCGCGCCACGCCCGGTTCCATATCGACCAGCACTTCGCCTTCGCCGACGACTGGGTGATACAGCTGGCTGATTTGATAGCCTTGGGGCAGGTCGGGGTAGAAATAGTTTTTACGATCAAACGCGGAAAACAGGTTGATTTCAGCATTGATGCCCAGGCCTGTGCGCACGGCCTGTTCGACACAAAACTCGTTGATGACGGGCAACATGCCGGGCATGGCGGCATCAACAAAGGACACGTTGGAGTTTGGCTCTGCGCCAAATTTGGTGGATGCGCCCGAAAACAGCTTCGCATTCGAGGCGACCTGCGCGTGGACTTCCATGCCGATCACAATTTCCCAATCGCCTGACGCGCCTGAGATGATTTTCGGTTTTGGTTCTGTGTAGGGCAGATCGAGCATGTGTTTGGCCTTTGAAACATCAATTTGAGGTTTTTTAGGCGTTTGCCCAATTTAGCGCAAGCCGCGACTGGCAACTTGGCGTTCGAAATCCACAAGGGCTGCGGCAAAGCGATTATTTCATGCTGTATTTGTCAAAACCGATGTCACCTGACCACCGCCAACTGGCAAATACGGGTGTTTCTGTCGTGTTAGAGGTGTGCAGGATGTTGGATGGGTGGTGAATGAACGTGCCAGTTGGGTGCTGTGTTGGCGCACAATGTTCTGTGGACCAAAACGCGCCGCCTGCGATTTGGATAAAGGTTTCTTCTGCGGCGTGGCGTCTGGGGCCGTATTGCACGTTGGCTTCTTGCATCCAAAGGCCGACGCGCACGTCTGTGTTGGGGAACATGCCGTCTGGGCCGACAAGTTCGCACATTGGCATCTGATTTCCGAGCGCGTCGGGGATGCGTCCCTCGCGTAGATCTGCGCCGCCCCAGCGGATGTAGGGGATGGCGTCAATAATTAACGCGGCGAGGGGGTGGTTGGATGTTTCAAGCGTTTTTTCGAGCGCGTCTGCGTAACGCGTGGGAATGTTGTCGGGTGTTTGGGGCACAGATTGCGCGGCGGATCGCAGGGCATCGGCGGCGGCGTCAGCCCCTGATCGCCCTTTGGTTTCGTACAGGTCTGCAAGCAGGCTCAGAAGTGATTGAAGGGCGCGTTTTCCTGCGGACATCGTTGCCTCCTAAAGCCGAAAAGCGCAGGTGATTTCGCTGAGCGCGTCAGTTAGACTGCCCGAGAGTTTTTCACCAGCAAGGTTTTTGAGAACTGTCATCAGCGTTTCAACCGAATTCACACCGTCAAATTTGTGCAACCGACGGGTGGCGCGTGAAATGGCGGCGTCTGGGCGGCCACATTTCATCATCAGCCAACGGCCAAGGTCCATCAATTCTTCGGTGGATTTCGGGTCTTGGTTCAGTTGATATTGCAGTTGCACAGCCAGCTGGTCGCGCTGATCTTTGGTTGGCAAATCATCGAGTTCGGTAAAGGGCGTCGCGATGGTGGCGATGGCGGCAGACGGGTCGTAGATATCATCCACGGGATGCACGTTTGTGCGCCGTTTAAAGCTGAAACGCCGCGCTGCAAGGCGCACATTATTGGCGGCATCAAGCAAATCTACGGCGGCGTCTTTGGTGTTTGTGCGCGGTTAACCCAAAAATATGCAGCCCCCACGCGCGCGATGAAGGAAAGAATAAACGGCATTTGAATGTCCCATTTCAAATAGGATTGTCGTAAAAACAGGTCGTGTCAAGCAAAGGTAAACACCCGTTGCAGTTGTGTTTTCTGACAAGAAAGTGGCAAAAATTAGCCGCTGAGGATTTTTCCTGTGATTTCAGCCGTGTCTTTGGACAGATTTGGCAATGCGGCAATGCGGGTAAGTTGTTTGCGCATGAAACCCTGACGGGTGGAATCGTAGCGCCGCCACGTTTCAAAGCCGCCGCACATCCGCGCGGTTGTTTGCGGGTTGATCGGGTCGAGTTTGGCGAGCCAATCGGCAAAAAATTCGTATCCAGCGCCGTCTTTGCGGTGAAAACCAGCGGGGTTCATCATCGCAAATCCTGCGATCAGGCTGCGGTATCGGTTTGGGTTTTTCCAATCAAAATCAGCGTGTTGGGTAAGGGCACGCGCAACATCAACAGCGGTATCTGGGGTGGCAGTGGAAACCTGAACCGTGAACCATTTGTCGATGACAAGGCGGTCGTCTTTCCATTGCTGGTAAAACGCAGCGGTTGCATCTGCGCCTTGATCGTTGGCGATCAGGGTGGACAGCGCCGAGAGTTGTTCGGTCATGTTATCGGCGGCGGCGAACTGGGTGCGTGCGGTGGCACAATCGGGTTCGATTTTGGAAAGGAGCGCGAGTGTTGCGGCGCGAAGGCTGCGTTTTCCTGCGGCGTTTGCATCGGGTGTGTAGGGGCCCGCGACGTTGAGTGATGCGTAAAGCGCGGGCAGGTCGGCGGCCATTTGCGTGGCCATCGCGAGGGACAGGGAATTGCGCGCAGAATAGATCGAATCTGGGTCTGGGGTGTGGCCTGAATCGAACAAGGCTTGGGCCAATGCGTCCTCGGATGGGAGGGACAGGACGAGCGCGCGGAAGGCGGGATCGAGCGCGTCGTTTGTGGCGACGGCGTGCATGGCGGCAGTGAAGGCGGGGTCGGGGGACGTGCCTTTGGTTGCCATGTCTTGGTGCAGGTTTAGCGCGTATTCACGCCCCGCTTCCCATTGGTTGAACGGGTCGGTGTCGTGGGTGAGCAGGAACGCGCGGGTGGCGTTGTCAATTTCGCGGTTCAGGATCACGGGGGCGGAAAACCCGCGCAAGTAGCTTACAGTTGGTTTTGCGGAAAGGTTGCTGATTTCGAAGGATTGTTTGGCTGAGTTGAGGGTGAGGAGTTGTTCTGGTGCGGCCTTAGATCCGTCGGGGGCGATAAAGCCCGTGCGGATTGGTACGACTTGTGGTTTTTTGCCTGTTTGGCCCGGTGTGTCGGGGTTGGTTTGGGTGAAAGTGAGCGTGAGCGTGTCGCCTGAAAATTCCTCAGTGACGCCGATTTTGGGCGTGCCATCTTGGGCGTACCAGAGTGCGAACTGAGAGAGGTCTGTGTCGCAGGCATCCTCAAACACTTTGATCCAGTGCTCGATTGTGCAGGCTTGGTTGTCGTGGCGATCAAAGTACAGATCGAGGGCTTTGCGGTAGTTTTCTGCGCCCACGAGGGTGCGCAACATGCCGATGACTTCGGCGCCTTTTTCGTAGACTGTCGCGGTGTAGAAGTTGTTGATTTCAATGTATTCATTGGGGCGAACAGGATGGGCGAGGGGGCCTGCGTCTTCGCGAAACTGGCGCGCGCGCAATTGCAGGACGTTTTCGATGCGGCCAACGGCGTGGGAGCGTTCATCGCCAGAGAATTGTTGATCGCGAAAGACGGTGAGGCCCTCTTTCAAGCACAGTTGGAACCAATCGCGACAGGTGATGCGGTTGCCTGTCCAGTTGTGGAAATATTCGTGGGCGATGATGCCCTCGATCAGTTCGTAATCGCGGTCTGTGGCAGTTTCAGGGGAGGCGAGGACGTATTTGGAGTTGAAGATGTTCAGCCCCTTATTTTCCATCGCGCCCATGTTGAAATCGTCCACGGCGACGATCATGAACAGGTCGAGATCGTATTCGCGGCCGTATTCTACCTCGTCCCAGCGCATGGATCGGATCAGGCTGTCCATCGCGTAGGCGCATTTATTTTCATCCCCTGGGCGGACCCAAATCTCGAGCGCGACTTTGCGCCCTGACATGGTGGTGAAACTGTCGGTGTGGGACACAAGATCGCCTGCGACGAGTGCGAACAGGTAGGCGGGTTTGGGCCACGGGTCGTACCATTTGCCGTTGCCGAGATTGTTGCCGTTCGAGAGCAAAACGGGGCTGTCGCCGTCAATTGTGACGGTGAAAACCGCCATGACATCGGGGCGATCCAAGTAATAGGTGATTTTGCGAAAACCCTCGGCCTCGCACTGGGTGCAGTACATGCCTTTGGACATATAAAGGCCGTTCAGGGAGGTGTTGGCCTCTGGGTTTACCTCAACCTCGGCGATCCACGTGAAGCTGTTTTGGGGGATTAAGTCGGCGGGGATTGTTAGGCCTTCGGCGTCGATCAAGATTTCATCGGGTTTCAGGGCGTTGCCGTTGATGGACGCAGAAATGAGTTTCAGGTCTTGGCCGTGCAAGCGCAGATCTTGGGGGCCGTCAGTGCGGGTATCGTTCGCGGCAAATTCGATGGTGGAGCGCACGCGCGTTGCCTTGGGGTGCAGTGTGAAGTGCAGATCGACGGTTTTGATCCAAAACGCGGGCTGCTGATATTCTGAAAGACGAACTGTCGGGGCTTGTGTCGGGCGCATTCGGAAACTCCTGATTGTTGGGTGCAAAATGATCTGGAAAGGGGGCAGGTTCAAGCGGGAATTTCAGATAAGTTTTTCTTAGCAATCCGATTAGCAAACCGCGTTTGACGCAAGTGGGTGGCTGGCGTAGATGTTGGCTGAATTTTTTGGGAGGCATATCATGGCATACGTTGAGAAACACGGACTTCGGGTGGATGAAGGACTGGCGGCATTTGTTGAAACGCAGGCGTTGCCGGGGACGGATGTGGCGGCTGATGCGTTTTGGAAGGGTTTTTCCGAGGTTGTGCATGTTTTGGGGCCAAAGAACTGCGCGTTGTTGGATCATCGCCTTGAGCTGAAATCGCAAATTGATGCGTGGCATATTGAACGGCGTGGCAAATTACATGACCGCGACGAATACCAGAATTTCCTGAAAGAAATTGGCTATCTGAAATACGAAGGTCCTGATTTTAGTATTGAAACCGAAAATGTAGACCCAGAGATTGCGACGATTCCAGGACCGCAATTGGTGGTTCCGATCATGAATGCGCGCTATGCGTTGAACGCGGCGAATGCGCGGTGGGGCAGCCTGTATGACGCGATGTACGGCACCGATGCGATGGGCGATTTGCCCGATGGCAAAGGGTACAATCGTGGGCGCGGGGGCCGTGTAGTGGCGCGCGCGCGTGTGATGTTGGACGACCATTTTGCGATTGATGGCAGCAGCCACGCGGATGTACGCACCTACGAAGTTGTTGATGGTGCATTGTTGATGGACGGCAATTCGCTGCGCTCGCCCGAAAAATTTGTCGGATATCGTGGCACGCGCTCCAACCCAGAGGCGATTTTGTTGCTGAACCACGGCTTGCATATGGAGTTGCTGTTTGACGGCAACAACATGATTGGGCGGCGCGATCAGGCGTCTATGTCCGACATTCTGATCGAGAGCGCAGTGACCGCGATTATGGATTGCGAAGACAGTGTTGCGGCGGTGGACGCTGAGGACAAAGTGCTGTGCTATTCCAATTGGCTGGGTCTGATGAAGGGTGATTTGTCTGAAGATGTATCCAAAGGTGGCAAGACGTTTAAGCGCACATTGAACGCGGATCGCGAGTACACAGCACCAGATGGGTCAGCGTTTAGCCTGAAGGGGCGTGCGTTGTTGTGGGTGCGTAATGTTGGGCATTTGATGACCAATCCTGCGGTGCGCGACAAAGATGGCAATGAGGTTTTTGAGGGCCTGATGGACGGCGTGATGACCACGTTGATTGCGATGCACGATCTGAAGCGCGATAGCGGAAATTCGGTGCACGGATCAGTCTATGTGGTGAAGCCCAAGATGCACGGCCCTGATGAGGTGGCATTTGCATCCAAGGTGTTTGACAAAGTTGAACAATTCCTAGGCCTGCCGCGTTACACGGTGAAAATCGGGATTATGGACGAGGAACGCCGCACGACTGTGAACCTAAAGGAATGTATCCGTTCGGCGAAAAACCGAGTTGCGTTCATTAACACGGGGTTCTTGGATCGCACGGGGGATGAAATCCACACCTCTATGGAGGCTGGGCCATTTTCGCGCAAAGATTTCATTAAGCGTAAGGGTTGGATCAGTGCCTATGAAAACCAGAACGTTGATGTTGGTCTGGAATGTGGGCTGCAAGGGCGTGCGCAGATCGGCAAAGGCATGTGGGCCGCACCCGATTTAATGGCCGCGATGATGGAGCAAAAGATCGAGCATCCCCGTGCTGGCGCAAATTGTGCGTGGGTTCCAAGCCCGACAGCGGCGACGCTGCATGCGCTGCATTATCACAAGGTCGATGTGTTGGCGTGCCAAGATAAGATCAAGGCTGGCGGGCGTCGGGGGCATGTTGAGAATATTCTTGATATTCCGTTGGCATCTTACAAGGCGTGGTCACCTGCGCAAGTTACCCGCGAAGTGGAAAATAACGCGCAGGGGATTCTGGGGTATGTCGTGCGCTGGATCGACCAAGGTGTTGGCTGTTCCAAGGTGCCTGACATGAACAATGTTGGCCTGATGGAAGACCGTGCGACCTGTCGGATTTCGAGCCAGCACATCGCAAATTGGTTGCTCCACGACATTGTGGAACGTGATCAAGTGATGGAAATTATGCGTCGCATGGCACTGGTTGTGGATGGGCAAAACGCATGCGATGCGTCTTACACGCCGATGGGTCCAGACTTTCAGGGTTTGGCTTTCCAAGCGGCCTGCGATCTTGTATTCCTCGGAATCGTGCAGCCAGCAGGTTATACCGAGCCGATTTTGCATGCACGTCGATTGGAATTAAAGGGATCACAGTAATGGCTGGATTGAATATGGCGAAATGCCGCAAAATTATTCGCGCGGCATTTGCTAAGGCAAAAGAAATGGAAATGAAGCCAGTGGCCGTAGCGGTCTTGGATAATGGCGGCAATGTTTTGGCATTTGAACGCCAAGATGGGGCATCGGCTGGTCGGTTCCAAATTGCACAAGGCAAAGCAAACGCCGCTGTTATGATGGGCGTGCCAAGTTCCAAAATGATGGAGTTGGCCGAAACATACGGGCATTTTGTTGATTCATTGAACGGTGCTTACAACGGGCGGTTTATCCCTGTTGCAGGGGGCGTTCTGGTGACAAACAAAAAAGGCACGGTTCTGGGTGCAGTTGGCGTGACAGGTGACAGTGCGGACAACGATGTTTTATGCGCGATTGCAGGTATCGAAGCGGCGACCTTTGCTGCCGAAGCGTAAATGCACCCCTAAATGAGCTGAAATAGGCACTTTCGGGCGCCTTTTTTGCGCGGGTTGGGTCTTGCATCCTGTCTGGGGATTGGCCACATTCTGCACATCATTATTTGGAAGAGTAAGCAATCATGCGTCCTGTTGTTGGCATCAGTGGTAATTCATATCTTTTAGACGGAAGTTATCCTGCGCAGGCGTGTGGCTTGCACAATATCGAGGCGATGACGACGGTTTGTGATGCGACGTCGTTGGTGGTGCCTGCGATCCCTGACGTAAATTCGCTCGATGAGCTGTGTTCGATTTTTGATGGGTTTGTTTTCACAGGCGCGCGCCCGAACGTGCATCCAGAAGAATACGGCGAAGAAGCCACTGAAGCGCATGGTGCGTTTGATCGGGATCGTGACCGCGTGACACTGCCGCTTATCCGCGCTTGTGTGGAGCGGGGCATTCCGATTTTGGGAATTTGCCGTGGGTTTCAGGAATTCAACGTGGCCTTTGGTGGCTCGTTGTATCCAGAAATTCGCGATTTGCCGGGCCGCATGAACCACCGCATGCCACCAGAGGGCACAATTGAGGAAAAATTCGCGCTGCGTCACGACATCAATCTGGAAAAAGGTGGTGTGTTTGAACAGATTTGGGGCAGCAGCGTTGTGAAGACGAATTCACTGCACGGACAGGGCATCAAAGAAGCGGGCGCGCGGATTGTGGTTGAGGGGCACGCACCTGACGGCACACCAGAAGCGATCTGTGTTGAGGGTGCATCTGGATTTGCATTGGCGGTGCAATGGCATCCTGAATGGAAAGCGGACATGGATGTGGTGTCCAAGCCGCTGTTCGAAGCCTTTGGCCAAGCAATGCGCGATTACCGCGCGGGGCGAATGGGTGTGCAAACCGCTGCGGAATAGGGTTTTTGTTGGTGAACGTTAGGTTCACGAGCCACGTCGCAGGCGTACTGCTTACAGATTCGTCAAACAGCTAAACAATACTGCGCCAGTCTTTGGTCTTGGGGTTTAAATGCGCCCGACGGTTCTGCGGTGCAACATTTGCAACAAGGTCAAGGGCGCTGACTTAGGGTGTAAATTCTGGCGTTTGTTGGGGCCACGCAAGAACATCATAATCCATGAATTTTACATCAACCCCTGCATCTTCAAACAGGTCATGATCGAGGTAATTTTTTGCGCCTAGCCCTGTGATATATTCGGTGCCGTTTACCGCCTTGACCAGATTAAGCACACGTTCGCTGCTTGAACCCGATATGCCCATTTCAGAGCTTTTGAGAGTGATTTGTTTGCGGTCAACGCCCACGGCTTTCAAAAGGCTCTCAGAACTGGAAATAATAGAATTACAGAGCGTTTGGCCTGCTTGAATATTGGCAAATATGGAGACGGTTTCATCGTAATACACAGACCGAGCGTAGCATGTTTCAAGCACTTAAGAATGGCTTTTAACCAGTCAATCTGGGTGGCTTCCAAGTCTTTGATGTTTTGCTTTCCCAGCGATTTAACAACAAGGATGCTTAACCAGCCAACACCCGTTGGTTTTTGAATTTGGATGCGATTGGTGAATGATCCCTTGGAAAATTGTGCATCATCAAGCCAAATGACGACATCTGCCAAGGACAGATGTGCCAAAAAAACTGCCCAAGGAAGGTACATCGGCTGTGAAATAACGACGCTAACCATTAGGCCATGCTCCGAGCGTATTGGCGGATATCAATATCTTCGCTGGTGACTTTATGGTCTTTTTTGCCAAGCATTTGCAGCAACAAAACCATTTGCGAAACGGGCCCGCCCTGCGCCGCCCTTGTTTCGATAATAACATCAGGTTTTGTGCCCCAAATGGTGCTTTGGGTCGCTATCACGTCGGCAGGCATTTGAATGATAGTGCCGCCCATCTTGGTCGATAAATAGGGGTACTCACATTTATTGAGTTCCAGCAAATCGTTAACGGATTTAGCGAAAATATCTGCACTAGCACTCATGGCCAAGGCGATGCTCCTCTAAGAGTAAGTCGTTTGTGGTGATGTTTGGTGAGAAGCGCCGACTTAAAACACTTGGTCGATATCCTGCCCTAGGGCTGTCCGAGGCTCGAACAGAGGCCAAGCGGTTCTTAGTTCAGTACACAGATGAACCGCAAATGTTCGAAGAGCCATCAATAACATTCAAAGAAACCAAGGAACAATTCCTGCGAGATTGTGCGGGCCGTAACAAGCCCCGTACAGTCACCGACTATACAAGATTGTTGGAAAAACACTTTCCATTCAAAACCCCGTTTGATGAATTCTCGCGACAAAAAGTCATGAAGGTTATCTCAAGCCTTGCTGCGACACCTTCTGAACAATCTCATGCTTATGTTGCCATTCGTACCATGATGAATTGGTGCGTGCGACAAGGCCTGATCGAAAGTTCTTTAGTTCCATTTATCAAACATGGAACTAAGCCGCGAGAGCGGGTGTTATCTGAAAGCGAATTGAAAGCCGTATTTTCATATGCTCTGGAATTTTCGTACCCATTTGGGGCGATCATCCAGTTAGCAATTCTAACGGGTCAACGACGCAGTGAAATTGGCTTGACGCGGCGTTCCTGGATCAATGGCGACGAAGTCACTTTTCCTGAAGGCTTTGCTAAAAACAAGCGTGAGCATCGTTTTCTACTGTCAGCAATGCCGCAACGAGTTATTGAAAGCCTTCCTTATACCGGTGACTTGTTGTTTCCATCGGCCAATGACACTGAAAAGCCTTTTATTGGCTGGGCATGGCACAAGGCACGGTTTGACGAAGGGTTGGAGAATGTAGATCATTATACCTTGCATGACTTACGCAGTACGTTTGCAATGGGTCACGCCAAGATTGGTACCCCCATCCGGTTGCGGTTCTTCAGCCGGGGTTCACCCCAACCGGGGCGTCGCGATGCTCCTTTTACAAGGAGTTATCGTGATGAGGATACTATCGAAAAAGGAACTCAAGAAGTTGTTTTTGTATTCACCGCAACACATCGCCAGATTGGAGAAGGCAGGTTTGTTCCCCAAGCGGGTACAGCTGGGCTCAAACCGTGTGGGATGGATTGAGAGTGAAGTATTGGACTGGCTTGAACAGAGAATATCTGCTCGAGAGTAACCACTGATGCTCCACTACGGAGCTGGACGGTGCGGAGATGCATACTTCGCGCCGTTTTTCCATTTCAATGTAGTCTGGTTCGTCTGCGGTGTTGTTTTCTAAAGTGACGAAAGCTTGAACCTACGACCGTTTACACCAAGCCAGTCGTTATGGAACAGCTCATTTAACAACTCTGGTGGCTTCCAATTGTGCTCAAAGCCTTGAACTGTTTGCGTATAAAAATGAATGGAAACGGACCCTGCCTCTTGGGTAACCAGGTCTAAGAATTTTGCTTGATTTGTTCGGTTTGAGAACACCCAAAGCAAGAGTAGGTTGGCCTTCAATCCATAGTGCGAACGGTGGAGCTTCTGCTCAATAAGCTTTCGATAAAGCTGGATTGAACTCGCATAACTTTTTTCTAAATGAGGCGGTTGTTTTTGGTTCTGTACCACGATCCACTTCAAGTGCAAATGCTATGAAACCGCTACCGTAATTCAGTGCGAAAATCTGATCGGGGATGAGTTTTGACGACGTATAGGGACAGCCAAGGTGTTCTTTCTGATGGCAATGATATCGTGTGCAGGAATGTTTATAATTCTGACTTAAAGAAAATCATCGTTGCTTTAGGATCTGATGACCAATTAGCGACTGCAAAAAACTTGAAAAACACAGATTACACTCGGGACGCTAAAATGATTGAATTGTAAAGTATACCAAATGGGTAGACACCACCTTTGATGTTTGAATAAAACTAAAAACCTATTCACTATCAACTACCAATGGTTGGAGCATTAAGGCGACTCCTTTCGTTACGCTTTGGGCGGGGTTCTTGTGAACCAAGCTTGCTTTGCGGCCTTGATCACACGGCCGCAATCCCTGACGCATCCTGCTATAGCGGGTTTACATCGGACATTAGCTTATTATTAAACCATTCCGCATCTCATCACACGCTTGCTCCATGCATTTTGATGAGCTGGTATTCACCCGAGAAGATAACGCAATTTAGTATAATCTTGAAGGTCTGCCTTTTGACATCCACCTCTTTGGTTACCCAGGTGTTGGTACAGTTTGCTTTCCACCTGTTCAAGTCATTCACCAGAACTCATGAAACGGTCCTTTGTCCGCATAGCAGACAATCGGGCTGCCATTCTGCGGCTTTCTTCCATTAAATCGTCCTCGTGTAGCGGAATAGCGGAAATAGCGGCGGTGGGCACTTCTGAAGACGCATCACAATCCACTCAAACTGCATCAATAAATTGCGCTGGGCAAAGAGTGGTCAGTACGAATTTCCTTTATTGATGTGTAAACGCACACAAAATCGACACATTCTTAAAATGTGCTGGGCGAGTATTGCTCTAAGTTATTGATTTTGTTTGGAGGCGAGTACGAGAATCGAACTCGTGTACACGGATTTGCAATCTATACGAATTGTTTTTTAACAATAGGTTAGTGGCTTAAGTATAAGTTTAGTGTATAGGTTTTAAATATTTTATAGGTAGTTAATTGCAGATTAGAGGTGGATGCGGGAACCAGCTTTTATCTTCGCAGAGCACAACTGAAAAGCCTCCATTACAGCACTGAACAAATGGCTTAAGCAGCACGCTCCTGATGGATACACTATCACTATGCATAGCTTCAGACACTCAATGCGAGACAGATTGAGGGCAGTTCAGTGTCCTTCTGATATACTGACCAGATAGGTGGTTGGACGACTGATGGCGTGGGGCATTGATATGGTTCAGGCTACCCAATGAGTGTACTTCAGGAATGGTTGGAGAAGGCGATATAACGATTTAGTTGAGGTGCTATTCGAGAACTAAATAACTGAATATTTAAATCCGCAACATGATCTCTACTCATGCGCCAATTTCAAGTTAAACCGTGCCACTACTCTTATCGAGCGATGTTAATTTTTTTGGCATAATGTCGAGACTGTTGCCCACCCCTAGATTAACCTGATGCTCGCAATCGTTAGTCTGAGAGCACCGTTTACAGGTCTGTCGCTACAAATAACTTTAACGGGGGCAATTGAAACTCAACCAAATTGGTTAAGGTGGGCAAACTAAACACATACCCACCTTAAAAATTAAAGAGAACTTCCAATTGCAATTAAGTCTTTTGAGAATTGCTGTGGATCAGATGGCATTTCACCATCCAGTACCCTCGCTTGTTCAAACAACATTCTACTTATAGCTTTTTGTAATTCGACAGAGAGGTTTGGAA